>JAZOVP010000028.1:0-17134 GCA_045658765.1 Eubacteriales bacterium | reverse complement strand
TGCGCGCATTTTATTGATACAAAGCATGGTGATTCTCCTTTTTTATACTGCTCTTATCATACTACAAATCAAGAAAAAAAGCAAGTCTTTCTTGCCCTTTTCCGCGAGGTTTCTCTTTTTAAGAGAAAAATCTTTTCTTTTTGTTTTCTTTGTGGTATCATGAAAAAGAGATTATTTTTTAAGGAGAAAACCGAATGTTTGCCGCTGCTTTTTCGTTTTTGATCGGGATTTTTTGTGTTTTCATGGGGCTTTCCAATCGAAAAGGGAATATCGAATTGCTTCATTCCTATCATCGCCATCGCGTTTCGGAAGAAGATCGCCTTCCGTTTGGAAAAAAGGTGGGGCTTGGCACCATTCTTTGCGGAGTCGGCATTATGCTCTTTAGCATTTTTATGCTTCTCTCGATCCTTTTGGAAAAGTCGTTTCTATCGCTTATCGGCGAAGGGCTTCTGCTTCTTTTTTTGGGAATCGGCCTTGCCATCGCCGTTTCTGCTATGATTCGTTATAATAAAGGAATTTTTTAAAAAGGATTTTTATGATTATTTTAATTTCAGGAGCATCGCATACAGGCAAAACGCTGCTTGCTCAAAAATTGCTTGAAAAATATAAATATCCATATCTATCAATCGACCATCTGAAAATGGGTTTAATTCGAAGCGGCCATACCGATCTTACCCCGGAAAGCCCCGATGAAAAGCTCACCGCCTATCTTTGGCCCATTGTTCGCGAGATGATTAAAACTGCCATCGAAAATGAGCAAAATCTTATCGTGGAGGGATGCTATATCCCCCTTGATTGGGAAAAGGATTTCGAAAAGGAGTATCGTTGTTTGATTCGTCATTATCTTCTTGTGATGACAGAAGATTATATCAAAACCCATTTTTCCGAAATTCAAAAATATGCAAATGCGATCGAAAAGCGCCTCTCGGATGAAATCACCCTCGAAGGCGTTTTGCAAGATAATGCCGCCCATTTGCGGGAAGCAAAAAAGTGCGGCATCAAGCCCATTCTCATTTCAAATTCCTATCCGATCAATTTAGCACAAGAGGAGGCAGAAAAATGAAAGAAAAACACAAAAAAATGATTGCCCCCATTGTGATAACAATTTTCATCATCGTTTATTATGTTGTCTACTTTGGCATTCTTGCCGCTCTTCTCGGGGGAGTATGGAAGTATTTTTTTGCCATCATTCCCATCGTATTTGCGGCAGTCATTGTCAAAGTTTGCATAGAAAGAATCAAAGAAATCAAAAGAGGAGAAGAAGATGATCTTAGTCAATACTGATTTTATCACGGGAAAAGAAATCCAAACCCTTTCTTTGGTAAAGGGAAGCACCATCCAATCCAAGCATATCGGAAAGGATATCGCCCAAAGTTTTAAAACTCTCGTGGGCGGGGAATTGAAATCCTATAACGAGATGATGAACGAAGCAAGAGCCCTCGCCACCAAAAGAATGGTGGCCGAAGCGGAAGAACTCGGCGCCGATGCTGTGATCAATGTCCGCTATGCCTCTTCTGCTGTGATGCAAGGCGCCGCCGAGGTTATTGCATACGGCACCGCTGTCAAATTCATCGAAAAATAAATCCTTGATTCCAAAACAAAAAAGAGCCCGAACGGAGACACTTCGTTAAGAAGTTGTCTTCGTTTTTCTATGCAAAGGGAAAGAATACTAATAATTGTTTAGCCAAAGCATTTTTGTGTAAATGTTTTACTTGAAAAACAAGCACGACTGTGCTATAAGTATTAAATATAATGATTTTTATTTGTAGGTAGATTATGAAAACGAACTATAAACTATTAAAGCTTGCCTGCTACACTGTAAACATCACAATGGCTTTTGCGGGCAACATTTCGCCGATACTGTTTTTAACCTTCCGTTCACTTTACGGGGTTTCTTATTCACTTCTCGGTCTTTTGGTTGTTATAAATTTTGCAACACAGCTTACCGTCGACCTTATTTTTTCTTTCTTTTCACACAAGTTTAATATTCCGACGGTTGTTCGTACAATGCCATTTTTAACAATTATAGGTTTTTTGATTTTTGCGTTAGTTCCAACCCTTGCACCGCAATATGCATACCTTGGCATTGCAATAGGCACAGCCATTTTTTCGGCAGCAGCGGGACTTGCCGAGGTGCTTATAAGCCCTATTGTTGCATCAATCCCGTCAGATGACCCCGATAGACAGATGAGCGGACTTCACTCGGTCTATGCGTGGGGCGCAGTTGGTGTTATAATCCTCAGCACCCTGTTTTTGCTTGCGTTTGGTAAGCAAAACTGGAATATATTCGTATTGCTGTTTTTGATTATTCCGATTATTTCGGCAGTTCTTTTTTGCTCAACGGGTATTACCTGCGTGCATAATGCCGAAAAATCGAGCGGTATTGTTTCGCTTTTTAAAAAGCCTGCACTGTGGGCAAGCGTTATCGGAATTTTTCTTGGCGGCGCAACCGAGGTCACCATGGCCCAGTGGAGTTCGAGCTACCTTGAAAACGCACTCGGTATGGACAAGGTGTGGGGCGATGTGTTCGGTGTTGCGATGTTTAGCGCGGCACTCGGCCTTGGACGTACACTTTATTCAAAAATCGGCAAGAACATAACACGCGTATTGCTCCTTGGTGCAATCGGTGCGATGGCTTGCTATCTCGTTGCGGCAATCAGTAATGTTGCACTAGTCGGTCTTGTTGCGTGTGTGCTGACGGGCTTTTGCGCGTCAATGATGTGGCCGGGTTCACTCGTTATTGCCACCGACCGCTTTGAGTCGGGCGGAGTTGTTGTGTTCGCGTTGATGGCGGCAGGCGGCGATATGGGTGCTGCGATCGTACCTCAGCTTGTGGGTGTTGCAGCAGACAGCGTGGTGCAAATCCCTGTATTGCAAAACTTCGCAGTCTCGCTTAGCTTAACCCCCGACCAGTTGGGACTCAAAATAGGTATGCTTATAGGAATGTTATTCCCGCTTGCAGCCATTCCTGTTTACTATATTTTACATAAACGCAGAAAAAAATAATGATTTGCATAAGGGAGACTACTTCTTTACGAAGTAGTCTCCCTTTGTTTTTTAATATAAAAATAACACTTTCGGTTTGAAAGTGTCATAGTGGGTTACATACTTAAAAAATACCTATCTCAAAATCAAGAATAATAAGTGATATTGTGAGGCAGGTCTCACAGTGATATTTTGCCTGACGACAAAGTGATATGAAAACCCATCGGCTTTCGTGATATTATATTCGCTCCAAAACTGTCCGTAGTACAATATCACGATGTGTAGCATCATATAACTGCGAAGCACTATAACTCGCCTTTAGGCGAATATAACTGAGGCACCTTCCTTACGGAGGGTGCCTCAAAGGGCTCTTTTTTCTTTAACAACCGCAACCTTGGTCAAAGGAGGGATTGAAGGCGTAGAAGTTTTTGTTGTCAAGTCGGTCGGTGGCAATGCGAAGCGCATCACCGAATCTTTGATAGTGCACAATTTCGCGTTCGCGCAGATATTTGATCGGATCGCGAACATCAGGATCGTCAACAAGGCGAAGAATGTTGTCGTAGGTTACTCGCGCCTTCTGTTCGGCGGCAAGGTCTTCGTTTAAATCAGCAATCAGATCGCCTTTGACCCCAATATATTTCATATCGCAGGGCACTCCTGCGGCAGAAACGGGGTAAATGCCTGCGGTGTGATCCACAAAGTATTGATCCATACCCGCGCGGCGAATTTCCTCGGGCGAAAGGTCTTTGGTAAGCTGATATAAGATCGCGCCAATCATTTCCAAATGGGCAAGTTCTTCCGTGCCAACATCATTCAAAATACCAATGATTTCGGAGTATTTTGCGGTGTAGCGCTGGTTCAGGTAGCGCATGGCGGCGGCGAGTTCACCATCAGGACCGCCGAGCTGACTGATAATGATTTTTGCATACGCGGCATTTGGATTTTGAATCTTCACCGGATATTGCAGTTTTTTATCATAAATCCACATATTCAGTTTGCCTCCTTTTCCCAGGGCCACGGAGCGGAAACCCAATTCCAGCAAGCGCCGTCGCAGTTTCCATAGATCGTGAGAGGGCCGAAGAGAGCTTCATACTGCTCTTTGAGTGCTTTCACGGCGTTTTTATGCTCCGCGAAGTGTGCGAGTGCAATTTCGCAGGTGGGGTGTGCGTTTAAATATAAAACCGTTTCATACAGGGCAAAATCCTCTGCCTGAATTTCTTTTAAAAGCAAGGTTCTTTCATTCATTGTTATCTTCTCCCGTCGGGGCAGAAGGGCTTATTTAATTGGGTGAAAATGGTGCCGTTGCAAAGTCCTTCGCGCGCCCCATAAAGTTCCTCATATTTTTGGTAGGGCGAATATACCATTGCCAAGCTCTGACCGTCTAAAATCCCGTTATTCTCCGCGCCCGCGCTGCAAGAAGCTCCTTCAGAGCATCTTGCACATCCGCATCCGCCTTCGCGGGAAGAGTTTTTCCAAATCGTGTTTGCATTGCTCACGCAATCTGTTCTTCGAACAGGTGCGTTGTCGCAGCCGCAGGTGCTTCGAACGGAGCGCGAATCGGTGCCGCAAGAGCAGGAAGTGCGAGTGTTCCAAGGTCTTCTTTCAAAAGTGCAGCCGCAAGTGTTTCTGGCGTTTTGGCCGGCATTGCCGCAGGCGCAGCTTGAGCGGGTGTTCCAAGTGCTTCCGCCGCAGCCGCAGTTAGAACGGGTGTTCCAGGTGTTTCCGCCGCAGCCGCAGTTGGAACGAGTATTCCAAGCGCTTCCGCCGCAGCCGCAGTTAGAACGGGTGTTCCAGGTGCTTCCGCCGCAACCGCAGTTAGAACGGGTGTTCCAAGTGCTTCCGCCGCAGCCGCAGTTTGAGCGAGTGTTCCGAGTGTTTTCACCGCAACCGCAAGAAGCGCGAGAGGTTCTGTTTTCCGCGCCGCAATCGCAAGTGCGAGCATTCACGGTTTCGGTTCCGCAACCGCAAGAGGTGCGGGTGTTTTGATTATTGAATTCATTCATAAAGAGTATCATCCCCTTTTTATTTGTTTCCCCTTCATTTCAGGGAAGGATCCGATGAAGGATCCAAGCGTGCGCTCATGGTTATTATATGGCGCCTTCCTTTCGGGGTTCTTTTGCCACCTCGGGGCGAAAAACAAAAGTTTTGAAAAAAGAGAAAAACAAAGCACATTTTTGCTTTTGTTTTTCCGAATCCTTCGCGAAAGTAAATTTATCCTAAAATCACATCCATCAGCATCATTATGCAAAAACCGATCCCGAAGGCGGCGAGCCCTGCGCTTTTTCCTTTGCCCGATTTTAGGGAAGGGATCAGTTCTTCCGCCGCCACATAAATCATCGCGCCCGCCGCAAAGGAAAGAATAAAAGGCAGAATCGGGGCAACAAACCGTGTGAGGAAAAATGCCGCCACCGCACCGATCGGTTCCACAATGCCGGAAAGCGCTCCCAGAAAGAATGCTTTTTTTCGGGAATGTTTTTCGGCAAAAAGGGGCATGGATAAAATCGCGCCCTCGGGAAAATTTTGAAGCGAAATTCCAAGCGAAATCAAAAATGCTTCCCCGAGCGAGAGGGAAGAGCCCATCACCGCTCCCGCAAATGCCACACCAACCGCCATCCCCTCGGGAAGGTTATGTATGGTAACCGCGAGCATCATTTTGCTTTTTGAAGTAAGAGAATTCAATCGCATGGAATGATTGCAGATTTGATCGCAAAGAATAAAAAAGAAAATTCCCGCCAAGATCCCGAATGCCACCGAAAAAGGGCTTTTGGCATTTTCAAGCGCAGGCAGAATCAAAGACCAAACAGAAGAAGCAATCATCACGCCCGCGGCAAATCCGAATAAGATCTTTCGGATCAAAAGCCCGCTTGTTTGCTTGAGAAAAAATACTGCCCCCGCACCAAGAGCAGTGCCGAGAAAAGGAATGAAAAATCCAAGGTAAATCAGAAAAAAATCGTTCATTTGTTTCCTCCGTTTTGTTTTCGAAGGTTCAATTTGCCTTCATAAATCATCATATTCGGGATTGCAACAAAACGACATTTTTCAAAAATGGTAAAAACTTTGTATGAAAAAGGATATTTTTGAAAAAATGAAACAAAAAAAGAACAAATTGTGAAAAAAGCATTGCATTTTGTGAAATTTCATGTTAGAATGAACACAGCAGATATATGCATGCTATTAAGATTAAAATTTTGGAGGATGTTATGAATAAGACCGAACTCATCGCAGCAGCTGCAGCAGCAGCAAATGTATCCAAGAAAGATGCTGCCGCCGTTATCGACGCAGCAATCGCAGCCGTTACCGCTTCTCTTGCAAAAGAAGAAAAGGTTCAGCTCATTGGCTTTGGTACCTTCGAAACCCGCAAGCGTCCCGCTCGTCAGGGCAAAAATCCCCGCACCGGCGAAGTAATCAAAATCGATGCTTGCAAAGTTCCTGCATTCAAAGCAGGCGCAGCTCTTAAGAACGCTGTAAACAAATAAGCAAATAAAAAAAGAAAAAGAGGATCTTCGGATCCTCTTTTTTCTTTCTTTTAATACACGGTTTTCGTGGAAACCGCATCCCAATATTCGCTGTATTCCATTTTAATTTGATCGGCGCGCTCGCGATAAAGTTTTCCGAATTCTTCGTCGTATGCCCCGGGATTCCATTTGCCGAGGGTATCGGTGTAGCCAAAGAGGGTGGTTTCTTTGTTTTCCTTCATGCGAAGTTCTTTTAGTTCCATTCGCTTGATGATATAAAGCCCGCTCTCGGCCGCAATCGGCTCGCTGATCCCGCCGATTTCAAGGGCTTGGCTCGCCTGGTAAAGGGCATCTTCCGCTTGCCCTTTGGTAAAATAATAGCCATCGGGATAATCGAGCATATTTTCATCTTTTCCGAATTTTTCAATCAAGGGCCGAAATTCTTCGCCGTCTTTTGCTTTTTGATAAATATCCTGCGCTGTTTTTGCCGTTTCGGGATGATTTTCTTTTGTTTCTCCCGATTCATAAGGAATAAAAATCTGCTGAACCGCAAGGTAATGTTTGCGGTAATATTCATAGAATTCCTGATCGCTCCATGCCTCTTTTCCGCCTTCGGCATAGAGGGTATTGAAAAGTTTTAAGTAAAGCGCGGAATATTCCATCATATAGGTATAAAGATCTTTGGTCATAAAGGACTCGGCGAGCATTTTTTCAAAATTCTCGCTTCCGCCTTCGGCTTCGATTGTTTTTTCAATCTCACTTTGCACTGCCGCTTTTTCTTCTTTGGTTAATGAAACCTTGTGTTTTTCGGCAAGGGCGCGGATGGCAAAGCTATCGCGCAGGCAATTCAGAATTTCTTGTTTCAGATCTTCTTCCGTGCCTTCTTTTTCAAAGTGATCTTTATTTTCCGCAAGATACATATTTTTATAATTCAAATAGTAATAGCGAAATTCATCAAAGCCAATTTCTTTTCCGTCGAAAACCAAAAACGCTTCCGGATAAATTTCGCCGTTTTCGGTGCGAATCCCGCCTGCTTTTTCGCGGGGCTTGGCTGTTTCTTCTTTTTTGCACGAAGAAAAGGGAAGAAGCATAAAAAGAGCAAGAAAAAGGCAGAGTAGTTTTTTCATTTTGATTCCTTTCCAATCGGTTTTCTTTTTTGAGTATAGCCCCTTTTTATGACAACAGTATGAAATTTTAAAAAAATCCAAAAAAATTCTTTGGGCAAGAAAAGGAAGGGAAAGCACATTTTTCCGCTTTGGGCG
This sequence comes from Eubacteriales bacterium, assembly GCA_045658765.1. Lineage (GTDB taxonomy): Bacteria > Bacillota > Clostridia > Oscillospirales > SIG627 > RGIG5579. The sequence continues at coordinate 9,432 of JAZOVP010000028.1, read as the reverse complement.
ACAGACTTGATTTTTTTTCGACCCTGTGATAAAATCAAAGGGTAATTCGAGCGAAAGGAGGAGAGAAAAATGAAAAAGAAAGAACGAAATTTTTCATCTGAAGAAGCAAAAAAAATGCCTTCCCCCGAAAAACCGTTGTTCCGAAAAAAGCGCAAACTCTATAAAAAAAGAAGTTTTCGCAATCAATACCGCATTTTCCGCGAGGGCGGGCTCGGTATGGTGGATTCCTTTTTCAATTCCTTATATATTCTCCTCACCGAAAAAAGCATCGAAAAAGAAAAAAAGAAGGTGGGCGAAGCGGGAGCCGATTCGGGATATTTTCTCGATCATCATAGCCCCCTTTTGCGCCTTTTATCCTATTTCCCCCGAAAAATCGGGCATCTCACCGCAAAAATCCTCTCGTTTGGCAAGCGCGATGCGGGGGAAAGCACCCTGCGCCCCGGTTTTCTCTTTTTAAGAAAATTTGCCGTTCCTCTTGCCCTTGCCTTTTTTGGTCTTGTGGTTGCGGGAATCATCACCCTTCAGCTCTCTTGCCCGATTGTGCTCCGAGCCGAAATTGATGGAAACGTGATCGGCATTGTGGAAAATAAAAACACGGTCGATAGCGCAATCAACGAATTGGAAGATAATGTGGAAATCGTTTTGGGCGAAAGTTTCCATTTTCCCTATGAAATCGAATATAGCTTTTCCCGTCAGTGGAAAAAGAGCATCACCCCCAAAAAGCGCATCTCCGAAACCCTTTTTTCCTATGTTTCCGATTTTATTTGCACTGCATCGGGTCTTTATGTGGATGATATTTTGGTTGCAGTATGCGAAGATGAAGATACCGTGCGCCGCGCACTGGAAGATTTTATCAATGCCGGTGCCGTTGGCGAAGAAGCAGGCATTTTAAACGATACCATGGTGATCAATCAGGCCTATCCCACCGAATGTATCATCAGCTATGATGAGCTTCGTCTGCTTTTAAAGGAAATGTCGATTCCCTTGGAAAAGCGCAAAAAAGAGCCCGTTCCCGGTGATTCGATCTTGGCACCTTCCGCAGGTCAAAAAGAAGATCCGGAAGTGGATAGCGTTCCTGCGATGGCGCTTGTTTCCGATATTCATTTTGTTCCCGATGAAAGGGAAGTTTCCCGCTCTAATCGTCCCAAATCCATCGATGGAATCAAGATCGAGCTTTATACCTCCAATGTGATCCGCTATGAAAGCGTGATTCCCTATGAAACCGAATATGTGGAAAGCAGTCAGCACTATACTTCCATGGCAGATATCACCACCCGCGGCAAAAACGGCTCTGCGGAAGTGGAAGCCAGAATTTATTATGTGGATGGAAAAGAAGTAAAGCGCGAAGTGATCCATCAGCGCACTTTGGTAGAACCGATCACCCGCGTGGTTTCCATCGGCACCAAAATCCTTCCCGAAGAATTGGGCATCACCTCGTTCACCGAAACCCCCGGCCGCTTTATCATTCCGCGCCTTGGCTATGTTTCGCATTATTATGGATCGCGCGATGGCGGAATGCACTATGGCTGGGATATCCCCGGCGAAGAAGGGGATAACATCTATGCCGCCGCATCGGGCACCGTGGTGGTGGCGATCGGTCAAAACGGATATTTTTCCAATACTCCCTCTCATTTTTATACCGGCTATGGATACTGCGTTGTGATCCAGCACGAAGATGGCTATTCCACCATGTATGCGCATTGCAGTCGCATTGAGGTTACCCTTGGTCAGGAAGTGAAGCAAGGGGAAAAAATTGCCGAAGTGGGCAATACCGGCAATTCCGACGGAAATCACGTGCATTTTGAAATTGTGAAAAATAATCGCAAACTTGATCCCAATCTGTATTTCTATAAAGGCACCAAAACCATATATAACTAATCAATCAGGAAGGATAAAAAAATGAAATTTTCCAAGTCAACTTTCCGAGTTCTCTTTCTTGTCGCATTTTGCGCATGCCTTCTCCTTTTTGTTTCTTGCGCAAGCAGTGATCTTCCGCCTCGTCAAACGCAAGAGTCCAATGCCACCGTGGAAACTCAAACCGAAGAAGTTCCCACCGTTCCCGAAGTTACCGAACCCCATGCGATCTCTTCCGGCAGCATCGGCGTGATCGGCGATATTCTTATTCACGAAACCGTGTATAATTCCGCGCGCCGCGAAGGCGGAATCTATGATTTCACCGAAAACTATGAATTCCTTGCACCGTATCTTCAGAAATATGATTATGCCGTTGCAAATCTGGAAGTTACCCTCGGCGGGGAAAAGCCCTCGGTGGGCACTTATCCTTCCGCTTATCCTCTTTTTAATTGCCCCGATAGTGTTGTGGATGCACTCAAAGGCGCAGGAGTGGATATGCTCCTCACCGCAAACAACCATTCCTACGACACCCGCACCGCAGGCCTCAAGCGCACGGTGGAAGTGGTGCGCGAGAAGGGCGTGGAATATCTCGGCACTCGAGACAATACCGAAGAAAGCTTCTATAAAGTAAAGGAAATCGGCGGTGTTAAGGTTGGAATGGCGTGCTTCACTTATTCCACCATCAATTCTTCCGGCGTGAAAGCCCTCAACGGAATCACCATGGATCGCGAAGCATTTCCTTTGGTTTGCAGTTTCACTTACGATCGTCTCGAAGAATTTTATACCGAAGCGGCTTCTGCCATTGCCCAAATGAAAGAACAGGGTGCTGAAGCATTTATGTTTTATATTCATTGGGGAAATGAGTATCAGTATGTTCCCAATACTTATCAAAAGAATATGGCAAATCGCCTTTGCGAACTTGGCGTGGATGTGATTGTGGGCGGTCATCCCCATGTGATTCAGCCGTTTGAAACCATCACCGCCGAAAACGGAAACGAAACCCTCTGCATTTATTCCACGGGCAATGCCATTTCAAACCAAAGAAAATTCCTTATGGATAGCGATAATTTCAGCGGCCACACCGAAGACGGCATGATCTTCGGAGTAACCTTTGAAAAATGGAGCGATGGCTCGGTTCGCCTTTCTTCCGTGGATATTCAGCCCCTTTGGGTGATCCGCGAATCCCGCGGCGGACGATATGTGTTCCAGATCATTCCGCTCGATCTTTCTGTTTCCGATTGGAAAACCTTCCGCCTAACCGATGCCACGGTGAAGGAAGCCAAAGATTCTTATAATCGCACCATGAAACTCGTTGGGGAAGGGCTCAATCTTGCCCGCGAAAAGCTCGGTCTTGCACCGAAAACCTTGAGCATATCTTAATAATTTGAAAGAGAGGGAAACGCTTTGAATTTCGATCTTCGTTTTCCTTCTTTCTTCCATAAGCAAAGATTAAACGCCGTGGGCATTCCAATGCTCTGCGGCGTTTTCCTCTTTTTGTTTTTGCCGAAATTCTTTCCGATTCTGGCATTTCTTGTTTTGGCGATCCTGTTTCTTCTTTTGTGGAAAGAAAAAGGCGAAGCAAGAAAGATTTTACTCTGCGCCGTGATCGGCATTTCACTTTCCATGATCCTTTTCGGAATCACTTCTCTTCGGAGCGCAAAAGCGGATTCCTTTTCGGGAAAAAGCATTTCGGCCGAGGGGGTCGCGGTTTCGGTTTCCAAGGAGTATTTTGATCTGTCCCTCTCTTCTCTTGATGGCAAAAAATTCTCGGGCACCCTTCGGTGCGAGGGGGATTTTGAGGTTTCAATGGGCGATCGGATCTGCGTGAACGGCACCCTCTCTTCCGCCCTTTCTTCGTCTGAAAAGCAAGATGAAATTTTTCTAAAATGCGAAGTGGAAAATCTCAAATCATCGGGGAAAAGTCTCTTTTTCGGCGCGGTGGGAGCATTTCGAAAAGCGCTTTCCTCGCGCTTTGGAGAGGGAAGGGTAGGCGCCTTTTTGAAGGCAATTCTGCTCGGAGATCGCGATTGCCTTTCTTCCCAAATCAAGGCGGATTTTCAGAAAATTGCATCCAGCCATTTACTTGCCATATCAGGGCTTCACATCACCCAAATCATCGGGTTTCTCGTGATTTTCCTTCGCTTTGCGGGGCTTCCGAAGCAAGTTTCGCGCTTTGTTTTGATCCCCTTAATCTTCGTGCTCTTTTTCCTTGCGGGTGCAGGGATTTCTGTGTTTCGCGCTTGTGTGATGACCCTTTTTGCGGTGGTTTCCGCTTTGTTTCGCAGAAGAGGCGATTCGGTTACTGCGCTTATTTTTGCGGCTTGCCTGATCGCGATTCGCTGTCCCTATGCCGTTTTGGATCCTTCCTTTTTGTTTTCCTTTTCTTCCACCTTTGCGATCCTCGTTTGCGTGGCTCCTGTTTCCGAGCTTTTTCACCTGCGCCTCATTGGCATCAAAACGGGCACCAAAAAGCACTTTCTTTTCACCATGTATTCTGTTTTATCCGCCTTTTTGATCGCGGGTGTGGTGTTTGTGTTTAATTTGCCCATTCAGCTCTTTTGTTTTGGCACGGTATCGGTTCTTTCTCCCCTGTATGCGCTGATTCTCATTCCGCTTTTCGGATTCTGCCTTCTCTTGGCTCTCGTTTTTGCGGTGATGCTCTTTTTGCCGTTTTCCGTTCCGCTTTTTCCTTCTTTTTGCAGGGGAGTGTTTGAGCTGTTTTTGGATTGGGTTTCGCTTTTTGCCCGCATTTCCCCGAATCCGATTGATCTTGGCTTGCAAGCTCCGATTTTTGCTGCCCTGATCCTTCTTTTTCTTGCCGCAATTTTCATCTTTCGTATGAGAATTCGCAGGGTCTATGAACTCTATTTTCTTTTGATCGCTCTTTTTCTTCCGTTGTCGGTTTTTTTGTGAAGAAAAACGAGGTTTTAAAACTGTATATTGCACAATTTTTTAAATGAAAATTGGTAAAATCGACGAAATCTAGCAAAATGGGAAGTACTTTTGAAAAGAGAAAGAATTTCCTCTTGCAAAATCCTAAGGAAAACGCTATAATAAGGTTAAGTTATTATGGGTAGAAGTCTATCCTTTTACAAACCACAGGAGGTTCTGCAAATGTTAAAGAACTCAAAACTGTTGAAAGGCATTACGCTTGCGCTGGCATTGGTGTTTGTGCTCGGTGCAGGTGTTTTCCTGAAGCTTCAGGCAGATGCCCAGTCCAAGGTGATCGTGCGCTATGTTTCCGATGCGGGCGATAATACCACCGGGCTCGATGAAGCCAGCGCCTATACCACGATTGCCAATGCCACCGCCGCGCTCGCAAAAACCGAGATCGCTCCCGGTACCGAAGTGCGTTTTATTGTGGTGAATCGCGTTAGCGTTCCTGCAAAGGCGATCGATGTTACCGTGCTGAAAGATACGAGCGGCCAAATGGTCCCCGTTACCATCACTTCTCAGCATACCGATGATCCCGATAACTTTGCGGATATCCATCTGTGTTATCCCGGCACCTCCACCTCGCCCTCCGGCGGTTCGAGAAGTGCCAACGTGGTAAACAATGTAACCTTCAAAGATGTTCGCCTTGTTGCCAAAGTAAATGATTTTTATACCGACAATAAAGATACCGGCAATGTGAAGGATCTTTATCGAATTGTTGGTTTTTATTCCGCCGGTACTCACGTTGTGTTTGATCAGTGCATCTTCACCACCGATCTTCCCGATCAGATCACCGGCTATGATGTTTGGAGCGTGTACAACAGCACCTCTTCTGCCGCAGAAGGAAGCACCTCGATTACCTTCAAAAACGGGGACTACACCAATCTCACCGTTTATGTTGCAGATACTGTCGCTCCCCAGTGGGATTTCGGTATTACCACCGAAAACGCTGTGATGGGTCCGGTTTATCTGCTTTCCGCAACCGAAACCAAAACCACCAATAATGCTCTCAGCGTGAAAGCGGAATTCAATAATTCCGAACTGCTCGACTTTTTGCCTTGCCGCAACGGTAACTTCGGTGCCGCAAACGGTGTGGAAGTAACCTTCAACGACACCATCATTCAGGGCTGGCAGAAAAAGATCGATGGCAAAAATGCCAAAACCACCGCAACCTTAAATCTCGATATTATTTATAACTTCAACGGAAACACCCAAGTAAATCAAACCTCCTATACCGCCGGTTCGGGCACCACCGTAAACGGCAATATCACCTCCAATGTAAATGGCGCAAGATTCAATAGTTCTTATTATCTCGGCGCTGCCTCCACCATCAATGGTAATGTTACCCATAATATTACCAATGGTTACTTCGCTTCCATGTTCTGCGGTGCAAACTATACCGGAACCGTGTATGGCGATGTTGTTGTAAATGTAGCCGGCGGCACCTTTGCCGATTGCTATTTCGGTTCCGGTGCAAACGCTGCAGATCAACATATCAAAGGCACCATCACCAATAATATCTCCGGCGGCACCTTCAGCGGCCAGTGGTATGGCGGTGGCGGTAACGGCACTTTTTGCGATGTTGTAAATAATATTTCCGGCGGCCAGTTCCGCAATCACTTCATCGGCGGCGGCGGAAGAAAAGGCAAAAATACCCCCGTTCAAGCAGGTACTATCATCAATAATATCTCCGGCGGCGAAATCGGCGCCATCAAGATCAATAAAGGCAAGCAAGATACCGAAACCAATCGTGGTATTTATCTTGGCAACTATGATGGCAATTCCACCGCAGTAATCAATAATATCTCCGGCGGTAAATTCCGTGCCACCACCTATGCAGGCACCTTCAATGGTGTGGCAGGTTCCATCACCACTTATATCTCGGGCGATGCCGAATTTGTTGGCTATACCACAAGCGAACTTCAAAGCATGGGCGCAACCACAAGCGTTGTGGCAACCGCAGCATATTTCTATGGCGCTTCCGCTTGTGCAGATACCTCTCCCATTCAAAACAATGTATCCGGCGGTGTTTTCCACGGTCAGTTTATCGGTGGCAACTCCGATAAGGTTGTGGGCAATATCACCAATAATATTTCCGGCGGGCACTTCCTCGGCGCTTCGATGAGCGGTGGCCCCTTCTGCAGCTTCCTCGGCGGCGGCTATGCCAATGCAAGTGATGCCGCTTCCATCACCAATCATATCTCGGGCGGTACTTTCGAAGGAAATGTTTATCTCGGCGGTAGAAACACTGCCAATAAGCGCGCCGCAACCGATCCCAAACTTCCCGTAAATTCCGTGATTTCGGGCGGTATCTTCAATGGAGAGCGCATCCTTCTTGCCATGGAGCAGGATCTTGCCGCATCCCATGCAAGCGCTCGTCTTGCAATCAAACCCGATGATAGCTCCAATCCCCTCTATTTTGGTTGCTATAATAAGGGTCTTGAAAAGAAAATTAATAATAAGTACTATACCTTCGATCATAAGATCACCTATCACGGCGGCGAAAAGCCCATTCTCATCAAAAACAACACCGTTCTCGCCGGCGATGAACTCATTGGCGGAATCCATCTTGTTCAAACCGCTTCTTGGACCAATAACCACGCATATCTCACCATTCATAGCGAAATTGATGAAAGTCAAGTAAGATTTTCTTCCGCAAACGATGGTGTAAACGGCACCGCAAAAATCACCGTGGGTGCTCAGTCCAAGCTCACCGGTGCAAACGGCACCGCGTTGAAAGCTCCTTCTCTCTATGGTATCAGCTTCACTGCAGATTATAACCTCAGAGTGAATTTCTTTGCTCCCGAAAGCGAAGTAGAAGCATACTTTGCTGAAATGGGCAATCTCTACTATAGCATTTCCGTTGGCGGCAAAACCGTGTTTGCAAGCACCGTTACCGATCTTTCTCAGCTCGATGTGGAAAATGGCTTTGTGAAGTTCTCGGGCAATTTTGGTGTTCCCGCCACCAAATACGGCGAAAAGATCGCGTTCTCCATCGCAGGTAATGTTTCTGAATACACCGTTTACGAACTTCTCGAAATCGGCATTCAAAACGTTCAGGATAACGATGCTCTCGTTGATCTTTTGAAAGCAATCTATAATTTCGGTGTTGAATCCGAAACCCTCGCAGCAGGTTCCACCACTGCAGGCACTTATTTTGATTCCATCACCTATACCGGCACTTATAACGGCGCCGCTTCCACCCAGTCGAAAGCAGATGGCTATCGCTTCGTGGCATCCGGCCTCACTCTGGGCGAAGAAGTTTCCTTGAATTTCTATTTGGATCTTCCCGCAGGAGTAAATCTTTCCGATCTTGAGTTTACCGCAAACTCTGCGGGCGCATCTCTTGCCGCTTCCCGCGTTTCGGTGAAGCAAGTTGTTGGCGCTTCTTATGATGCGGTGGTTTCCCTCAAACTTCCCATCAATCGCATGGATGAGGTGTATACCCTCACCGTAGCTTCCGGCGATACCGAACTTGCCACCTGCACCAATAGCGTTCTCTATTCGTGCGCCGGCTATATCGCTCAGGATAATGGCTATGCCGATGTAGCAGCTTCGCTTCTTGCCTATATCGAAAAAGCAGAAGCAGCTCTGTAAAATCAAAATAAAAATACCCAAGTGTTTTTCACTTGGGTATTTTTTTATGCCAATCATTCTTCGAGCTGTCTGCCAAGAAAAATAGCGGCGGTTCGAATCAGCGCCTTTTCCGTTTCGGTGGGCTCATGATCTTCTTCCTTCAAACAAGCAACCCCGCCAATAATATCTCCTTCCGATAAAATCGGCATCATGGAAGAAATATGCCAGCCCTCGGGCCCCATCGCAATTTTCGCTTCCTTTTGAGAATGAAGATAAAGTTTGCGCTCTCCCAAAAGCTTTTCCACCTCAGAGGAAATCTTCTGATCAATCACGCTCTTTTTCGGCACCCCCGCGCAAGCAATCACCGCATCGCGATCACACACCGCAACCACAATCTGGGCACTCTTGTTCAAACTCTCGCAGTATCCCTGCGCCTCCTCAAGCATCTCCCCCACGGGCGAATACTTCTTAAAAATCACTTCACCATCCCGATCCGTGTAAATCTCGAGCGGATCTCCCTCGCGGATTCTCATAGTCCTTCTGATTTCTTTCGGAATCACCACACGACCAAGGTCGTCAATTCTTCTAACTATTCCGGTTGCTTTCATATATAAAAACTCCTTTTCAAATTACAAATACATCGTAGGGCGGGGGCTTGCTCCCGCCGTTAGTTTTCGCAGGATTTTCGGCAGGAGTAAACCCCTGCCCTACAACAAATTTTCAAATTGTGTTGTTAGTATTTGTAAAAGGCAGGAGAATATACCACATAAAACAAAAAGAAACCTACCTTTGATTCATCGAATAGGTAGGTTTATCTTTTTTGAAATTCCTCTCCGGTTATTAAATAATTTATGGACACGTTGAAATATTTAGACATCTGCACAAGAAGTTGGAGCGATGGCTCTCTTTTTCCATTTTCATAATACGATAATGCCTCTCTTGAAATGTTCAAGTCCATAGCAACCTTTTGCTGATTCAAATTGCGTATCTTGCGAATATTTTTCAGCCCAACCATCAAATCACCCCTTGACATTATTGTAACAATTTGTTACAATAAAAATGTAACAG
>JAZOVP010000027.1:0-1564 GCA_045658765.1 Eubacteriales bacterium | reverse complement strand
ATTCGCATCACGACCGGTATAAAATTCAGAAAGCATGCATCTTCCCGAAAAAGACACACACATTGAGCCGTGAACAAACGCTTCGAGCTCTAAATCGGAAGGAATTTGACTTTTAATAGACGAAATTTCGGAAAGAGAAAGTTCCCTTGGGAGAACAATTCTTCTTGCTCCCATTTCATACCATTTCAGGCAAGCATATGAATTTGTGGTTGCCGCTTGGGTTGAAATATGCACCGCAATATGAGGAATTTTGGCTCTGCAAAGCGAAAAAACACCCAAATCGGCAACAATCACCGCATCAAGAGGAAGGGCGGAAATCGAATCTAAATACGCTTCGAGATCCTTGATTTCAAACTCCCTCGGCATAACATTGAGGGTGAGATATACCTTTTTATGAAGAGCATGCGCATACTCGATAGCAGATGCTAATTCTTCCGATGAGAAATTATCAGCAGCCGCGCGCATTCCAAACCTTTGACCTGCAAGATACACAGCATCTGCACCGAAGCGGAGAGCAGTTTCCATTTTTTCGCGATTTCCCGCAGGAGATAAAAGTTCGGGCATTTGAAACGATTGACTGAGCATTATTTTCTATTATAAAAAGCAAGGCAAGCTTCGTAGGTGCTATAAACATCGAGCTTGGAAACAAGTTCATAAGGCGCGTGCATCGAAAGAACCGGCACACCAAGATCCACAACATCGATATTGAGTTTGGCAACATACTGAGCAACGGTACCGCCGCCGCCTTGATCCACTTTGCCAAGTTCGCCGATCTGCCAGATTACATTATTTTCGTTCAAAATAGAACGGATTTTTCCCATAAATTCTGCAGAAGCATCGGAGGTTCCGCTCTTTCCGCGGGAACCGGTGTATTTAGTGATAACGGCACCATGATTTAAAAAGGAACTATTCTGCTTTTCATAAACCTCAGCGAAAATAGGATCATAACAAGCATTTACATCGGCAGAAAGACACCATGAATTGGCCAGTGCTTTGCGAATATTTTTTTCGCCGCAAAGTTCGGTGAGAAAATCAACGAGATAGTTGGTATTCAGGCCCGTATTGCCGCTGCTTCCGATTTCTTCTTTATCGGTATGCACCAAAACAGAAGTATATTCGGGCTCTTTAACATCGAAAAAAGCCATCATAGAGGGATAAGCGCAAACTCTGTCGTCGTGGGCGTAAGAGGCAATCAGATTGCGATCGAAACCAACATCGCGCGCTTTGAGTGCAGGAACAAGCATAAGCTCGGAGGAAATGAAATCTTCCTCGATCATGCCGTATTTATCATTAAGAAGTTTTAAAACATTAAGTTTTACCGCATCTTTTTCTTCATCTTTGATGGGAAGCGAGCCCACAATAACAGCAAGATTTTCGCCGGGGGTGAGTTCGGCGGCAACGCGCTTCATCTGATCCTGAGCAAGGTGGGGCAAAAGATCGGAAATATAGAAAATCGGATCGGCTTCATCTTCACCAATGCAAATTTCTTTTTTCTCACCGTTTTGCATCACAACAGCACCGTGAAGTGCAAGCGGAACGGTGGGCCACTGATATTTCTTGATAC
>JAZOVP010000026.1:0-1842 GCA_045658765.1 Eubacteriales bacterium | reverse complement strand
CACTGCAGTAGAAACAATGATAAAGCCGTTGGACACACTTCTTTCCGATCCGTCGGAAGGACGGTTGGTGATCACAAAGCCATCCTGACCTTCGGGTTTGCATCCAAAGGTTGCGGATCCGCCGCCATCAAGGTGGCCTGCCCAAACGCAGCCCATATCAAGCATTGCCTGTGCCTGCTCCTGAACGGTAAGACCAATGGAGGTGGGCGCCTGGTTGCCATCGGCGGTCATCAAAAGCACATTGCCATCAGCATCAATACCAATGGTCTGACGAGGATATTTGGTGGTAGCATCAAGGCCTGCGCAGATCTTGCCATCAATAATCAGCATGGTTTGGATCTGAATGGCTTCCTGAATCTTGCCTTTATCCGCGATATAATCGCCGGGCTTTCCGATCTTCACGGAGCCATCTTTCATCACGGCAAAATAGCCATAAGCGTTGCCTTCGGATTCCACGGTAACGTCGATTCCATTCATAACGAAGGTACCGGAGGGTTTACCGCTTTGCATGTTGTAGTAGGATGCATTGATGCCCGCAACCACAGTGCCCTGATAATACTCATCGTCTGCGGCTACCTTCTCGTTGAAGGCGGCCACCTGCTCGGTGAGCTTGGACATGCCGTAATCGGTGGGATCCATATCCTTATAGGAAGCAAAAAGCTTCACGGTATCCACGCTCATGTCTGCTTTGGTTACAAACATTTTCACCTGATCGCCCTTTTTGTCATACACAACCATCTGGTTGAGCGTAACACCGGGCGCAAGGGTGGATTCCTTGTCGCTCACAACGGAAAGCTGAGTATTGGTGAAATCAGGAGTTGCCGCAAATGCCGTTACGGGGATCAAGGGCAAAACCATCATCGCGCAAAGCAAAACCGCCATGATTCTGGAACTGATTCTTGTTTTCATTCAAAATCTCCTTTATATTTTTTAGCAAAAACCTTTGCTTGGGGAACAAAACAAATTACACTTCCCTCTTTTCGGGCAAATCCAGCCACGAACCGAAGGTTTCATCCCATTCGGGCGGATCAAAAGCAGTAAAGCCCGATGCAGGGAAAAAGGTGAGTTCGGAAAAATAAATTTTTCCGTCCACAAAATAGAAATCCACTCTCAAAAACGGAATATTTTCGGAAAGTTTTTCCGCCAAAGCGAGCATTTCATCGAGTTTTTCAGGTTTGGGAAGAGGCGTTTTGGCATTGGGATGCTTCGGCCGCTTAAGCGGCATCCTCTCCCATTCGGGGGTATAAAAATCCTCCGTGAGTCCGCTTTCGGAAAATCGGTCTCGGCAAACCAAAATGAATTTCGCCTTCCCGCCAAAGCAGTGAATTTTATAATCAGTAAGTCCGCCTGCTTCGTTATTTTCAAGGTATTTTTCTGCCAAAATTCTTCTTGGCACATTCTGATAGGGCCATTCGCGACTGGTGAGATAATAATTTTCCCGAAGACCTTTGGAAAGCCCTTTTTTCACTTTTTTAAAATCAAGCTTTGCCTTATCTTTGCAAATACACATTCCAAGCCCGGAATTGTGATTGCACTTGATGGCAAATTTTTCGGGAAGAAGAGAAAAATCAATCTCTTCGGCCTTTTCCCAAACCCCAAGGGTGGGAATGATATATTCTGCTCCGATGCGCTCGGCAACATAGTCCTTTGCCGCCGCCTTATCCACCATCACAGAATATTCCGCTCTGCGATCAAAAAGCTTCAGCCATTGAATTTTTTCATTAAAAGTCTTTGGCTGATCCAGATCAAGTTCTTTCCCGAAATGAATTCGATACATACAAGAAAGAAACTCCCGATCGGGCATCGAATCGTATCGGTGAAAAAGATTGGAATTTAAAATAA
>JAZOVP010000025.1:0-3304 GCA_045658765.1 Eubacteriales bacterium | reverse complement strand
AAAAAAGGCGAATACGTTTTGCGCCAAGGGGAACATTTATGCGAGATTTGCGTTTTGGTGGCGGGGAATCTTCATATTCAAAAAGATGATTATTGGGGCAAACGCAGCATTTTGGGTGAGATTGCAGTGGGCGAAATGTTTGGAGAGGCCTATCTTGCTCCTGATAGCGGAGCTTTGATTCATGATGTTGTGGCGATAGAAGACAGTGCGGTGATCTTCTTTGATGTGAAGAGGATTCTAACCACTTGTTCCTCGGCTTGCCGTTTCCATACGATGGTGGTGCAAAATATGTTTTTTGCAATCGCCGAGAAAAACAGAAAGCTCGTGCAAAAGCTTGGGCATATGTCTAAGCGTTCTACCCGAGAAAAATTGATTTCTTATTTATCCGAACAGGCCAAAAAAAATAGCAGTGCAAGGTTTGCGATTCCTTTTAATCGCCAACAGCTTGCCGATTTTTTATCGGTTGATCGAAGCGCTATGTCAAACGAACTTTGCAAGATGCGAGATGAAGGATTACTGGAATTTGATAAAAATCAATTTAAATTACTGCAAGGAGAATGAAATGAAAGACGAATGCCTGATCTGCGGCGCGCCGCTCAGATATTTGGAAAACGATGAGCCAATGGAATGTGCGCTCTGCCATAAGATAGAAAACAGCAAAACCGTTTGCGAAAACAGACATTATATTTGCAACGAATGCCACACGCGGGGAATGGATCGCATCATTGCTTTATGCCTTGGCGAAACCTCGAAAAATCCGATTGAGATGATTTCGAAAATGATGGCGATGCCGTTTTGCCATATGCACGGACCCGAGCATCATGTGATGGTTGGTTCGGCACTCCTGACCGCTTTTAAAAATGCGGGTGGCGAAATTGAACTTGAGAAGGCACTTCTTGAAATGCAATCCCGCGGCAAGAAAGTTCCCGGCGGTGCATGCGGATTTTGGGGTGCTTGCGGCGCAGGGATAAGCGCCGGAATGTTTGTGTCGATTGCCACCGGCTCCACTCCGCTTGCAAAGGATGAATGGGGATTATCCAATAAGATGACCTCCGCCGCCCTTGGTGCAATCGGCGAGGTGGGCGGTCCTCGCTGTTGCAAGCGTGATTCTTATCTTGCTATTATGGAAGCGGTTCGCTTTGCAAAAGAGCATCTTGGGGTGGAAATGGAGCTTGGCGAGATTAAGTGTGTTCACTCGGCAGAAAATAATCAGTGTATTGGTGTGAGGTGTCCGTTTCAATGAAAAAGAAAATCGCGTTTATTTGTGTGCATAATTCCTGTCGCAGTCAGATTGCCGAAGCACTCGGCAAGCATCTTCGCGGGGATGAATTTGAATTTTATTCGGCAGGCACCGAAACCAAACCGAAAATCAACCCCGATGCCGTAAGACTTATAAAACGCCTTTACGGCATTGATATGGAAAAAACACAGTATAGCAAGACCTTCGATCAAATTCCCGAACCTGATATTGCAATTTCTATGGGGTGCGATGTGGGCTGTCCTTTCATCGGAAAACCATTTCACGATAATTGGGGCCTTCCCGATCCCACGGGGCAAAGCGATGAATCTTTTATCGAGGTGATCCATCGCATAGAAAAATATATTATGAAAATTTAAATTCAAATTTCTGCCAAGGTTTTAGGATTTTATATCCATATTGTCAATGCTGATAAAATGTGGTATTATGATAAAAAAAGAGATGCCGCGGACGCGGTGCATCTTGGTATCAAAGGAGATGGGAATCAATGCCGGTAAAGGTTGGTTTGCAGTATATTGATATTTGGAAGGATTCCATGGAAAAAGCGGTTTTAAAATACGAAGAAGAGCCGATCGAAAAGGGTCAAATCGTTTTTTACGGCCCTTCGAATTTCACCAGATGGAGCGCGAAATGGAATCATATTCCCTTAAGAGAGGCGCTTTTAGGAAAAAGCGGAAAACCGTGTGCCATCAATCGCGGATTCGGATCGAGCTGTTCGGAGCATCAGCTTTATTATTATCCGCGCATGGTGCGTCCTCTTGAGCCGAAGGTGCTGGTTTATGCTCCGTTTGGCAATTATAGCTCGTTTGGATATTCCACGGAAGAGGCATGGGAATTGGCGCAGAGAGTGATTGTGTATGCACTCACTGATTTTCCCGAAATTCATATCTATCTTTGCGGTGCGCATCGCCGCAAAAGCAACACGGAAGAAGCCCTTCTTGAAATGGAAAAATTCAATGCTCTGCTCAAAGAATTTGCCGAAAACACGCCGAATTGCCATTATTTGAATGTTTTTGATTATGAGCCGCTTCATGGCGAGGATGTTTTTGTGGAAGACGGTTCGCACTATAATCAAAAAGGGTATCATGCCTACGGTGAATTTTTCAAAGAGGCACTGAAACACGAATTCGATCGTTTTTGATTTTTTGATTGCGCAAGGAGCCCTTATATGAGAATAAACTCCCCTTGCCGAAAAACGGAGAGGGGAGTTTTCATTTTGGGATATTGATATGAAAAAAATTGTTGTGATTGGATGCCCGGGAAGCGGGAAAAGCACCTTTTCTAGAGCGCTTCATAAAATCAGCGGAATTCCGCTGTTTCATTTGGATCTTTTATTTTGGAATCAGGATCAAACTACGGTGGAAAAATCCGTATTTTTCGAGCGCTTATCTGAAATTTTGCAAAAGAGCGAATGGATTCTCGATGGCAATTATGCTTCCACCATGGAATTTCGAATCAAAGCGTGCGATACGATTGTTTTTCTGGATTTTCCGGTGGAGGTTTGCCTCGATGGAGTGGCAGAAAGAAAGGGAAAACCAAGAAGCGATATGCCATGGATAGAATCTGAAAAAGAGGATGAAGAATTTCTTCGATTCATCAAAAACTATTCCTGTGAGTGCCGCCCGCAAGTGATGCAACTTCTTGAAAAATATTCTGAAAAGAATATCTTGCTATTTAAAACCCGCGCCGAAGCGGATGACTTCTTAACTCAGCTGAGCGTTTGATCCGCCCGAATCTTCGGGCGGATTTTCTTGTAAAAGGAAAACCACGCGATAGTCGCGTGGTTCAGTGAAGGTTAACCGGTGAGAAAAAATCCTCCGATTGTGGTAAGATAAAACCGACCTGCCAGTCGAAAAGAACACAATCGGAGGATTTATCTATGAAAAAAGAAGCCATAGACAAAAATAGTTTAGCACACACAAAATGGAATTGCAAGTATCACATAGTATTTGCGCCCAAGTACCGAAGAAAGGTATTTTACGAGGAAAAGCGAATGGAGATACGAGAAATATTGCGCCAATTATGCCAATGGAAAGGTGTAGAAAT
>JAZOVP010000024.1:0-2607 GCA_045658765.1 Eubacteriales bacterium | reverse complement strand
GAATTCAAAAAGAAATAAGTTATCCTTCAAAGCCCGAGCCAAACGGTTCGGGCTTTTCTTTTTTGCAAAAAAGGGAAAAACATAGTTTACTTTTCAATGAATTTATAGTAAAATTGAAAGGTATAAAGGAGTTTTAAAATGCCTATTGTTGATCTTAAATTAAAGCAAAAATTATTTTCGAATTATTACCGTTCGCTCAATCAAAAACAGCAGGAAGCAATTTTCGCACCTGCAGGGCCCGTTCTTGTGATTGCGGGCGCAGGAAGCGGAAAAACCACGGTATTGGTGAACCGCATTGCCTATTTGATTCATTTTGGATTTGCTTATCATTCAAACAAAGAAGTGAATGTTAATGAAAACGAGCTTTTCATGCTTCAGCACCTTTCTGAAAATCCAATGAGCTTTCCGCGCGATGCTTATTATCCGATTTTAAAATCTTTTGCCGATTCTCCCTCTTCTCCCGATCGCATTCTTGCCATCACCTTCACAAACAAAGCGGCAGATGAGATCAAAAACAGACTTGAGAACTATGTGGGAGAGTGCGCAAAAGAGATTTGGGCTGGAACGTTTCATTCTATCTGTGTGCGACTATTAAGAAGATTTGCAGATCACACCGAATACGGCCGTGATTTCACAATTTATGATACCAACGACTCCAAGAAAATCATTTCCGATATTATCAAGGAGCTTGAAATTGATAACGAGGAGATCACTCCGAAATATTTGATGAACACGATCTCCAAAGCCAAAAATGCGCTTCTAACTCCCGAGGAGTTTGAAAAACGAAACACTCATTCCGAAAAAAGAAGAATTTGCGCTCAAATTTATCAGATGTATCAAAAGCGCCTAAAGGATGCTCTTGCTATGGATTTTGATGATTTGATTATGCAAACTGTTTTTCTGCTTCAAAACTGCGAAAGTGCACTTAGTTGGTGCCAAAATAAATTTCAAAATATTTTGGTTGACGAATATCAGGATACCAACTACACCCAATATCTTTTGATGAAGCTGATTGCGGGAGAAAAAAATAATGTGATGGTGGTTGGAGACGACGATCAGAGTATTTATAAATTCCGCGGTGCGGCAGTTGAAAATATCTTGAAATTTGATCAAGTTTTCCCCAATACCAATGTGATCCTTCTTGAGCAGAACTACCGTTCCACTCGTCATATCATTGAAGCTGCAAACGCTTTGATCGCAAACAATGAATCCAGACGCGGAAAAACCCTTTGGTGCGATAATCAGATGGGGCGCAAGGTTACGGTGCATCAGCTTGCCGATCAAGAAAAAGAAGCGGTGTTTGTGGCAGAACAGATCAATAAATTTGCGATGCTGAGAAAAGCCAATTACAAGGATATTGCGGTTTTATACAGAACCAAAGCGCAATCCAACATTTTGGAAACTGTTTTCACAAAATCAGGCCTTCCCCATCGACTCCTATCGGGAATTCGTTTTTACGATCACGCTGAAGTAAAAGACATTCTTGCATATTTAAGATTTCTATATAATAAAAACGATTTTGTTTCCTTTAGCCGCATTGTGAATGTGCCCAAGCGAGGCATCGGCAACACAACCGTGGATAAACTGCGCGAGCTGGCTGAACAGAATCAAATGCCGTTTTATGAAGTTTTATCCCGTGCGGATGAATTTTTAGAAATCAGAAGAAGTTTTGCAAAACTCAATGAATTCTATACTCTGATGCAAGAATTTACTGATTTTGCAAGCGATCATTCTCCGCTTGAAATTTTGAATCACGTGATTGAAAAAAGCGGATATATGCAAACTCTTTTGGGCGATGAAAACGAGGAAAGAAGAAAGAATGTTGATGAATTGCTTTCTTCTGCCGCGCTTTACGAACAAAAAAACGAAGATCCAACCCTTTCCGGATTTTTGGAGGAAATTGCCCTTGTGAGCGATGTGGACAATTACGATAAATCTTCCGATTCGGTTGTTTTGATGACCGTGCATGCCGCAAAGGGGCTTGAATTCCCGATTGTGTTTTTGGTGGGAATGGAAGAAAACCTTTTCCCTTCTCCCCAATCTTCAAAAGCCACCGAGGATCTCGAGGAAGAGCGTCGGCTTGCTTATGTTGCGATGACAAGAGCAAAGGAAGAACTTTATGTTACCTGCGCAAACGAGCGCATGATATACGGAAAAACAAATCGCAACGATATTTCCCGTTTCATTCGCGAGATTCCGGAAAATTTGATCGACTTTCATCTTTATAAGCCAAAAACAGAATTCAATTCGTTTTACGGAAATACCACGAAGGTTTATTCCGTTCAAAGCTTCTCCGCGCCCGCTTCCACTCAAAACAAAGCTCCTTACCAGCAAGCAAACCCGCCTCGAACCAATGAGGTTCGCGAACGCTTTTATGAGGGAGATAAAGTTTTCCATGCCATTTTCGGAAACGGTGTGATTTTAGAAGCCAAGGTTTATGGATCTGATGTTTTATATCACATTGATTTTGAAAAAGCCGGAAAGAAGAAGCTTATGGCAACTTACGCCAAGCTGAAGCGAATCCAGTAACAAAAAACGCCTCTTTTTCATAAAATACAAAAAGTATTTTAGGAAAGAGGCGTTTTATGCTTACAAATCACAATGAAA
>JAZOVP010000023.1:0-2363 GCA_045658765.1 Eubacteriales bacterium | reverse complement strand
GGCAAGCAAAGCGGCAATACCAAAGATTCCTGCAGTGCGACCCTTCAGAAGGATCACGATTGCCAATGCAAGAAGCACAACAATAAGGGCTGTGGTAATCACGGTGATCACGGTCTTGGAAAGGGTGGGGGCAAGGGGATCAATCTTTGCAATTTCCATCTGCGCGGGAAGAGATCCGTGCTTTAAATAAGTTGCAATCATAACCGCAGAATCATAGCCGAAGGAACCGAAGGTGAAGCTTTCGTGAACATCGGCATCGGGAGCGGTTGCTGCTGCCATGAGCTGACCATCCATCATCAAATAGAAATTAGAGGATTTCAGAGCGTATTCGGCAATGTTTTTGCTGAAGTCCTTCGCGCCCTTTTCGGTGAAGTGGATCGTTACTCCGTAAGAGCCGTTGGCGTTTGCAGACACATTGGCATCATCAATGAAATCAGCGTTGCAGATTTCGGTGGTAAGATCAGAACCTGCAAAGCTCCAATCGCCAACAGTTGCAATTTCAGAAAAAGTGGATTCAATATAATCTTTTCTTGCAAGGTCAATGCGAACCTTGGAATCTTTCACTTCCACTTTGGTATCGGAAAATCCAAGAGCATGGAATCTTGCTTCCAAAATTTCAGAAGCTTTTTTCAGATTTTCTTCCTGCTTGGTAAGATCGGTTCCGCTAACAAAATCAAGATAAACAGAAGATCCACCGCCGAATTTCAAATCAGAAACCACTTCTCCGCCGGTAAGAATACCGGGAGAATCATAAAAGGTAACGCCAACCAGCGGCACCACAAGAATTGCAATCAGAAGAAGCGCAAGAAGTGCGATTTTGAGTGAACTTTTAAACATAAGAATCAACCTTTCATAGCCGAAGCCAATATTGTTTTTCTAAATTTTATCTTTCCAGAAGTTTTTCAAGTGCTGCAAGCTTTGCGCAAACAGTAATGTAGCTTGCAATGGGAGCCACATCCTTCGGATTCACATTACTGGGTGCAATTCGAAGATTGGAATCTTTCGGGTCGTTGCCATAGGGGAAGGTTGCACCAACATTGGTAAGGGTAACACCGATTTCTTTTGCCAAGCTCCAAGTTCTTTTTGCGGTGGATTCCATCACATCAAGACTGATAAAATATCCGCCGCGGGGAGAATGCCAGCTTGCAATTCCGCTATCGCCAAATCCGATGCGGAAGGTATCGAGAATGGCTTCAAATTTCGGGCGAAGAATGTCTGCGTGCTTTTTCATCACGTCATACACGCCCTGTGCATTCTTAAAGAAGCGAACATGGCGAAGCTGATTCACCTTATCGTATCCAAGCCCCTCAAAGGAGAAGCGATTTTCAAGCCACTTAATATTCTTTGCAGACGAGGTAACAAAGCAGGTACCGCCGCATGCGAGGGTGATTTTCGAGGTGGAGCAGAATTGGAAGGTCATGTCTTCGTTTCCGTGTTTTTTTGCTTCCTCGTGAATATTCAAAAGGGAATCGGTTTCATCGTAAAGATCGTGAACCACATAAGCATTGTCCCAAAAAATCTTAAAGTCTTTTGCTTTGGGCTTGAGAGCGGCAAATCTGCGCACGGTTTCATCCGTGAAGGTGATGCCGGTGGGGTTGGAATACTTCGGCACACACCAAACGCCCTTAATGGTATCGTCGTCTGCAACGGCCTTTTCAATAAAATCCATATCGGGGCCGGTAGAGAGCATGGGCACGGTGATCATTTCAATTCCGAGGTGCTCGCAAATAGAAAAGTGCCTGTCGTAGCCGGGGGCGGGGCAAAGGAAACGAATCTTATCGTATTTTGCCCAAGGTTTTTCGGATTCGGCAAAGCCGATTGCCATACCGTCAACAATGATGTTATACATCAAATTCAGAGAGGAGCATCCGCCGGTAAAGATCTGATCCTTGGAAACTCCCATAATCTCGGCGAAAATTTCTTTCAATTCGGGAATGCCGGTGGGCAGACCGTAGTTTCTCACATCAAAGCCGCTTTCGTTTTTGCAATCTTCGGGGGTTTTCAAAATGCTGAGAAGATCAAGAGAAAGATCGAGCTGACGGGTTTCGGGTTTCCCGCGCGACATATCGAGATTTAAATTCTGCGCCTTGATGGCATCCCATTCTTTTTTCACATTATCATATTCAGCCAAAAGCTGTTCACGGGTCATATCGGAATACTTCATTGGTACCTCGCTTTGCATTGGTATATAATTTTTACTATTATATATGATTTTTTCTTTTTTTTCAATATGAATTTGAAAAAAAGCAGTGATTTGTTGGAAAAAAGAAAAGCAAAATCTGCTTTTTTATAAAAGAATAGTTGCCGCGCGAAAAAAACATTCAAAAATCAAAAAAATCCCTCCGAGTTTTCGGAGGGATTTT
>JAZOVP010000022.1:0-15096 GCA_045658765.1 Eubacteriales bacterium | reverse complement strand
GAAAGGCGATGGCCCACTTTCGGTTTTGATTCAAGGCAAAAAGATTTCCACCGCATTTCTTTCCGATGAAGCATCCTTTTTATTGGCATTGCAAGAAATGGAAGAGGGAAGCGCCGTTTTCCAAAGAAAAACCAATTTAAAAACGCTTTTTCTTTCTCAGCCGATCTCGCTCTATGGCGATTTTTCCTTTGAAGAAATGAATTTGGAAACCAAAAAAGAAGCCAAGATCATTCTTTCCCCGAAAAGAGGGTTTTCTGCGCCGATTTATGTGTTTGCACCCAAAGCAAAACTTTATTTTGATTCTTTTTCTCCCGATTGCGCAAAGGATGAACTTGATTTTTATTTAAAGGCAAAAAGCATCAATCTAAAAAAGCTTTCTCCCGAAAAGTATCCGATCAAGCGCTTTGATCAGCTCCGGCGCCTTTCTGATCAATCCCTTCTTCCGCATCTTTTAGAAGGCGCGGAAATTGAATTTTGTTCTTCCTTTCGCGTGGAAAAATCTTTGGAATTTTTCTGCCATGCTTCGCTTTCTTTTTCCAAACCCCTTGATTTTGGCGGAAATCGGATTGCCTTTTCTTCTGATAGCGAAGGGGCATTTCGAGTGGAAACCGCGATCGGCGCGAGCGTGGATTCGGCATCGCTTTTCTTTTCCGCTCCAAAATCCACCCTTGTTTGGGAAAGCGAGGGCGCAAAGCCCGCTTTCGACACGATAAACCGCCAAAACAATTTAAAATCCTATAACGGCAAAAATCTCACCTTGGGCGGTGATGGAAGTGCAGTGCCTAAACTTTTCTTTTCGGCAAAAGAGAATCCTTCGCTTTCGGAAGATCTTCTCTTTACGGCAGAGGGAAATCTTCTTTTGGGGAAACTGGATTTTAATATGGAAAAAAAGGATCTGGATTCTCTTCAATTTTCGCTTTCTCTTGAAAACGGAACTGCCGAAATTTTAGGTTCTCTTTCCAACGGGGTGATCCGCACCACCGATTCCGAGGGGAAAGTGCGCAATTTTGCCCTTGAAATTTTGCGCGAAGGGAAAAACATTCCCGTGGTGCATTTAAAAACAGAAAACGGCGACGAAATCACTTCAAAATCAGAGTATATTTCAGCAACCTTTCGCATGGATTCAGGAACCACCGCCTATGCCTCTCAAAATGAGGTTCCCATTCGCATTCGCGGCAGAGGGAATTCCACTTGGAAGTGGGAGAAAAAGCCCTATAAGATTCATTTTGATGAAAAGACCTCGCTTTTCGGTCTTCCCGCGGCAGAGGAATGGGCGCTGATTTCAAATTATGCCGATAAATCGCTCATGCGAAACCGCTTGGGGCAAGCCCTTGCCTCGAAGCTTTCCTTTTCCTATTGCCCTTCGCATATTTATGTGGATGTGTTTTTAAATGGGGAATACCTTGGAGTATATACCCTTGGGGAACATCTCGAGGCAGGCGAAGGCAGGGTGGAAGTGGAGCACCAAATGCAAAAGGCCGATTGCGGCTTCTTCTTGGAAGCGGGCGGCGTGGTTGCAGGGGTGGATGTGAAAGGTGTGAATTATTTTCATGCCGGTTTGGTGAAATTTGTTCTCATTAAATCTCCCGAATATCAGATTCTCACGAATGAACAGTTTGATTTTATCCAAAACTATATGCAAAAAGCCGATGCGGCGGTGAAGAGCGGTGTGGGGTATGAAGAATACCTTGATGTGGAAAGCGTGATTGATTGGCTGATTATCACCGAACTTTCCTATAATACCGACTGTTCATGGCGGCGAAGCACCTATTTTTCCAAAAATCCGGGTGAAAAACTAAAAATGGGGCCGGTTTGGGATTTTGATCTTGCCTTTGGCAATTTTTCGAAAGACAATGCGGGATACGACACTTGGGTTTCCTCGGAGCCCGAAGATGACTATATCGGCACAACTTGGACCACGTATTTACTCGAGGATCCTGAATTTCGTGCAAAATTCAAGGCAAGATGGGAAGAGGTAGCAGAGGATCTGATCGCTTGTGCCGAGGAAACCATCGATGCCGATTTTGCCCTTCTTTTGCCCTCTGCCACCGAAAATTTTGATCGCTGGGATATTTTGGGCAAAAAAGTGGCATTTGAGCCCAAAAAAACCGAGCAGTATAAAACTTATTCCTCGCAGATTTTCTATTTAAAAGATTTTGTGGCAGAGCGTGCAGAGTGGATTTCTGCGCAGGTTGCCGAATGGTGAACTATGTTTTCAGAAGAAAAAATTGAAGTGCTTTCCTCCGATCAAACCAACCTCTTAAAAGGGGTTGCACTTGTGCCGAAAGGGGAAATTCGAGGGTATTTCCATGTGGTGCACGGAATGTGCGAATATATGGGAAGGTATCGCGAATTTCTTTCCCGTATGGCAGAAGAGGGCTATCTTGCCTTTGGCTTTGATCAGCTTGGCCACGGAAAAAGCGCCGCTTCGCTTTCGGATCTTGGCTTTATAGCCGAAAAAAAGGGCTGGGAGCATCTTGTTTCGGATCTGGTGCTTTGCGCGGATTTTATGAAAGCGAAATTCGGCGAAATGCCCTATTATCTGTTTGGGCACAGTATGGGCTCCTTTGCGGCTCGTCTTGCCGTTGAAAAAATTCGCCCCGATGCCCTGATTCTTTGCGGCACGGCAAATCAAAATCCGCTTGCCGCGGCGGGGGAATTTTGTTGCAAGGTTGTGCGGGGGATCTACGGCCCGCGCCACATTTCCGATTTTTTGGAAAACCTTATTTTTTCTTCTTACGACGATCGATTCCCCGGGGATTATAAAGGGCGCTGGCTCACGGTGGATACGGCGAACCTTTTGCGCTATAAAGACGATCCCTTTTGCATTTTCCGCTTTTCCGCATCTGCGCTGGAGGATCTTGTTTGCCTTCATAGAAAAAGCAATTCCAAAGCGTTTTTCAAATCCCTTTCTGCCGATTTGCCGATTCTTCTTGTTTCCGGCAAAGAGGATCCCGTGGGCGGCTACGGGAAGGGGATTGAAGCCCTCTATCGCAAGCTTTCAAAGAAAAATAAAAATGTGCGGATGTGTTTATATGAGGGGTATCGCCATGAGATTTTATATGATTTCTGCCGCAACGATGTGATCGGCGATATTTTGAATTTTTTGCAAGAAAAAAGACTTCCCTAAGGAAGTCTTTTTTTCTTTAAAGAGAAGCGACCGCGCTGTGCGCCGCATTTTGAAGAGCAGAGATTTTTTCTTCGGAAAGGGTATAGTCCGTGGGGCGCCAAGTGTTTCCGATCGGGCTTTGCCCCGTTAAAATTTCAAACCAAACGCAGGCGTTGAGATATTGGCCGCCGCCCACATCGCCATCGTGGTATTTATCATTCAAATTCTTTTTTTGGCAAAGGGTATCGCCGATGAGGGGATTGGCTCTTGCATTCTGCCAAGCATCGCCCGAGGGCACGCGCTGAAGGGAAAATGAGCTGCAAAGATCCATCGAAACGCGGCGAATGGCTTGGTAGCAAGTGGTTTGCTTTTCCAAGGTGGGAACTTTTCGGTCTTCGGGTACCACACCGTTTTCATCTGCGCGGCCTTCATAGCCCACTTCATAAGCCCAGGTTTGGTGCCATAAAAGCTTTGCCATGGGGAATTTTTTGCGGAGTGCATCGGAAAGCTTTTCGGTATAAGGGGTGCAGCTTTCCATGGATTTATCGTAGGAAACGGCAATACCGGGATAAAAATGCTGCTGCATGGAAATATAATCCCAATTTTCTTTTTCAAGGCAATCTTCAAGCCCCATTCCCGTTTCCACAGTTCTGGGAACGCCTGCCACCTCGTGCATATAAAGCTCATAATTCTTTTCGCGGTTGATATACCAATTCCAATGGCTAGACATCTGGCAACCTGAATAATACACATTGTAAAGGCGCATGCGAATTCCGTGGGCCGAGGCAAGACCGATGATTTCATCCGAAAAGCCGGTGGCAAAGGAATTGCCGATCATCAAAACGGTGATCAGGCCATCTTCTGCGGGATCCACAGGATCTTTATCGATTGGATTATTTGCGGGTTTATTTTGCTTTTTTGTGGTGGTGGGCACTTTTTCGGTTTCTTCGGGAATATCAATGGAATCGAGCTCTCCCGAAGAGCAAGCCGAAAGAACGAGAGGGAGGACCAAAAGGATAGCAAGCAACAAGAAAAGAATTCGTTTCATTTTTAACTCCTTTTATGGTTTTGTTTGATTCAAGGGGCATTCAGAACATTTTGGGCTTTGGGCTTTGCAGTATTCTCTGCCCAGCGATATGATGCGGTGGCAAAAATCGCTTTGCTCGGCTTTTGGGATGATTTTTTCCAGATCTTTTGTTACGATAGCGGGATTTTTGGATTTGGTGAGCGAAAATCTTCCCGCAAGGCGAATACAATGGGTATCGGCAACGATATGCGGATCGCCAAAAACATCGCCCATCATCAGATTTGCAATCTTCTCGCCCACTCCGGGAAGCGAAAGCAGGGTTTCTTTTTCGCGGGGCACTGCGCCTTTATAATCCGAAACCAAAATTTCGCTCATTTTTTTGATTTGCTCGGCTTTGGTGCGGTATAGGCCGCATGGGCGCACCGCTTCTTCGAGCTCCTTTCGATCGGCATTTGCAAAGGCAAAAACATCGGGATATTTTTGGAAAAGGGATTTTGAAACTTCATTCACCCTTTTATCGGTGCATTGGGCGGAAAGCCGCGCCATCACAAGCAAATAAAAGGGATCGCCCCGAAATTCCAAGGCACATTCGGCATCGGGGTAAAGCGCCTTCAAACGCTCGGCAATTTCGATTGCGCGCTCTTTTTTGTTTTTCTTGAAATAGGAAAGAGCGGGGCATTTTTTGCTTTGCATATCCATTCTCCTTTTTTTCTTTTTTCTATTATAAATTCTAAAAAAGCGAAAGTCAAGCAAGCAGAAAAACTTCACTTTTTTTTGATAACACTTGTTTTTTTTTCTGATATGGAGTAAAATATACGAAAGAGTTTTAAAAGGAGAATTGCTATGAATCAAGTGATCGCTCTGGTTGGAATGTGCGGTAGCGGCAAAAGCGTGTGCTGCGAAGAATTTCAAAAAAGCGGATGGAGCTATGTGTATTTTGGCGGCGTTACCATGAAAGAACTCGAAAAAAGAGGTCTTGAGCGCAACGAGGTAAACGAGCGTGCTGTTCGCGAGGAACTCCGTAAAACCTATGGCCCTGCGGCCTTTGCTCTTTTGCTTCGCGAAGAAATTGAGGAAAAACTGCAGCATTCCAATGTGTGCCTCGATGGGCTTTATTCTTGGTCGGAATGGAAAGTGCTGCGCGAAGCGTTTGGCGATCAGCTCACTGTGGTTGCCATTGTAACCGAGCGCAAAAAAAGATATGATCGCATCTCGAAAAGAGTGGTGCGTCCGCTCACCCCTGCTCAGGCCGAAAGCCGCGATTTTGCTGAAATCGAAAACATGGAAAAGGGCGGCCCGATCGCCATGGCAGATCTGTTTTTGTTTAACGACGGCGATCTTGAGGAGTTTCGTGAAAACACCAGAAAGATCATTCGCCGTGCCGAAAACGGGGAGCTTTGATTCCGTTTTATTGACAAACAGGCCCTTTTCGGGTATAATCTTACTGTTGCAAATTTGAAAAAGGATGGTAAACCCGATTGAATAAATTAAGACGTGATATTGCGTATGATCTTCGCAGTATGATCGCCACCACCGCTCGTTCTTTTCCCGATAAGGATTATCTGGTGTATAAAAGAAACGGCGGTCTTGAATCCTTGAGTTTTGCAGGCCTCGAAGAAAGAGTTCGCGCTCTTTCCGAAGCTTTTTATGAAATGGGTGTTGCAGGGGAAAGTGTTGCCGTGATCGGCGAAACCAGCCCCGAATGGATCATCACTTATCTTGCCACCATCATTTGCGGCGGTGTGATTGTTCCTTTGGATAAGGAACTCTCGCGCGATGCCGTTTGCGGCTTTATCAATAAAGTTGGTTGCAAGGCCGTAATCTATTCCCATAAATTCAGCCGCTTCTTTGAAGAAGGAAGCGAAGACTATCAGTCGATCGAATATTTCATTCCGTTCTCTCCCGAAGAAAGAGAAGAAATTTTGGATCAAAAGCCCGAAAAGGGAGTTTGCAATTTTGTAGACGTTCTCAATTTCGGCAGAAAATGCATTGAAAACGGCGCCGCTTTCTATGATGATTTTGCGGTGGATTTAGAAAAGGTTTGTGCCATTCTTTTCACCTCGGGCACCACGGGCACCTCGAAAGGGGTTATGCTCTGCCAGAAAAATCTGATTCATGCGATCAACGCTTCCTATCAGTGCACGGGATTTGAAGAAAGCGACACCATCGTTTCTGTGCTTCCCATTCATCACACCTATGAAATGACCTGCGGCATCCTCACTCCTTTGTTTTTGGGTGCCACGGTGTGCATCAACGATTCTTTAAAATACGTGGTTCGCAACTTCCAGCTTTTCCGCCCCACCGGGCTTGTGCTGGTGCCGATGTTTGTTACCACGGTGTATAAGCGCATTTGGGAAACTGCCAAAAAAAGCGGCAAAGAAAAGCTTTTGCGCGGCAGTATCACCGCATCTGCCGCACTCAGAAAAATCAAAGTGGATCCCAGAAAGATTCTCTTTAAGAGTGTGCAGGATGTATTTGGCGGTCGCCTTGAGCGCATTATTTGCGGTGGCGCTCCCATGCCTGCAGATCTTGTTTCCGAATTCGATGCTTTTGGCATCAAACTTTGCCAAGGATATGGCATCACCGAATGTGCTCCGCTCATCAGTGTTTGCCCCGAGGATGATAACAGAGCGGGCTCTGTTGGCCCTGCGATTCCCGGTGTGCAGGTGAAGATTGATGTGGAAGAGATCGATGAAGAAGGCAGAGAAATCGGCGAAATCGTGGTGAAAGGCCCCAATATTATGAAGGGTTATTTCGACGATGAAAAAGCCACGGAAGAAGTGCTTTCCGGCGCTTGGTTCCGCACCGGCGATTACGGCTATCTCGATGAAGACGGTTTTATTTATATTACCGGCAGAAAGAAAAACGTGATCGTTTTAAACAACGGTAAAAACGTGTTCCCCGAAGAAATCGAAGAATATCTTAATAAGATCGATTTGGTTTCGGAATGTGTTGTGATCGGAAGAACCGGTGATGATGGGGAAGTTACCGTTACCGCCTTGGTTTATCCCGATTTTGCCAAAGCCGATGAAAAGGGCCTTGGAAGCGATTTGAATGACATTGCAGTTGAGATCAAAAAGAGCATTGCCGAGCTCAACCGTTGCCTCCCCTCGTTCAAACAGATTCGCGGTCTTGAAATGAGAAGAAGCGAATTTGAAAAAAATACATCGAAGAAAATCATTCGATATTTGATTAAGTAGGAGAAAATTATGTTTGAAGAACTCAAAAAAATCTTGACCGAAGAACTCGAAGTGGATCCCGCACTGGTTACTCCCCAGGCAGAATTTGTGAATGATCTGAAGCTCAATTCTCTTGAAATTGCCGATTTCGTGGTTCTTTGCGAAGAAAAATTCGGTGCCGAAATCGAAGAAGAAGATATCCACACCATTCTCACCGTTCAGGATCTTTGTGATTATATCGCAAGCCATGCCTGAAAATAAAAATCGGCTCCACATTGTTTTGGTGGAACCCGAGATCCCGCAAAATACAGGAAATATTGCAAGAACCTGCGCCGCTACCGGCGCAGTTTTGCACCTTATAGAGCCCCTTGGCTTTGAAATCAGCGATCGCTATTTAAAAAGAGCGGGTCTTGATTATTGGCAGTATCTGGATTTGAATATTCATCCGAATCTCGAAGATTTTTTTGCCAAAAATAAGGGAAAATATTATTTTTTCAGCACCAAAGCGAAAAATAAATATTGCGATGTGGATTTTTCGGGGGAGGTATATCTTTTCTTTGGAAAGGAAACCAAAGGCCTTCCGGAAGATCTTTTGCGCCAAAATCAATCCAATGCGCTTCGCCTTCCCATGAAGGAAAATATTCGAAGCTTAAATCTTTCGAATTCTGTTGCGATTGCAGTGTTTGAGGTGCTTCGCCAATGGGATTTTGAAGGATTTCAAACCGAAGGGTATTTAACCGAGGAGTAAAAAATGAAACGATTTTTTTCATTTGTTTTTCCTATTCTCACGCTTCTTTCCCTTCTTTATATTTTTTCCAATTCGCTTGCCAGTGAACCCGAGGCGATGAAGAAAAAAAGCGCGGTGGTGAAGGAAGTGGAAAAAATCATCGAGGTGATCACAAACAAAGAGGTTGAACTCGATGCAAAAAAACTTCCCGTGGTGTCTAAAATTGCTCATGTGATCGAATTTTCCGTCTTTTCGTTTTTTTTCACTGCATCGGTGATCCAATTTGGCGCCTCGCCCAAAAAGCAATATTATCAGATCCTTTTCACGGGGTGCATGGTGGCTCTTGCAGATGAGCAGCTCCAGCTCCTTTCAAACGGCAGGAATTCCCGCGTGAGTGATGTGGTGATTGATCTTGCCGGTGTTTGGATCGGCTATTTTCTCGCCACCCTTTTGGCGTATTTTTTACATAGGAGAAAACAAAATGCCAAATGTTCTTCTGATA
The DNA here is from genome assembly GCA_045658765.1 of Eubacteriales bacterium. Lineage (GTDB taxonomy): Bacteria > Bacillota > Clostridia > Oscillospirales > SIG627 > RGIG5579. The sequence continues at coordinate 6,552 of JAZOVP010000022.1, read as the reverse complement.
CTTGATTTTTTAATCCCTGCCATCCTTTTCTTTTCGGGAAGGGCGATGAAAGGGGACTTGGGAAGAAAACTTCAAAAGGAAAGCGTTTTTGTTTTGATTGTGGCGGCTCTTTTTGCGCCGATTTTGTTTTTCTTTTTCCCGCTTGCCGTGCAGGGTGTTTTTTGCGGATGCGTTTTGTTGTTGCAAAGCGTTTTGAGTTTGCGGATTTTATATTCCGCCTAATAGAACCAAATGAAAAAGCAGTGCCGAAGCACTGCTTTTTTTTATTTGTTTTCATTCAGGCGCTTTTGGATGATATCGGAAAATTGAGCAAGATCAAGATGGCGGATAGAATCGATCAAAACAATGCCCATTTCGCGCGCACGCTTTTTCACGGTGGGAGTTGCCTTGCCCGTGGCAAAAAGCAAGGGAGTGGCAAAAAAACCGCCGTAGTGCTTGGCCATGGTCATAATTTCATAAAGGTATTTGTTTTCGGGCACGGTGTTTTTACAGCTCACAAGGAGAGGCAGATTTTCCCGCATCAAAAAAAGATCAATTTCATTCTTGGGATCGGGATCGCCAAAAGCAGAGACAGAACCATTCCAATCCACTTCCACACCAACGCAAACATCGTGGAAAATTCCCGATTTGAAAGCGGCGAGTGCGGAATACATTTCAAGCAAATTCCCCGCCTTTTCATAAAGGAAAAGCGCTTCTTTCGGCACGGAGAAATCCAGCTGCATATAATCTTTTCCGCCGATGGTAATTCTTTTTTCCTCGCTTAAAATTCCTGCATTTTTGAGCCGTTGGGAGATCACCTGATAGAAGCGCGGCATGGCGCCTTTCGATCCCAAGCATTTTTGGGTCATAGAGGATGAGGTGCCGGAGGGATCGGAAGACATGGAGCAAAAATCATTCCATTCTTTGGGGAAATTTTTCACCGTGTTCCAAAGGCGAAGGATTTCATCGGCAAGCACTCCATAGGAAAAGATTGGGCGTGAATAGGAAAGGGGAGCGGAGCCATTTAATTTTAAAATTTGGGGCACATCGAGATGATGGGTAAAAGGCGGCTCGGCAGAATCTTCGGAAGGGAAGGAGAAGATTTTTTCTCCGGTTTGAATTTTATATTGATGCAAGGAAATATCGGCATCTTTTTTTCGTTCTTGCCAGATGCCTGCCGCAGCAATAAAGATTTCATTGCCTCCCGTGATATCAATTTTGAAAGCGCAGTTTCTTCGATAAATGAATTCAAATTCCGAGAGCACTCCATTGATATCTTTTTTTGCGATCACGCGAAATTTGGGGAGAAATCCCAAAATTTCTTGCACCACGGCAGAAAGATTTTCCTTCACTGCTTTCTTTGGTTTTTCCGCATCGTTGAAGGAAAGAAAATAAATATCGTCGAAGCGTTCTTTTAAAAGAGAAATTAGATTTTCCGGTGTTCTTCCTGAGAAAAATTCAATCAAAATTCGTTTCATAAGAGCATCCTTTTTTATATTCTGATTTTATTATAAGGTGTGCGCGCTTCTTTGTCAAACAAAGCGGGAACTGTTTTGATTTGTGCAAATTTCACAAAAATTCAGAGGGGTTTGCATAAATATACAATTCGAACTGAAAAAACTCGAAAATATTCCAAAATCATCAAAAAAGCGACTAATTTTTAATAAAATATTCGCAAAAAAATTTTTATCTTCATTTTTTGCGAAAAAAACACAAAAATTTTCCGCGAAAATTATTTCTTGTAAACATAAATTTGCAAAATGCACAAAATGCTTCCATTTTGCCCATTTTTGCCCTCTTGCATTTTATTTTTATCTGTATTATACTGCTCTTTGCGCAAAAAAAGGAGATAGCAATGATAGAGATCAAGGAATCGGTTTTATGGCAAAAAAGAGAAAACTTCTTTGGAGTGGAAACAGAATGTTTCCTCTTTTTTCGCCGCGGTGAAATTTATCTTTCGGGCGAAGAAAAAGATGGGGATGCCGTGCTTTTTAAAACCGCGCTTCCGCTTCCCACCACCGATCCGAGCAAAGCAATTTTCTTTTGCAATCTTTTGATGGATAGCAAAACCTCCCCGCGGGTGTTTTCTGATTTGATAGAAGACTATTTTGATTGAAACGAGTAATAAAAAAACGACTTGCTATCGCAAGTCGTTTTTTGGTCCACCCCAGGAGGTTCGAACTCCCAACCTTCAGAATCGGAATCTGATGCTCTATCCAGTTGCGCTAAGGGTGGAAATGCAGTGCCAAACCGAAGTTTGGCACTTTTTTTATAAAATTATTCACTCAACGAGGGAATCACAATCGGGATCAGCCATAAAATCTGATAGATCAAAGCGAAAAGACCGGTAACGCGGGTCATATTTTCGATCACAAAAAGGAAGGTGATAATGCCTGCTCCCAACACAAGGGAAAGGATCATCATAATCACATTGGCTCTTGTGAGATGGCGAAGAGAATCGCAAAGATTGAAGGTTTGCAAAAGATTTGCGATGGTGGAGCCGCAAACAACTCCGCTTTCGCTTTTTTCTTCAATGGGAGCATCCTTCATGGCTTCGCAGGTTTTGATGATGCCTGCGGGGATTTTTTTATTTTTCAGCAAGGTGCGGAATAAATCGCTGTCGATATTGGGATCGCAGGTTTTTACCGCGGGGCAAATGCCTGCTTTATAAAGGGAAAGCACGGTTTTCTTGAAGAGCTTGCTGATCGAATAGCGGATATAGAATTTTGCGGCAAGTTCGTTTCCGATCACCATATACATAATCTTTCCGCTTTTCATTTCAAACGGTTCGTCGATTTCGTCTTTCGTGTAGCCAAAATCATAAGAAAGCAGATAATCCTTGTTGCCCACAAAAACATCTTTTCCGTCGATCTTGGCACACATTCCGTCGGAAGTGATTTCGCGGAAATCAAAATCTTCGGAAATGGTTTGATACACATTGGAAATGGTTTTCTTAAACACTTCGGAAAGAGGACCGCCGAGCTTTTGGAAGATCATTGCGGCATATAAAATTGCCTGATCAATGCGGGTTTCGCCATAGGTGCGGATGGTGGTTACCTTCACGCTGCGGGGCGGGAAAATTTCCTTATCGGTAAAGGAAACGGCATCGGCAGAGGCATATTCATCTGCGGCCGCCGAGCTGATAATGGCAGCATTTTTCTTTTCTGCCTTCACCGAAAGATGAGAGAAGGGAAGACTGATGGAAAACACACACGAAAGGGGAAGAGTCATCGCGAGCATTTGCATAAATGCGGTGCCGGCTGAGGACACCGAAGCACCCTTCCAAACAGAAATTCCCGTGAAGATTGCGGATGCAAAAAGGGAAAGCGCGATGGCAATTCCGAAAGAAGATTCGGATTTGCTCTTTTCTTCGAGGCGTGCAAAGAAGCCATCGATGAATTTTGCTTTTTGAATCGAAAAGAAGGTGGGGTTTTCGCCAAGGCCTTCGCAAGCTTCCTGCTCGGGGCTTTCGGGATCAAGCTTTTTCGCAACAAGCTTTTCGCCTTTTTTGCAGCATACTCGGAAGGTGCGATAAATGCGCTTGGAATCAAGGAAATTCGCCACGGCACAAAGAAAAGCAAAGAGGGAAGCGATCGTGCCGAAGAGGGGATATTCTCTGCCGCCGAAGCTTAATAAAACAATGGCGTGCAGAGCGGAAAACAGGTGCATCAAAAACATAGCCGAATTTCGGTTTGGCTTTGCGGAAAAGAGCTTTTTAACCCCGTCTGCGATGGAAGGGAAAACAAGCACTGCGGAAATCAAAATAAATTGAAGATCAACCAAAAGATAAATGGGGTTGTAGATTCCGCCTGGCTTTAAAAATACGGGGTGATAATTTCCTGAGGTGAAGGTGGCACTTTCCAGATAAAAAAGAGCAAGGAAGGTGAGGAAAGTCCATAAGGTGAAGCAAAGGGAACGGAAATTACGGTTTCTTAAATGCTCTGCGAATTCATCGTATTCATCGTATGAGGTGAATTCATCGGGCAGAACCGATTTCTTTTTCGGAATTTTTTCCAATTCGTCGAAGGTGTCGCTATAAGGATCATCGGAAAGAAGGGATTCGGAAACATTCATTTCTTCTTTCAAAGTAGGCAGGGAAACTTGAGTTTGCGCCATCTGATCCGAAATGGCCTCGAGGGTTTCCTTCAAAGCCGAGGTATCGGGATATTCTTTGGTAACCTCGTCTTCTGCGTTGTGGATGGCAACATATTCTTCGGAAGAAAAAATTTCTGTTTTTTCCGAGTTTTCTTCATGGGAGATTTCTTCTGCAACCGCTTTTTTTGCACTCTCGTGGGCAGGAGCGGCGCCGAAAAGTTCCCTCAGAATTTGAGAGGTTTCATCAAGATCCTCTTTTGCATGTTCGGAAGAGGGAGCCCCCTTGGGATGGAAAAATACTTCGTCTACCTTTTTGGCATCCACTTTTTGGGTTTGCAGGGCATCCAAAAGATCGTCTTTCGACATTTCTTTTTGCTCTGCCGAAACCGGCTCGAAAACGGCGGTGCTATCCGCATTTTCGGATTCCGGTTCTGCTTTGGCATAGGTTTTTTCTGCGCTGTCTTCTACCGAATCTTCGAGCAAAAGGGCGGAAAAATCCTTGGATTGATTCTCGGTGTTGTTCTTTGCATCTTCTTTACTTTTTCTTTTAAATTTGTAAACAGAAGCCATAGAAAATCCTTTCCGAAATGTTATCTGTATTTTACTGCCTCATATAAAATCACTGCCCCCGCGCAGGAAACATTCAAGGAATTCACCTTTCCGCGCATGGGAAGAGACACAATAAAATCGCTCTTTTCTTTTAAAAGTCGGGAAACGCCAAAGCCCTCGCTGCCGAGGATAATGGCAACCGCTCCGCTGAAATCCTGCTTATCGTAGGGGGTGCCGTCGGCCTCGCAAGCATACACCCAAACGTTTCTTTTTTTCAAGGTATCCACCACAGAAGCAAGATTGGGCACGCGGCAAACGGCAAGGTGCTCGGCGGCGCCTGCGCTTGATTTTACCACGGTGGTATTCACCGAGGCGGCATTGGCTTTGGGAATGATGATCCCATGCACGCCCGCGCCCTCGCAGCAACGGATGAGAGCCCCAAGATTATGAGGATCCTGAATTCCATCGGCAATCACAAAAAACGGGGCTTCGCCGCGCTTTTCGGCAATGCCAAAAAGCTCCTCTAAGGAAACATATTCCTTGGCGGAAGCAATGGCAACCACTCCTTGATGGAATGAGCCGCCGCAAAGCTCGGAAAGCTTTGCTTTTTCGGCAAAGGAAACGGGAATTTTTTTCGCATTTGCCTTTGCTAAAATGACCTTCAAAGATCCTTCTCCGTCTTTTTGAAGGAAGATTTTATCCACCGATTTTCCGGTAGATAAAAGCTCCATCACCGCGTTGCGCCCTGCCACAACCGAGCGGTCGGATTCAGGGGCAAAAGAAGGAGCGGTGGGTTTTGTAAAATCATGTTTTCTCATACTATGGATTATAACATAAAAAAACAAAAATGTATAGACTTTTTTGATTTTTTTATGAAAAAAACGGCGAATTTTTCGACTTTTATTTTTTCAAAGAAAAAAATATCTACTATTATTTTTAAAATAAATGGAAAAAATTTTTCAAAAATCTTGCAATTTATCCCTGTTTTGGTATATGATAAAAGAATCAGTCGGGAAAGGAGCAAAATATGGATTGGAAAAAAATTGAAAGCAGAGCAAATCCCGCGATCAAATTTGCCGCTTCTCTTTCCGATAAAAAGGCAAGGGATCGCGAAGGGGTTTTTGCCGCCGAAGGGATCACCCTGTTTTTTGATTTTTGCGAAAAAGGCCTTTTTCCGAAAGCCATCTATCTTTCCGAAGAAGCACTTTTCTTAAAAGATAAGATCGATCTCCAAGAAGGTGCTCGCGGCGCCGAGCGTTTTCTTCTTTCCGCTTCGGCTTTTGAAAAGATCACCGAAGAGAAGGGAAGCCAAGGGCTTTTTAGCATTTATTCCGTGGAAGGTCTTTCCAAGCTCTTTGCCAAAGAAAAAGAGAATCGCTTTGTGGCACTGGAAAATGTGCAGGATCCGGGCAATGTTGGCACGGTGATCCGCAGCGCCGCTTCCTTTGGCTTTGATGGGGTTTTCCTTGTGGGCGGTGCCGATCCGTTTTCCCATAAAGCCATTCGCGCTTCCATGGGAGCGATTGCAAGCATTCCCGTGAAATCGTTTTCTTCCGTGGAAACCTTATTCGAAGAACTAAAAAATAAAAAAATCAAAACCGTTGCCGCCGCTTTGTCGGATGATGCGGTGGAAATTGGAAATGCCGATCTTTCCGAGCCCGTTTGTGTTTTCATCGGCAATGAAGGCAAAGGTCTTTCCAAGTTTGCCATCGAAAAGGCAGACCAGGTGTGCATCATTCCGATTGAAAACACGGAAAGCTTGAATCCCGCCGTGGCCGCGGCCGTGTTTTTATGGGAAATCAAAAGAAGGGGGCAGGCAAAGTGAAGGAGAAAAATCTTTTGCTCTGGATTTGGCTGTCTCTTGCTTCCAGACCCGGCTCCGCTCTTCCCACCACGCTATTAAAATTCTTTGGCTCGGTGGAAAAGGTG
>JAZOVP010000021.1:0-24773 GCA_045658765.1 Eubacteriales bacterium | reverse complement strand
TGTGGAAAATAAGCTTGTTGAATTCGGCCTTGATAAAACAGCATCGATGCACGTGTTTTCTCCCGGGCAAACCGTTCATGCAGGCGATTTTGATGTGGAGTTTATCTCGGTGAATCACTCCATCGCCGATGCGGTGGCATTTGCAGTGCATTCTCCCGTGGGGAACCTTGTGTTTACGGGGGATTTTAAAATTGATTCCACTCCGATTGCAGGAGAAATGACCGATCTTACCCGTTTCGGCGAGCTCGGCAGGGAAGGGGTAACCGCGCTCTTTTGCGATTCCACCAACTGCGAGCGAGCAGGATTTACTCCGAGTGAGCGCACTGTGGGAACGAGCTTAGAGCAGATTTTTCACGATAATTTAAAGCGCGTGATTGTGGCAACCTTCTCGTCGAACATTCATCGAGTTCAGCAGATCATCGATGCGAGCGTGAAGCACCACAGAGCGGTGTGTATTTTGGGCAGAAGTATGATCAACATTGTGAATACTGCCTCCAAACTCGGCTATATGAAAATTCCGCAGGGCACCCTGATTGAGCCCGAAGAATTAAAGAAATTTGCTCCGCGCAATGTTACTCTGATTACCACGGGAAGTCAGGGCGAAGCGATGAGTGCTCTTTCCCGAATGGCATTCGGCACCCATAGCCAAGTAAAGCTTTCGCCCGAGGATATGGTGGTGATTTCCGCGCATCCCATTCCCGGAAACGAAAAAACCATCACCAATATCATCAATGAATTGATGAAAAAGCATGTTTCGGTGGTTTATGATCAGATTGCCGAAGTGCATGTGTCGGGCCATGCTTGTCAGGAAGAAATCAAAATGATTTTTGCCCTCACAAAGCCGCGCTTTTTCATGCCGCTTCACGGGGAATATAAGCACCTTGCAAAAAATGCTTCCTTGGCGGAATATGCCGGCATTCCGAAGCAAAATATTTTTGTTTCCGAAATCGGAAAAGTGCTTGAAATTTCCGAGGGCGGAAAGAAAGCCGCCTTTGCGCCCCGATCGGTTCCTGCGGGAATGCTTTTGGTGGATGGTCTTGGCGTTGGTGATGTTGGCAGTGTGGTTTTGCGCGATCGCAAGCTCCTTTCGGAAGAGGGAATCATCACGGTGGTTGCCGCGGTGGAATCCTATGGAAAATTCCTGATGGGAGAACCGCAAATCATCACGAGAGGATTTGTTTATGTGAAAGAAAATGAAGATCTGATGGGCGAAATTCGCACCGTTGCCGCAAGAGCACTGGAAAGTGCACTCGGAAGCGGGCTGGATCTTGCTTCGGTGAAGGCAAGATGCCGCGATGAAGTTTCCAAATTCTTGTTTGGAAGAATGGGTCGCCGCCCGATGGTTCTTCCTGTGATTCTTGAAGTTTAAAAAGAAGCCCCCTTTGAAAAAAAGGGGGCCTTTTTTTATGAAAAATACACAAGAAAGCGCTGTTAAAATATACAGAAAAATGCTTGATTTTTGTGTTTTGCTGTGATAGAATAGATTATACATAAGATAAAATCGGTTTAGAGTACAAATCTAGCCCAGAAAGGTTATCAATTATGAAAAAGAGAATTCTTGCTTTGGTGCTTGCGCTTGCAACCTTCGCAGGTGTTTTGCCCCTTGCCGCCTCTGCCGTTCCGTATGCTCCTTCGGCAAATGCTTGGAAGGATTTCGGTCAGCAGCATTTTTATCTTTATGAAGTAACAAAAGGAGAAGCCGCCCCCAAAATGGACGGTAGTGTTTCCGATACCGATGGCTACGGCGAACCCATTGCAACCTATGGCTTCCGCTATACCACCACGGCAGAGCGTGTTACTTCCGATATCGATAATGGCGAGTTCAAGCTCCGTCCCGACGGTACTTATAATGTATACCCCACTCCCGAATCCACTCAGGAAGTTTGGGATGCGATCCGTGCGGTTGAAAACGATAGCCCCTATGGTTTTATCTGGGCGAAGAGAATGATTGCAACCTCTTTTTCCACTTCTGAAAACTATTATTATCAGGATCCTGATACTCTGGCTTTTGCAAGAGCTTGGCATCTCACCAAAGAAACCCTCAATAACTATACGGTTCTCGATCGTCAGGGCCAATATGTTTTGAAGGACATTGTGAAACTCACCGAGCAGCCCGCCGATTGGGAAACCAATTTTGCAAACTATTATAAAAAATTCAATAGCTACCTTCCCGTTGAACCCACCGAAGACGGAAAAGCTCCCGCATTTACCAGCGGCACCTACTATTCCGGCCGCCGCACCACCGTGAAGCATGTTTATGCGGGCACCGGTAGCAACTATAACTCGATCGCCAATGTCAATATGCTCAAAGCGCATCACGTGATTCTTCCCGAAGAGATCAATGTGTATGCAAGATATGATAACGATTATCTTTACTATGCGATTGAGCTCAAGGAAACTCCCCACCAAACCACTTATTATCGCAGCATTTATCAGTTTGGTACCACAATGAGTAATGTGAGCGCCATCTATTCCGGTGCTTTCGATTTCAATCCCTATATTTCGCTGGATCCCGAAGCAGGAAAAACTCCCACCATCGGCATCAGCGCGGTAGCCAATACTTATGTTACCTCTGCTCAGAACATGTCGAGCAGTCTTCCCATTATCAGAAAATACGGCAATTTGAATGCCACCGATATTTCTCAAGTATCCACTCTCGGGGTTGATTACAACATCACCCATAAGCCCTATGAAAAGAAAACCCCCGAGATCCCCGAAGACTCTTTCGATTATAATTATATGGAAGAGGATTCCAGAAGCGAGGAGCTCAAGAGCGGCACCTACGGAACCACCACTTATGAATACCGTGTTCCGTGGAAGGTATTGAATGGTAAATATAATCCCAAAACCGATGCCACTGCCATTCCCGAAGTGTTCTCCCTTCGTGCTCATGTGGAACTCGAAAACTCCTTGGCAAGAGATATTTTCCAATTCACCATCACCATGCCGAAGGATACCAGAGCATTGGCTCAGATCGGCGGTTCCAATTATCCCAAAGAAAACTTTGTGATGCGTTATCCCCATAGAACCGGTCTTACCGAAGGCGAGGCCTATGGTACTTATAACTTCCTTTGGGGCATGATTTCCAATGCCTATGGCAACTTTGAACCCTATGTTACCGATTATGCCGGTATTACCAATAGAAAAGTTGCAGTTCCCACTCATATTCCTTATGTTTACTATCCTGCAGGTCAAAAACCTCAGGAAGGATATACCGCTCCTGAATATCTTGGAACTCAGATCCGTGCCGACGGCGCTGAAAACCAGAAGATGAGAATTCAGTTTGGTATTCCCACCACGAGCAAAGAAATCGAAGAGGCAGGCGTGATCATCGCTCCCACCGAAGCGGCAAGAAGAAATCAGCTTCGCCTTGGAATGTCTTCCATTGCTTACTACTGCGAAGATTACCCCGTTCTCTACGGTGTGGATGAAAACGGAAATTGGGTGAATATGCCCGAAGAAACGGAAAAGTGGTTTAACAATGCAAACGTTCCCAACGATTCCGATTCCTTTGCCGCAATGGATGTTTACGGCGGTAAACCCAGCGGTATCTACACGGTATATACCTTGGCCGCAGATTTGGATAATCCTTATGGCAAATACACCGATGAAAACGGTGTTCGCGTTGGCAATAGCTACACGGTTGTATTCGGCGGTGCAAACGGCGAAGGTCTTTACCACGATTTCGATGATTTCTTCACTTTCTATACCATTCGTCCTTATGTGAAGTATCAAGATGGCACCGTGCTCTACGGCGAACACGAATACAAGAGCATTTATTACCTTGCTTGCTGGACCATTCAGGAAATGATCTCCGATTATAACGAACAGGTTGCAGGCGGCGACGGCGCTACCGCTCTTTATAATATGGATCAGATGTATCTTTCCACCGTAACCGATAAGAGCGGCAAAACCTTAAAGGACCCCGAAGGCAAGAGTCTTTATCTGCCTGTTGCAAAAACCGATAGCGGCTTCTCTCCCTATGCAGGCGATGCAGAAAAATCCCTGTATTTGCCCGAACCCAGAGAGCAGATCTTCCGTTGGTGGGCAGTTCGCACCTTGAACCGTAGAAATTCCACCTCTTTGCGCGTGGAATACTACGATACCTTCCATGAAGATGTTAAGGTTTTGGTGGATCAATATGTTCAGATGTATGAAAACCTTTGGAACATCATCGTTGAATGTGAAAACACCAGATATATCGAAATGAAATAAGCAAAAAACACTCCCCGATTTGGGGAGTGTTTTTTTTGATTGAAAAGGGAATTTACTTTTTGATGCGAAGGGCGCGGGTGGCATTTAAAATTGCGATCAAGCAAACTCCAACATCGGCAAAAATAGCAAGCGCCAGAGGCACGCTTTCTTCCCCAAGGAAAATATTGGGGATCAAAACGAAAAGCTTGATTCCAATCGAAAGAATCACATTTTGCCAAACGATCGAAAGGGTTTTCTTTGCAATTTTGATTGCAAGGGGGATTTTGGAAGGAGTATCATCCATCAAAACCACATCTGCGGCTTCAATGGCCGCATCTGCTCCGATTCCGCCCATGGCGATCCCAAGATCTGCCGCGGCAAGGGAGGGCGCATCGTTGATCCCGTCGCCAACGAAGAGAAGAGCTCCTGTTTCATTTTTCTTCTTTTTTTCTTCTTCCAAAAGAAGAAGCTTATCTGCGGGAAGAAGATTTCCAAAAACATCATCGAGCTCGAGCTTTTTGGCAATGCTTTCGGCAACTTCCTTTCGGTCGCCCGAGAAGAGAAGGAGTCGGCGAAGGCCAAGTGCTTTCAGAGAAGTGATTGCCCCTTTTGCATCGTCGCGAAGTTCATCGGAAATCACAATGTGGCCAAGATATTCGCTTTCTTCGGCAATATGAACCACCGTTCCTTCATGATTGCACTTCTCGCAAGCTTTGATGGAAATGCCGTGGGCTTCCATTAAGGATTGATTCCCAACAAAATAGGTTTTTTCGTCGATCACAGCGCAAACCCCTTGCCCCGCAGTTTCCTCAATACGGCCGATTCGCTTTTTATCGATATCTTTATGATAAGCGGCTTTTAAGGAAAGGGAGATGGGATGATTGGAAAAGTGTTCGCATGTGGCGGCAAGTTCTAAAAGTTCGCCTTCCGAGATTTGATCGGGGTGAATGGCGGTAACCTTGAAAACACCTTTGGTGAGGGTGCCTGTTTTGTCAAACACGCAAATTTCGGCTTCTTTGAGCTTTTCCAAGCCATCGGCACCTTTGATTAAGATTCCGTTTTTGCTCGCGCATCCGATGCCGCCAAAGAAGGTGAGAGGCACCGAGATCACAAGGGCGCAAGGGCAAGAAATCACAAGGCAGGTGATGGCTTTATGAATCCAAAAGGAAAGCTCGGCTCCGAAAAGAGGAGGAACAAAGGCAAGGAAAAGGGCAAGAAAAACAACAATCGGAGTATAGTAACGGGCAAAGCGGGTGATGAAGCGTTCTGCTTTTGATTTTTTATCGCCCGATTCTTCGATGAGTTTTAAAATCTTGGAAACGGTGCTGGATTCAAAATCTTTTGTGGTTTTGATTTTGAGCACACCGTTTAAATTGATCGATCCGCTCACCACCGAATCTCCCTGCAGAACTTCGCGGGGAACTCCCTCGCCCGTGAGCGCAGAGGTATCGAGGAAGCTATGCCCCTCTGCCACAATTCCGTCGAGCGGGATCTTTTCCCCCGAGCGAACCAGAATAAAGCTTCCGATCGCAACTTCTTCGGGTTTCACCGTGCGCACCTCTTCGCCTTCGAAAAGATGAGCCGAATCGGGGCGAATGTCCATCAGTTCGGCAATGTTGTTTCGGCTTTTTGCCACTGCAAGCGCTTGGAAGAATTCGCCGATGCGATAAAGCAAAATCACCATCACACCCTCGCTTGCTTCTCCGATTGCCATCGCCCCGAGGGAGGCGATTGTCATAAGGAAATTCTCATCCAAAAACTTTTTATGAAAAAGTCCGAGCACGGCTTTTTTGATAATTTCAAATCCCGCAAGAAGAAAGGCGGGCAGGAAAGATAGCGTGAAAACAAAAGAGGGAAGAGAATCGGGAAGAATTGCATCAAATACCTTTGCAGCAATAAAAAGAATGAGGGAAGCCAGGATTAAAATTCCCTCGCTTTTTTGCTCGCCCGACATCTGATATTTATGTTCCGAAAACAAAACCTCGCTTTCCACTTCGCGGCACGCTTTTTCCACTTTTTTGAAAACGGAAAGGAAGGCATCGTCGTCTGCTTCGAGGGTGAGTTTCATCGAAACAAAGTTGATGCTTAAAAAGCGAACCCCCTCCACTTTTCTCGCGTTTTCTTCCATTTTCATTGCGCAGTGTGCGCAATCAAGATTTTCGATTTGATATTGCTTTCTCATTCTCTGATGTGCTCCAATCCCATTTTGATAATTTGATCAATGTGTGCGTCGGCAAGGCGATAATAAAGCATTTTGCCATCGCGGCGAACCCGAAGCAAATGATGATCTTTTAATATTTTGAGCTGATGGGAAATCGCAGATGGGGTCATTTCCATTTCTTTTGCGATCTCTCCGGAACAAAGTTCTTTTTCGGATAAAAGAAAAAGAATATTGAGCCGTGTGGAATCCGAAAAAACTTGAAAAAAAGAAGAAAGCTTCTCGGATTCTTCCTTGGTGAAAAGAAAAAATGAATTTTTCTGCATAGCGCCTCCAAACATTTGAGTGATTGCTCAAATGTTATTATAGCAAGTGGGAGTCCTTCTGTCAAGAAAAAAGAAGCCCTTTTGGGCTTCTTTTTAGGCGATATTTCCTGTGAAAAATAGGTTGATCAGGCGGAAAAACACATCGGAAAAAGAAAGGGCATCAATATCTTCTTGCGATAAAATGGATACCTCGTGCAAAACCTGCCCGTCTTTTAAATAGGAAATGCTGCCGATTCTATCACCTTTTTTCACGGGAGCTTTCATTTCCTTGGGGAGGGTAAGCTTTGTTTCGATTCCCGAAACTTGGGCTTTCGGAACCAAAATTCCGTCGGTGGGCACCGAAAGGGAAAGGGTGCTTTTATTTCCGCCCCAAACCTTCACTTCGGGGATCTGGGGAGTTTCGGGCTGATAGTAAGAAAAATTGGCAAATCCCCAATCGAGCATTTTCTTGGCGGCGGAAAAACGGTCGGCGCTGGTTTCTCCCGCCAAAACCACCGCGCAAAGCTTTAATCCGCTTCGCTCTGCGGAGGCGGAAAGGCAGTATTTTGCTTTGCCGGTGGATCCCGTTTTCAGCCCCGTGGCACCGGGATAAAAGCGAATGAGTTTATTGGTATTGGAAAGTCCGAATTCGCCGCCGCGAATGGAATCGATCCAGATGGTGGTGTATTCGCGGGTTTTCTCGAAAGAAAGAAGGGCTTTCGACATCAAAGCCACATCGTGGGCGCTGGAAAGATTGGTTTCGGAATCGTCGAGGCCTGTGGGGTTATAAAAAACGGTGTTGTTCATGCCGAGGGCTTGCGCTTTTTCATTCATCGCCACAACAAAACCCTCCACACTCCCCGAAATCATTTCCGCAAGCGCCACGGCACCATCGTTTGCACTCGAAACGAAAACCGCCTTTAGCACATCGTGAAGAGAAATTTGCTCTCCCGGCTCTAAAAACACCTGACTTCCTCCCATGGATGCCGCGTTTTCGCTGATGGGCACATTGTCGTCTAAAGAAACGGTGCCGTTTTCAAGAGCTTCCATGGCAAGAAGGAGCGTCATAACTTTGCTCACGCTTGCAATGGGCAATTTTTCATCGGGGTTTTGCTGATATAAAATTTCGCCTGTGGTTTGCTCAATCAAAATGGCACTTTTGCAGGGTAAATTCAGTTCCACCTGCGGCATTTCATTCAAAACTGCGATGCTTTCTGCGGAAACATTTGAGGGAATACAAAGAAAAGCGGCAAATAAAAATGTAAACATACGAACAAGAATTTTTTTCATTGGGCGAATCCTCCTTGATTTGATATAAAATATGAAAGAAAAAACAAAAAAAGAACGCGCAAACCCGAAAACACTTGACGAATTGCAAAAAAAAGTGTATGATAATTTCTAGCAAATCCCCCAAAATTTGTATCAAGGAGAAAACCAATGAAAAAGATTCTTGCTTTGCTTCTTGCCGCTGTTATGCTGGTAAGTGCAACCGTAATCCTCACCTCTTGCAAAGGTGAAGAAGTTGAAAAAACCGCAGAAACCAAAGAAGAGTTTACCACTGTGAAAAAAGGCAAACTCATTATGGGTACCAATGCTTACTTCCAGCCCTATGAATACTATGAGGGCGATAAGATCATCGGTATCGACGCTGAAATCGCTGCTAAAATTGCTGAAAAGCTCGGTCTTGAACTTGAAATCCAAGATATGGCATTCGATTCCATTATCACTGCAGTAAATGAAGGCAGTGTTGATATGGGTCTTGCCGGTATGACCGTGAATGAAGATCGTCTGAAAGATGTTGATTTCTCGATCAGCTATGCAAGCGGTGTTCAGGCAATCGTTGTGAAAGAAGATTCTGCTATCAAATCCGTTGATGATCTTTATGCAGAAGGCGCAGCTTATAAAGTAGGTACTCAGCTCGGCACCACCGGCGATATCTATTCCACCGATGATTTCGGCGATGAGCTTGTTACTTCCTTCACCACCGGCAACGAAGCAATCAATGCTTTGCTCGGCGGCGATGTTGACTGCGTAATTATCGACAACGAACCTGCAAAAGCATTTGTGAAAAACAACGCAGGCCTTAAGGTTCTTGAAACCTCTTATGCTGATGAAGATTATGCTGCTTGCATCAAAAAAGGCAACACCGCTCTTCGCGCTGCAATCGATGCTGCAATCGAAGAATTGATCGAAGACGGCACTGTTGATCAGATCATCAACAAGTACATTAAGTAAGATTCTAAGATAAGCGAGAATTTAAGCAGGAGTGGATAGAACATTCCTGCTTAATTTCCTATTTACAGGAGAACCCATGACAAAAACAAAATCAAAAGCAAAGCTGATCTCCACCTTTTGCATTGTTGCAGTTCTTGTGATTGCGGCGATCTGTTTTGTGTTTTACAGTTTTTCCGATACGAAAGTTTCCAAAGAGCTTACCGTGGAGGAATGTCAGATCATTTTGGATCAAACCTCCGCCAAGCTTCCGAAGGCGGTTTCTGCCGGTGCGGTTCATATTTTCAACCGTTCCGAGATCTCGGTAGAATCTGTATCATACGGTTCCAATAAAGATATTTTTCTGGATTGCAAAGTGCAAACGATTGATGCCCTCAAAGCCATTGGGGAAAACAAATCAGATATGATCAATTCCGCTTATGCTCTTTATAAAGAGGGAAAAGAAGCGGGAGGTGCCATCAATGCCACGAAGCTTCGTTTGCTTATGAAGGAAAAAATCGGGCAGTATCTGGAATCCGCAGAGTCGATTACCCGCGAAGTTACTTTGACTTTGTATGAGGTTGAAAAAGGCGAATTTGAGCTTTATTTAAGTGATGAAGCGCTCAATACCTGCTTTGGCGATATTGTTTCGATTTCGGCACTCATTGATTCTTTGAACACGGCGGAGTATAAGCATCAAAGCGTTGATATTAAAAACAACGCCACAGTGAGAACTGCTCTTAAAGATAGTTTTTCTTTGATCAACTACGATAGCGAAATTCCCGAAACCGGCAATTTCTTGGTGAAGGCATATCGTTCTTTTGTGTATGATTTCGAAAGAAATTTCATCAAAGATAGCCGCTGGATTTATTTGGCAGAAGGTCTTGGCACCACCCTTTCTATCACCCTCCTTTCCGGCTTGATGGGTATTGTGCTCGGATTTTTGGTTGCCATCATTCGTTGCACCAATCAGATGACAGGAAGCTTTGCCTTCGTTGATCGCATTTGCAACCTATATCTCACCGTGATCCGCGGAACCCCTGTTATGGTGCAGCTTCTGATCATTTATTTTGTGCTTTTGCTTCCGATTGGTGTGCCGAAGTTTTTATCGGCTGTTCTTTGCTTTGGCTTGAATAGCGGCGCATACGTTGCGGAAATTGTTCGCGGCGGTATTATGTCGATCGATAAAGGGCAGAGCGAAGCAGGCAGAAGCTTGGGATTCAGTTATTCCCAAACCATGGTATATTTTATTATTCCTCAAGCATTTAAAGCAGTGCTTCCCGCACTTGCCAATGAGTTTATCACGCTGTTAAAGGAATCGTCTGTTGCCTTCTATATCGGCGTTGCCGATCTCACCCAAGGCGGCCTTAAGATCCGTTCCTTAACTTATAGCAACTATATGCCTTTGATTGCGGTAGCGCTTGTTTATCTCGCAATCGTGATGATCCTCACAAAACTTGTGGGAATTTTGGAAAGGAGGTTGCGCAAGAGTGAGCAATGATGTTTTGATTCGCGTGGAAGGTTTGAAGAAAAACTTTGGCGATCACGAGGTTTTAAAAGGGATCGACACCGAAATCCGCAAGGGTGAGGTTGTTGTAATTATCGGCGCTTCCGGAAGCGGAAAATCCACTTTCCTGCGCACTTTGAATCTTTTGGAGCAACCGTCCGACGGTAAAATTTTTTTGAATGATATTGATATTACCGATCCGAAAAACAATGTGAATGAGCACCGCCAAAAAATGGGTATGGTGTTCCAGCAGTTCAATTTGTTTCCTCATATGACCATTTTGGATAATATGACCATCGGCCCTGTTCGTCTTTTGAAAAAATCAAAAGAGGAAGCAAGAAAAAAAGCTTTGGAGCTTTTGAAACGAGTTGGCCTTGAGGACAGGGCAGAATCGTATCCCAATCAGCTCTCTGGTGGGCAAAAGCAAAGAGTTGCCATTGTGAGAGCTCTTGCGATGGAGCCCGAGGTGATGCTTTTTGATGAACCCACCAGCGCACTCGACCCCGAAATGGTGGGAGAAGTACTTGCGGTGATGAAGGATCTTGCCGATAGTGGAATGACCATGGCAGTGGTAACCCACGAAATGGGATTTGCCCGCGAAGTGGGCACGCGCATCATGTTTATCCATGAAGGCGTGATTGCAGAAGAAGCTTCGCCCGAAGAATTCTTTTCCAATCCCAAGCATCCTCGACTCAAGGAATTTCTTTCCAAGGTGTTATAAAGCAAAAAGAAAAGCCCGATCATTTGATCGGGCTTTTTTATGTTCTATTTATTTTGCAAGCCAATCCACAAAGGCCTTAACTGCGGTGGAAAGGTTCACGGAACCGAATTCCTGCGGAGGCAAGGTGAGATCATCGCCGGGGATGATGATATCCGAAGGATTATAGGAATTTGCATTTGTGGTGGTGGTTGCCGTGTTTTTGGTGGTGGTAGTGGTGGTTGCCTTGGTGGTAGTGGTTGCTTTGGTAGTGGTGGTAGTAGCTTTGGTAGTGGTGGTTGCTTTGGTGGTAGTGGTATACTGAGGATATTTCACCGTAACCTTAGCTTTGGTGGTAGTGGTTCTGGCAGCGCCGGTATTGATTTCGGGCGCTTCCCATTCGGTGGTAGTTGTTTTATTGTTTTGCTCATTCTGGGTTTCGGGTTGAGCAGTATCGGTGGGGTTTTCGGCTCGATCGCAGGATACAAAGAATACTGCGGTGATCAAAAGAATTAAAATGAGGGGGAGGATGAAGCGTTTCATAAATTATTACCTCTCTTAAAATCTAAATCAAAGGGGAATGATAGGGGTTTCCACAGGATCTTTGATGCCGGGAAGAATGGATTCTTCATTGGAATCGGATCCGGAATCGCCCGAATCGGAGCCGCTGCTCGGCTTTTCGGGGCTTCCTTGATCGGGAGTATTGCCCGCTTCACCGGAAGGATTTTCATCGGAAGAATCTTCTTCGGTTTCGATGGTGAGCGGAACACTTCCGAAATCGATAAACCCATCGTCATTCTTTTCGGGGGTGCTATTTTCAGTGGTTTCGTTTTTCTCGGTTTTGGGAGGATCTTTTTTATCGCCGCAAGAAGCGAGGGTGAAAAGAAGTGCCAAAACCAAAAGAATGGGGAGTAGTTTTTTCATAGAAAACTCCTTCATAGAATGGTATGGAAGAAGGGATGCCAAGAAAAGTGCCTTCTATACCCATTTACCTCATTATACAATACTCTTCATGAAAAATCAATAGGAATTCTCATCCAACTGAAAAAAACTTTTCATTTTGCATAAAAAAAGAAAGAGAAGCATTGCTTCTCTTTCTTATGGATTCTTTTGAATCGATTCTTACTTGAGTTCAGCGGTAGCGCCGGCTTCAGCAAGCTTCTTCTGAATTTCTTCAGCGTCGGACTTGGAAACAGCTTCCTTGATCTTGGAAGGAACGTTTTCAACCATGTCTTTTGCGTCTTTCAGACCAAGACCGGTGATTTCGCGAACAACTTTGATAACGTCGAGCTTCTTATCGCCGAAGCTGGTCATCACAACGTCGTATTCGCTCTTTTCAGCTTCAGCAGCACCTGCAGCAGCGGGAGCAGCAGCACCAGCAACAGCAACGGGAGCAGCGGAAACGCCGAATTCCTCTTCGAGAGCGGAAACGAGATCTTTCATTTCAAGGATAGTAAGGTTTTTGATTTCTTCAAGAATCTGGGTGGTCTTTTCAGTAGCCATTTTAATTTACCTCCGAATTAAATTTAATTTAGTTTTGTAGTAGTGGGGAAAAATAGGGCTTATGCTTCTGCAGCTTCGCCTGTTTCTTCCTTGTCGATCTTCGCCTGAAGAACGTAAGCGAGTCCATAAAGGGGACCCATCATGCTGCCCATGATCTTGCAGAGCATTTCTTCCTTGGAAGGAGTGCTTGCGAGTTCATTGACTGCAGCGGCATCGATCACACCGCCATCGATAAAACCTGCTTTGATCTGGAAGGATTCGATCTTATCGGCATACTCTTTCAGAATCTTTGCGGGGGCAATGGGATCTTCTGCGGAAACGGCAAGAGCGTTCATGCCTTCGAGATGAGCTTTCATATCGCTGTAGCCGCAAGCATCACAAGCTCTTCCGGTGATGGAATTCTTGTAAACCTTGTAGTCTACACCTGCTTCACGAAGTGCTTTGCGGAGCTGGGTATCCTGCTCAACGGTGATACCGGTGTAGCTAACGAGGACACCTGCAACTGCGTTTTGAATCTTCTCGGTAAGCTGAGCACATTCTGCCTGCTTCTTTTCAAGAATCTTTGCGCTGGGCATTCTTTCTACCTCCATTCAAGATTTAAGCAACAAAAAGGGCATTCCTTCTGCCGAAGAAATGCCCTCTTAATTTTAAGAGTGAAGTTTCCTCGACAGGCGTTTTGCACTTTCAGAGGGCGTTGCCCTCACCTGTTGTCTTAGGTAACAAGGGGATTATAGCACCAATTGGTGCATTTGTCAAGTGTTTAGCCGAGTTTTGCGGCGTTCACTTTCACACCGGGGCCCATGGTGGAAGCAACCACGCAGCTCTTCACATACTGACCTTTTGCGGCAGCGGGTTTTGCTTTGATGATTGCATTCATAAGAGCTTCAAAGTTTTCCATCAGCTTTTCTTTGCCGAAGGAAGCTTTGCCGATGGGGCAGTGGATGATATTGGTTTTATCGAGACGATACTCGATTTTACCTGCTTTTGCATCCACAACTGCTTTTGCAACGTTGGGGGTTACGGTGCCTGCCTTGGGGTTCGGCATCAAGCCCTTAGGACCGAGCACTTTACCAAGACGACCGATTACGCCCATCATATCGGGGGTTGCGATTACAACGTCGAATTCAAACCAGTTTTCGCTCTGGATTTTAGCAACCAGATCTTCTGCGCCAACATAATCAGAACCTGCCTCTTCAGCAGCTTTTGCATTGTCGCCTTTTGCGAAAACGAGGGTGCGAACCTTTTTACCGGTACCGTTGGGGAGAACAACAGCGCCGCGAACCTGCTGGTCAGCGTGGCGGGAGTCTACGCCCAAACGAACGTGAAGTTCGATGGTTTCATCGAATTTTGCCTTTGCAGAGGCGAGTACATTTTCGAATGCTTCTTCGGTGTCGAAGAGCTTGTGAGTGTCGAATGCTTCAACACTTGCCTGATATTTCTTACCTTTTTTCATGTTACGGCTCCTTTCTTACTCTTCCACAGTTACGCCCATGCTACGTGCGGTTCCTGCGATCATGCTCATAGCAGTTTCGATGGAAGCGGCATTGAGGTCGGGCATTTTCTGGGTGGCGATGGCACGGAGCTGTTCCTGGGTAAGTTTTGCAACTTTGGTCTTGTTCGGAACGGCAGAGCCGGACTCGATTCCGCATGCTTTCTTCACAAGCACGGCTGCGGGAGGAGTCTTGGTGATGAAGGAAAAGGTCCTGTCGGAATAGATGGTGATAACAACGGGGATAATCAGACCGATGTCGTTTTTGGTACGCTCATTGAACTCTTTGCAGAAGTTCGGGATTGCGATACCGTGCTGACCCAATGCGGGGCCGACAGGGGGGCCGGGCATTGCCTTTGCAGCGGGAAGCTGGAGCTTAACATAAGCTACGATTTTTTTTGCCATAATGGTACTCCTTTCGTGGTGTTGCGGGAACCGAAGTTTTGATTCCCTCCCACAACTGCCTTTTTGGCAGCTATTTAAGCCCTCTCGGGCATTAAATCAATATAATTTTTTAAAATAATTCGATCAGAGCCGAATCGAGCTCGATCTTGGTGTTTCTGCCGTGAAGATCGGCAAGAACTTTGACTTTTTTCAGATCTGCGGAAATTTCTTCCACCACTGCGGAAGAAATATGCGCGGCAAGAGGACCGCCGATCACGCGCACCTTATCGCCTGCCTTGAAGGGCAAGGATTCTGCGGCGCTTTCCACACCGAGTGCAGCCACTTCCTCATCGGAAAGGATAACCGGCATGGATCCGGGGCCAACAAAGCCCGTAACTCCGGTGGTATTGCGCACGATATGCCAGCTTTCATCGTTCATGATCATTTTCACAAGAACATAGCTGGGGAAGATCTTACGCTCGGCAACTCCATCGCCGCCTTCGGATTCCGGAACTTTTTCCATGGGAATCTTGATGGCATGGATGAGATTGCCAACCTTGCGGTTTTCCACGATCTTTTCCAAATTGACTGCTACCTTGTTTTCATAGCCGGAATAGGTATGAACAACGTACCAGTGGGGGGTGAGATTATCTTCAAGCATTTGAGCGCCTCCTTAGCCGATCTGACCGAGGAGCAGAATGAGCTTGGTGAAGAGAAGGTCGAGCACACCGATTGCAAGACCGCAAACGGCAAGAGCGGCAACCACGATGCCGGTATCGCGGATCACGCGATCCTTGGGATACCAAGCAACCTTTTTCAGTTCGCTGCGATATTCTCTGAAGAAAGCGGCGATCTTTTTGAAAAGACCGGGCTTTTTCGCCTTTTTAACTTTCTTTTCTTCCTTCTTTTCAGGAGCTGCTGCGGCGGAAACTTTCTTTTCTTCTGCCATTTCTTTTTCTCCTAGATTATAAACGTATTTTATTTGGTTTCTTTGTGCTTGGTGTGCTTGCGGCAGAACGGGCAGTACTTGTTCATTTCAAGTCTGTCGGGATCGTTCTTCTTGTTTTTCATCGTATCGTAATTTCTTTGCTTGCACTCGCTGCAGGCAAGGGTGATTCTTTCTCTCATGGTATCCTCCGAATCTAATTGCACCAAAGGGTGCGTATTCTCCCTCTGAAGGGAATCTTTCCATAAAAAAAGACCCCGAGAGGTTCTGCTATTATAGCAAGAAAGTGCCCCTTTGTCAATAGAAATTTGAAAAAAACACAAAAAAGTGATTTTTTATTATATAAAAGGAAAAAACAACGCCAAAAAATGCAAAAAACTATTGTCCGAGGCGGGTCTCTTGTGGTATAATAATACAATAATATGTAGTAATTATGAATGCGAGGAAAACTTTGAGACAACTTTTTTTGGAAGCGGGAAAAATCCGCAATACCCATGCCCTTCGCGGGGAAGTAAAATTCGAGTGCTGGCTCGACGGGGAAAATCCCCTTCGCGGCGTGCGCCATCTTTATCTTTCTCGAGATGGAAAAGGGGAGCTTAAAATTGAAGCGGTAAGGCGGCAGGGAGATCTTTTCCTCGTTTTATTTGAAGCATACGATTCGGTGGAAAAAGCCGCTCTTTTAAAAGGGAAAACCGTGTTTGCCTCGCGCGAGGAAATCGATCCCGATGGCAAAAAGATCTATTTTGCCGATCTGATCGGCCTTCCGCTGATTGAAGATGGCGGGGAGGCATACGGCACCATCAAGGAAATTTCCAGCCGAGGTGCGGGCGAGCTTTTCACTGTTTTGCTGCCCGATGGCAGAGAAGCATATTTTCCCGCAGTGAAAGAATGGATCGTGAAAATGGACGCCGAAGAGGGCGTGTTTGTTCATGCGCCGGAAGGGATTTTCGACTGATGGCTTCCATTCGTTTTGATATTATGACCCTCTTCCCCGAACTTTGCGACACGGTGCTTTCGGAAAGCATCATCGGCAGAGCCAGAAAAGCGGGGATTGTGGAAGTGTTTACCCATAACATCCGCGATTATTCCAAAGATAAATTCCGCCGTGTTGACGATACCCCGTATGGCGGCGGCAAAGGGATGCTGATGAAGCCCGATCCCATTTGCGATTGTTTTGATGCGATCACCGAGGGTTTGCCCAAAAAGCCCTATACGGTGTATATGTCGCCGAAAGGCACGGTTTTTGATCAAAGAAAGGCAAAAGAATTTTCCGAATATGATCACATTGTGATTCTTTGCGGTCATTATGAGGGTGTGGATCAAAGAGCGATCGATGCCATTGTGGATGAGGAAATTTCCATTGGAGATTATGTGCTCACGGGCGGCGAAATTCCCGCCACGATTTTGGTGGATGCCGTTTCGCGATTGATCCCGGGGGTTCTTTCCGATCCCGAATGTTATGAAAAAGAAAGCCACACGGATTTTCTGCTTGAATATCCGCAATATACCCGCCCCTATGAATTTCGAGGAGAAAAAGTGCCCGAGGTTTTAATCAGCGGGCATCATGAAAATATAGAAAAATGGCGCCGCGAGATGGCGCTGAAGATCACATCGGAGAAAAGACCGGATCTTTTGGAGAGAAAAAAGAAAGGAGAATAAGATGGCAAAGGATAAAAAAATCGGCTCTTTGTCGGGCTTTTTGTATGCCGTGGGCAAGGCCCTTCAGTTCCATCCCGATTCCACCTTTGCGCCGCCTCGCTCGGAAGAAAAAGCCGATGCCAAAAAAGGCGGGATTCCCTTTTTGTTTTATCGACTCAAAATCAAAACCGCGCTTGCCAAAATGTGTGAGCAGAGTTTTGTTTTGGGCTTTGTGCGCCGCTTTTTCGGCCGCTTTTTCAACACCCGTGTTCGCTCCTTCGGCGTGCTTTTTTTCACCCTTGGATTTTTGCAGATCCTTTCTTATTTTTCGGGGGAATTTCTTCCGATTCTGGCAGGCGGGGAAGAGCATTTGCTTTTCGGCGTGTGCCTGATCTTTTTAACCTTGGTCTGCTCGTTTTCCAGAGGTTCTTTAAAAGATGCGATCAAGCGCAGTTTTTTATATCGAGCGCTTTTAAAGCCGCTTTTCGGAGTGAAAGAAGAGCATTTTCCTGCAGAAAAAAGCCGCGATCATTTATGGCCTATGATCCTTGCGGGCATTCTTCTTTCGTTTTTCTCTATTTTGCTTTCGCCGATCACGGTGCTTGGCATTTTGCTTTCTTTGGCACAGATTCTTTTTGTGTTTCACACGCCTGAAGCGGGGCTTCTTTGCGCCGCGGCGGGAATTTTTGTGCTTCCGGTTTCGGATTTGTTTTCCCTTTCCGCGCTCACTTTGGTTTCGTTTCTTTTTAAATGTGCGATCGGGAAGAGAAGCATGGTGTTTTCCCCCGCGGATCTGATTGTTTTTTCGGCGCTTTTGCCGCTTTTGTTTTCCCCCGAAAAGGAAGGAATTCCTCCTTTTCTTCCGCTGTTTTGTTTGTATTTTCTCTGTTCTTGCTTGCTTCGCAATCTCGAATGGACCCGACGCTTTTTCTTATCCTTGGCGCTGGGAAGTGCATTTTGCGCTTTGATGCTTTCGATTCGCTTTGTGATCGATTTTGCGTTCCCGAATTTTTTCCTTCGCTTTCCCGAAATGAAAACCATTCTTTTTGTGAATGCCGATGAAAAAACCACCGCTTTGATTGCCATTGCCTTCCCCCTTGTTTTGGGATGGATCCGTTCCCGCGAAAAGGGCGGAAAGGTGATGTCTTCCTTTGCTTTTTTGATTCTTGTTTTGTTTGCACTTTTTGCAACAGGCACAAGCTTTCTTCACATCGCGTTTGTGATCGGGGCTGTTCTTTTTCTTGTGATGTCGCGCAAGAGCGCCGTGCTTTTGTTTTCCGTTTTCGGGCTTTGTTTTTTCGCGGTGATCAATATTCTTCCTTCGGAATGGACCGAAAAAATTGCCGCGGTTTTGCGCCTTTCTTCTTCCGAACCATCTGCCTTGGATGCCAATTTCCTTTCTCTGATCCGCAGTGAAATTGGCTTTTGGGCGCTGATTCTGGTGTTGATTCTGATTGCTTTTGTGGTTTATCGTGCATTTTATTTTGCCTCGCGCGCAACGCTTTCTGCACTCTTTCCTTTGGTGCTCGGCACGATTTCTGCACTTGCATCCTTTTTATCGCTTTCGCTTTTTCCCGTGGCTTTGGATGAAAAAGCATGGATTGTTTTGATGTTTTTAGCGGCCATTCCCGAAGCGGCACTGCGATGCGCCAAGCGGGAAGAGATCCGCTTGCCGTATTGAGGAGGGGAAAATGAAAAAAGAAAAAAATGCCCTTTCCTTTTCGTATCTGGATGTATTTTTGA
Organism: Eubacteriales bacterium; assembly: GCA_045658765.1. Lineage (GTDB taxonomy): Bacteria > Bacillota > Clostridia > Oscillospirales > SIG627 > RGIG5579. The sequence goes on along the minus strand of JAZOVP010000021.1, from coordinate 5,998 downwards.
TACTGGTTTTATTTTTGCTGTTTAGTTTTGCGGTGTATCGTTCCACGGAAAATGCCCGCGCAAAAGAACAAACCCCCGATCTTTTGGTTTCGCTTTCCGCCTATGCCGCTCCCGAAGAGCTTTTTTATCCCCAAAAAGGGGAAGTGCTTTACCGTGAAAACGGCGAGGTTTACGGCACGGTTCTTTCGGTGGAAACCAAAGAAGTGGGCTCCTTTTCGCTTGTGGTTATTACTTGTAAAATGCAAGGGGTTCGCGCCAAAATCGGTGATGCCATGCGGATTGAAACGGCAAGCTGTGTGCGCGAGATGAGCGTGTTTGCCGCAGAAAAATTTCAAAATTCACAAAAAGGAGGATCCTGAAAATGAAGCAAGCAAAAATGAAAATTAAATGGGGATTTTCCGTTGTGGATATGATCCTTTTGGTTCTTGCAATTTCGTGCGTGGTATCGGTTTTGTTTCGCGATCAGATTCGATCCTTTTTATCGGCAGATGAAAAAGCGGAAATTGAATACACATTTCTTGTTGGAAATGTGAGCGAAGAGGCAAAAAATGAACCCAAAACGGGGGAAGAGCTGATTCTTTCGGAAAAAAGGATTCCCTTGGGTGAAATTATCAAGATCACCGAATCAAAAAAAGAATACCAAAGCGTTTCGGATCCCGAAGAAAAAACTTCGATCCTCACCCTAACCTGCAGTGCGCGCGTTTTGGCGCGAGCGGTGGATCGCGGATATGAAGTGGAGGGGGTTTTCATCAAACCCGGTGCGGAATTTACCGTGGAAACCGAAACCGCAAGTTTTTCTATGGTGGTAACCATGGTGAAAGTTGCAGAGGAGTAAAAGAGAGGTAACTTTATGAATCATTTTGAAAAAAAAGGCGGAATCAGCGTTGATACCGAGCATATTTTCCCTGTTATCAAGCGCTGGCTCTATTCCGATAAAGAAATCTTTTTAAGAGAGCTTGTTTCCAACGGCTCCGATGCCGTTACCAAAATCCGTCGCCTTGTTTCCCTCGGGAAGGCGGAAAACCAAGAGGAATATCGCATCGATATTACCATCGATAAAGAACTTTCCCTTCTTCGCATCAGCGACAACGGAATCGGAATGACCTTCGATGAAATTGATCGCTATATCAATCAGATCGCGCTTTCGGGTGCGCTGGAATTCATTGAAAAATACGAAGGGGAAGAAAGCGATAGCGGAATTATCGGCCATTTCGGCCTCGGCTTTTATTCTGCCTTTATGGTGGCAAAAACCGTGGAAATCAACACCCTTTCCTTTGAAAAAGGTGCCGAAAGTGCCTTTTGGTCGTGCACCGACGGCGGTGAATACGAAATGAAAGCGGGAAGCCGCCAAACCCGCGGCACCGAAATCACCCTCCACATCACCGAAGAAGAAAAAGAATTTTTGGATGAAGGCAAAATCCGTGCTGTTTTGGAAAAATACTGCGCGTTTATGCCGGTGCCGATCTATCTTTCGGTGGTAGGGGAAAACACCTCGGAAGAACCTGTGAATGATCCCGAGCCCTTATGGCTCAAAAGCCCTTCGGAATGCACCGAAGAGGAATACAAAGCGTTTTATAAAAAAGTATTTCGCGATGAAAGAGATCCTCTCTTTTATATCCATATCAATGCGGAATTCCCGCTGAATTTCAAAGGAATTTTATATTTCCCGAAACTCAAAGATGAATATGCAAGCTTAGAGGGGCAGGTAAAGCTTTATTACAATCAAGTTTTTGTTGCCGATAATATCAAAGAAGTGATTCCGGAATATATGATGCTTCTGCGCGGGGTTCTCGATTGCCCCGAACTTCCCCTTAATGTATCGAGAAGCTATTTGCAAAACAGCGGTTATGTTACCAAAATTGCAAATCATATCACCAAAAAGATCTGCGATAAATTCACCTCGCTTTTTGCAAACGACAGAGCCGCTCTCGAGGCCATTTGGGACGATGTGAAGCCCTTTGTGGAATACGGTTGCACCCGCGATCCGAAATTTTTTGATCGTGTGAAAAATATCATATTATATAAAACCACCGATTCCGAATATCTTACCACCGAGGAATATTTGGAAAAGAATCGCGGCAAGGGCGAAGAAAACACAATGTATTATGCCAGCGATGTTTTGCAGCAGGTGGGATATATCAATCTTTTCCGCGAGCAAGGAATCACGGTTTCCGTGATGGATGGGGTGATCGATTCCCGTTTCCTTTCCTTCCTTGAAATGCAAGATAAGGCGGTGCATTTTGTTCGCATCGATTCGGAACTGGATAAGGTGCTTCGCTCGGAGGAAAGAGCCGAAGAAAATGAAGCCCTTTCCGAAGTGTTCCGTGCGGTGATTCCCGAAAAGGTGGAACTAAAGCAGGAAGTGATGAAATCCACCAAAACCCCCGCGCTCATCACCCTTTCCGAAGAAAAGCGGCGTCTTGCCGAAATTTTGAAGCAATACGGCACCGCGCTCCCCGGAATTTCCGTGCCGGAGGATGAAATTACCCTCACGCTGAATATGAACTGCCCCTTGATTGCCCGCATTGCCGCCCTTTCCGCCGATGAAAAATCAAAGGAAAAGGCAAAGGTACTTGCAAGACAGGTTTATATGATCGCGGTGATTTCGCAGAGGAGTTTCACTCAGGAAGAGCTGGAAGAATTTATTGAATCCAGTATCGATCTTCTATACAACGCTTAAATTTTGAAAAGGAAAAACGAATATGCAAAATTTGTTTCAATCCATAGCGGATTTCTTCCAATTTATATGGAATCAAATTTCTTCCATCGGCATTTCCGATATTCTTGACATTCTGATCGTTTCCTTTCTTGTGTACTATGTGATCAGCTTTGTGCGCCAAAGACGGGCAGGGAAGCTTGCACTCGGAATTTTTGCGATCCTTTTGATTATGTGGATCAGCGATTTTGCGGGTCTGAATGCGCTGAACTATATTCTCGAAATGCTTTTTGATGTTGGACTGATTGCACTGATTGTGATTTTCCAGCCCGAACTTCGAAGCGCCTTGGAAAAGATGGGCGGAAATTTCCGCAATCTCAAGAGCATTGCCGAGGGGCAGGAGAGCCAAGAGGAAAGAATGATCGAAGAGATCTGCCTTGCCGCCACCGAACTTTCCGAAGCTCGCACGGGTGCTTTGATTGTTTTGGAAAGAGGCACTCGCCTTGGAGATGAAATCCGAACCGGAGTGGAAGTGGATGCCGCGGTGAATCACCATCTGATCCAAAATCTGTTTTTCAACAAAGCACCTCTTCACGACGGTGCCATGATCATCCGCGATGGCAGAATCCATGCTTGCGGATGCTTCCTTCCCTTAACGGGAAATCCCAATCTTCCCAATGAATTCGGCACTCGCCACCGTGCAGGGCTTGGTGTTTCTGAAATTTCCGATGCCTTTGTGGTGATCATTTCCGAAGAAAGCGGCGCCATTTCCGTTGCCAAAAACGGCGAAATGGATCGCGGCCTTTCTCCGCGCGTGCTCAAGCACCGTTTGGTGAATGAATTCCAGCTTCATCGCGAACGCAAAAAAGGCATTATCAAGAGAAAGGGGGGCAAAAAGAACGATGATGGAACTTCCGAAGATTAAATGGTTTTCCAAAAAAGAAAAAAACGGAGTGGATCATAAGGGTCAGTCGTTTTTCGTGGTTCTCTTTTCGGTTTTTGTTGCTCTGATCCTTTGGTTTTATGTGCAGGATGCGGAAGCGCCCGATTATAAGAAAACCTTTACCGGAGTGCAGGTGGAAATGCAGTCTTTGCAGTCCGCATTTTCCGTGATTTCAGGCGGTGAAAACCGCGTGGATGTTACCCTTGTGGGAAAACGAAGCGATCTGAATAAGATCAAAGCTTCGGATTTGGAAGCGTATTTGGATTTGTCATCGGTGCAAAAACCCGGCACTTATCAGCCCGAATACAGCGTTTTGCTTCCCGAGGGAACCGAACTGTTTGAATGCTATCCCAAAAAAGCCACCGTGTTTGTGGATCAAACCGTTTCTGTTACGGTTCCGATCGTGGTGGAAATGGGCGAATACACTGTGAAAACCGGTGCGGGAGTGGAAGCGATTCCCGCTTTGGAGGAAATTTCCCTCAAAGGACCGAAAACCATTTTGGATCAAATTGATCATGCCAAAATCAAAACGGGCAAAATCGGTGAGGTTTCGGCAAGCTTTGATCGCAATCTGGATTATAAGCTTTATGATAAGAGCGGAAAAGCCATTGATTCGCGCCATATTGTGCTTCCCGAGCAAAACATATTGGTTCATTTTTCTGTGTTTAAAACAAAATCCGTTCCCCTTACTGTGCAGTGCAAAAACGGCTGGTGGAAAGCGGAAGATATGCAGGTGAGAATCACCCCTGAAAGCATTCTCATCAAAGGCGAGGCAGATCTTGTGGATCAGCTCGAAAGCATCCCTGCGGTGATTTTGGATGAAACCAAGGTGGATACCACCCGCTACACCGCCACCCTCGCTCCCTCTCAGCTTCTTTTGCCCGAGGGAATCACTCTTGCCGAAACATTGGGCGATATTAAGGTGAACTTAAATCTTACCGATAATGGCTCCAAAACCCTTCGTATGAAGCTTGATTCGGGCCATGTTGCCGTTACCCCGCCCGAGGGTGATCTTCAGTATCGTTTCGAGGCAACCTCGCTCAATTTCAAGATTCGAGGAAGTTATGAAACCATCTATCAAGCAAAAGCGGAAGATTTTTATTTGAATATTGATCTTTCCGAGATCACCGAAGCGGGCACGGTGGAAGTTCCCGTTCAGATTGTGCAAACCTCTGCCACCGAAGGAAAATTTTATCCCGTGGGTGAGGTAAGTGTTAAGGTGATAATCGAAAAATAAAAAAAAGAAAAAGCGTGCCAAACGGCACGCTTTTTTTGCTCTTTTTTAGCAGAAGCAGAAGAGCAGGATGACAACTGCAATGAGAATTACCCAAAGCAAAACGTCTTTGCTGAAAAGATTGCAAGCACAGTTCATCGTGTTACCCCTTTCTTTGTTACCGGCTTTTTGCCGGTTCAATTTCATTCTATGAAGGGGCTTTGTTTTTGTGAAAGGCAGGGGAGAGAGGGATTTTTCAAAAAGTCGCAAAACACGCAACTTTTTTTCAAAAAAGGGTTGACAAAACCCTCCCGCATCATTATAATAACGAATGTTCCCTTTGCGAGAGTGGCGGAATTGGCAGACGCGCTAGCTTGAGGTGCTAGTGGAAGTAATTCTATGTGGGTTCAAGTCCCGTCTCTCGCACCAAAATAAAGAGTAGTACCGATAGGTGCTACTCTTTATTTTTTGTTATGATGGGGGGATTTGAAGGGCGCGTAGTGAATGACAGTCCGGGGGACTGTCAGAGCGCGCCACAGCTCTGCCCGCAGGCAGGCAAGTCCCGTCTCTCGCACCAAGCAAAACGGATACCGAAAATCGGTATCCGTTTTTGCTTTATATGGATGAAAGACGGGGCAAGAAGAGTGCATAGCTCTACTCGCAGGCAGTGGGGTTTTGCTCACAGGCAAAAAAAGAAGAACTCAAGTGAGTTCTTCTTTTTTTATTGGAAGTTATTATAAAAAAGATTTGATAACAGGGATTTTTCGGAGAAGGAAGATGAAAAGGGAAGAGAATGCAAAAATGACGATTTGGGCCACAAAGAGACCGATATAGGGATTGAATTGAAGGATTTTTTGCATCAAGGAAAAACCAAACAACGGGGGAATGATAAAAAGATGAATCAAATACACCCCAAAGCAGGTGGCACTCAGTTCAGAGATGAATTTTTCTGATTTTTGCTTAAACGGTTTTCTTTCAAAGAGGAAACGGAAAATATAGAAAAGGGAAAGGGCTGTTAAAATTACGGGAAGCGCGGTTAGCGAATCAAATGGATAAACAGGATATCCCGCCGAAAGGCTCTTTTTCACGGTAATTACCGTGCACAGTGCTTCGCAGAGAAGAAACATTGTGGAAAAAACAGAGAAAAGCAAGCGATTCAAAGGGATTCTGGAAAGATATACTCCTG
>JAZOVP010000020.1:0-1130 GCA_045658765.1 Eubacteriales bacterium | reverse complement strand
ATACCATCGGATCGCATATCCCTCCGCACGAAGCCTTGCAACGGCAGGCACGGCAAGATCGTAGCCCTTTTGCTCACAGATTCTGCCGACCGTCACGATACGCACACCATCAAAATCATCCTCAAACTCCGCTTTTTCTTCAGCCAAACGCAAAATTTCCTCTCGGTCGATAACATTTTCAACGGTAACGACTTTTTCCGCAACGCGAGGCAAAGCATTTTTCAGCGACCGTTCGATCTCGGAAGACACCGTAACCACTTTATCGCAAGCAGAAAAATATTTCTCGTAGAGCGCATCCTCTCGCGGCGGTTTTCCATAATCAAAATGGAGCCAGGCGATCTTTTTCGCCGACTTGACCTTATCCACCATATAAAACATCGTGCGGTCGCCCCAATAAGCAAGTGCAATATCATATTCTTTTTCAAAAACGGGCATTTTCTTCATCAATTCGAGCCACATTCTCTGCGCGGCAAAGGTTTTTGAATCCGTATTCCTTGCGAATAATCGCTTCAGCATATGTGGTGCAAGAGAAAATGCGCGGAACGGATTTTTCGCAAGATATTTCCTTATTATAATGGAGGACGCATTTTTTCGGCTCAAAAGGAAGATCTCTCCCATATCGCCCATATCGAGAACGCGAATCTCCTTCGGTATCTTCTCTAAAAAATCCCCCTCTTTTTTCGCAAGCAGAAGGTCGACTTCATATTGATTATAATCAATGGCGTGTGTCGCAAACGAGAGAAACGATTTTTCACTCCCCGCCGCCGCCATCGTGATCCCGATCACCAAAATCTTCTTTTTCATACCGACCTCCGAAATCTTTATCATATATATTATAGGGCATTTTTTATGTTTCGTAAACCCTCTGTCAAAAAAATTCACAAAAAACGATTGCTATTTCAAACATGAAAAGGTATAATGGTTTCGTAAACAAAAATCTTGATATGGAAAGGATTTTCATTATGGCAGACTTTTTTGGTGCGATCGCCGCAGGCGAGATCGGTTCTAAGCGACTCCCTCTCGTTTTCCCCGAACCCACTCCCAAAAACGGCATCACCTTCCCCTTGCATCCAACAAAACAAAGCGCAACGGCAGTTGATCCCAAGCCCTCCACGCGTGCAGAGCTGGAT
>JAZOVP010000019.1:0-1125 GCA_045658765.1 Eubacteriales bacterium | reverse complement strand
AAATTCGCGAAAACTTCGCAAACACACATTACACCGTACGCGCGGCGATCCACGAAAAGATCAAGACGATCGCCGAAAGCTATCTCTCCGAAGGCTTTCAACAAGCGGAACAAAAGGATGCCTGTGTGCTCGCCGCTTTCCTCGCGCAAGGTCTTTGCGGCGCTATGCTGAAAGATGACGCAAGTTTCTATGAAATCAACAAAGAAAACGTGATTCGCACGTCAAAATCTCTTTGCGGTGTAAAAGAATCCGTCGGCAAAAAGAAAGACATTCCCTCTTTCTTACTTTGATTCTTTTTCATAATGATATGGAGTCACGCCATAACGTTTTTTAAACATCGTGATAAAATTGGAATAATCGCGAAATTCTGCCGCAAGGCAAGCATCTGTGACGCTCATCCCTTCTCTCAACGCTTTCTTTGCGGCATCGAATTTCTTTCCAAGCAAGAATTGATACGGACTGATGCAAAGATGCCTTTGAAAAAGCTTATTGATATAAGAGATGCTGAAATGGGAACGCTCCGCAATATCCCCGACCGTCATCAGTTCGCGATATTCCCTACCGATCAAATTTAATATCGTTTGCAAAGCGGAGTCATTATTTGTCTCCGCTTTTTTGTTATTTCCTGCTTGATTCAAAAGGCAAAGCAGTTGTAACACCCCGCTTTTTGCATAACATTCCGCCAACGCGTTCTTTTCACTGTAAAATGCAAACATATTTTTTAAAATCGAAACCATCTCATCATAATATGATGAAACAAATACGTTGCCTTCTCCGAATTTGCGATCCAAAAAGATATGCAACAGCGCACTCCCCTCCGGGCATTCCAAAAAACAAGGCGGGATCTTGATCTGATACCATTCCGAAAAGCCATTTTTTCGTTTGATTCCATAATGTAATTCGCCGGAAGCATACAAGCGAACCTCTCCGCCGCAGAGATGATACAACGCATCCTCTACGAAAATATCCACTTCCCCCTTCACATGTATCGAAAGCTCAAAATAATCGTGCGAATGCGGCGTATTTTGCAACGTCCTATTTTCTGATGTCATCATCTCGCAGACGTGATAAACCTCTATCCCATAAAAATTTTCCAAATATATCTGATTTTCTTGCATATCCGCT
>JAZOVP010000018.1:0-1148 GCA_045658765.1 Eubacteriales bacterium | reverse complement strand
GCTTCGGGAGCAAGATGGATTGCAATATCGCCTTCTTCGGGCATCATCATTCGAAGATATTTTTTCAGTTCCTCTGCGGCAAAATCAATGGTGTGATCTGCGCGCATTTTATTGATACAAAGCATGGTGATTCTCCTTTTTCTTACTTACCTAATATCATACCATATTCCAAAAAGCGAAGTCAGGCGATTTTGCTTCAATTTCTGCGGATTTTTCACAAATTTTTTATTAAATTAAACAAACAGGAGAGGGCTTCGACCCTCTCCTGTTTTTGATCGTTTTAGAATTCAATTTTCGGTGCTTTTTTTGTGATGATACGAATGGAATCGGCGGCGAGACCAAAGTCAAACCAGCGTTCGATTTCCACATCGTATTTTCCGAATTCCTCGAGGAATTTTTCAAGCAGTTCAAATGCGAATTTATTGTGTCCCTGGCATTTTTCAATGAATACTTCTGCAAGACCCTCGGCATAAATCGTGTGGAAATTCAGCAGTTTCCAGGCATTTGCCTGAGCGCGCTGATCAAAGGGCTTCTGCTTCTTCACAAGTTCGCGGATTTCAGCGGCATATTCGCGCACTTCGGCTAAAATCGGTGCTCTTTCGGGATTGTACATCGCGCCTTTTTTGGGATCGGAAGAGAGCTCACCCGACATATAACGGTGATCAAATGCTTCGGAAACCTTCTCGAGGTATCTCTTTGCTTTCTTCCAATCTGCGCCGTAGAAAGCGGCAAAGTATTGATCGGCTTCTTGATCGAAATCAAGATCGCGGTTCATCATGGTTTCCGCGTAAATATAGCCGTGGAAGCCGTTGGGGAAGAAGCTGCGATCAGAACCGTCTTGCATGCAGCCGTCCATGCCGGTCAGCTGATAGGAGAAAGAATCCTCATAAAGGCGGCGTGCGATTGCCATCATGCCGGGATCGCGATACAGATGATTCCAGAAGTGATATTCAAACACGCTCGTGGGTCCGGGATAAACTTTTTGCCACTGGTTCCAAAGTGCGATCAATTCTTCCACTCCCTTGGGTATGGTCCAACCGTTGCGGATATAGGGAATGGGTTCGGGGATCACGGATTTTTCATTGATGCACGAGGTATAGGAACGGGAAATGGGGCAGAACTGCAAAATAAAGCGATCGGGATTATTC
>JAZOVP010000017.1:0-13707 GCA_045658765.1 Eubacteriales bacterium | reverse complement strand
CACTCTTGAAAATGAGGAAGCTCCCGAATAAAGGATTGAAAGTATGAAAATATCAACAGAAATTCGTTCGATTTCCAAAAAAGTCGGAATGGAAAAAGCGGTGGAACTATGCGCAAAAGCCGGCTTTGATGCTTGGGATTTCACCATGGTGGATCTTCATCGCATCAATTGGATCACGGGCGATGTGATCCCCAGATTTTGCAGACCAAACTCTGCCTCGCAGCTTTCCTTTGCCCGAAAACTAAAAAAAATCGGCGAGGATCACGGCATTGTGTGCAATCAGGCACACGCGCCCTTTCCCGTGAATACCCGAGCTGTTCGGGATAGTTTGAAGCTTGCGCTTGAGTGCACCGCGGAAGCGGGTGCCGAGATTTGCGTGATTCATCCAAACAATCGTTTTTCCGCTGAACAGAATGCTCAGTTTTATTTTGAGCTTATTCCTTTTGCAAAAGAGTGCGGAGTGAAGATTGCCACCGAAAATATGTGGAATTGGGATCAAGAAAATAATATTTCCACCTTTGCCGCTTGCTCCACCGGCGAGGATTTCAAGAAGCATATTGATGCGGTTGCAGATGAATCTTTTGTGGCTTGTCTTGATTTGGGGCATGCCGAAATGCGCGGCTCGGGCGATGGCGCAGTGAATATGATCAAAGCTTTGGGTTCGCGCATCCGCGCACTTCATATCCACGATAATGATCTTCGAAACGATCTCCACCAGATCCCGTTTTCGGGAAGCATTGATTTTGAAGCAATTCTGAAAGCGCTCAAAGAAATCGGTTACTGCGGGTATTTCACCTTGGAATCGTATGCCCATTTGGATTTATTCTCCGAGGAGAATGTTTTTGAGGGTGTGGTTCAATTAAAAAATAGTGCAAGAAGACTTGCCGATCTTTTTGATGCTCTTTGTTAAAACTTGCCGAAAATGAAAATGAAAATAAATTTTCGTGATTCTATTTTCATTTTGATTCTTGACAAGTGAAGGGGAGCGTGGTATACTACAAGCACTTTCGATGCCTCTGTAGCTCAGTTGGTAGAGCAGAGGACTGAAAATCCTCGTGTCGTTGGTTCGATTCCGACCGGAGGCACCACCCAATGCGGATTTAGCTCATTTGGTAGAGCGCGACCTTGCCAAGGTCGAGGTGGCGGGTTCGAGCCCCGTAATCCGCTCCATATATGGCCTGGTAGTTCAGTTGGTTAGAACGCTAGCCTGTCACGCTAGAGGTCAGGGGTTCGAGCCCCCTTCAGGTCGCCAAAAGCCCCGCCATCAAGGCGGGGCTTTTTATTCGAAAAGGAGAAAAAATGGAATTTAAAATCATCGCGCGTATTCGAAGCGATTTCCCCACTAAATTTGCCATTCCGCGCCAAAGCGGGATTTTATCGGATTTGGAAAGCCGCATTGAATTTGAGCCCGAATTTGAAAATCCGGATTTCATTCGCGGGATCGAGGGCTTTTCCCATCTTTGGCTTTTGTGGTATTTTTCCGAAAATGCGGATAAAAAATCGAGTCCCACCGTTCGCCCTCCGCGGCTCGGGGGGAATCAGCGTGTTGGTGTGTTTGCCACTCGTTCGCCCTTCCGCCCCAATCCCATCGGGCTTTCCTCGGTGCGCCTTTTGCGCATTGAAAAAGGAAAAAACGGTCCAGTTTTGGTGGTTTCGGGCGCCGATTTGATGGATGGCACTCCGATTTTCGATATTAAGCCCTATCTTCCTTTTTCCGATTGCCATCCCGATGCGGTGGGTGGCTTTTCCGATGATCACTTAGAGGAGGAACTTTTTGTTTCTTGCGATCGCTCACTTTTCAAAAGCTTTCCCGAAGAAAAAAGAGTGGCGCTGTTTAAGATCCTTCGAGAAGATCCTCGCCCTTCCTATCAGCATGATCCCAATCGGATTTATGGTTTTCTCTTTGCAGGGTATGAGATCAAATTTTCCGTGAAGGAAAATCATCTCACGGTGCTTTCCATTGAACCAAAGCAAGATGAATAAAAAAAGACTGCTCCTTGAGCAGTCTTTTTTTATGTGACGGAATGAACCCATTTTCCCGAAAGCGTGTGCCGCAGGCAAAGGGTGGCTTTTGGAATATCTTCCAAAAGGAGCATCAATAAATAAACGGTTAAAAAGTCCCATTTTAACACAAGACCCGTGATCACCGTGATCGGCAGGGAGAAGCACCAAAGACAGAGCACATCAAAAAGCATACCCGTTTTGGTATCTCCGCCGGGGCGGAAAATGCCAACAATGCAAATATAGGGAATGTTGCGAAGCGGCATTTCAAGGCAATAAATCAAAATGAGCACCATCGCCGAAGCGTGGGCCGCGCTCGAGAGTTCAAAGAGGGAAAGAATCGGGGAGCGCAGAAGCAGGATTGTGCCTCCGATCAAAAGGCAAAGCGAGGGAACAAGGAGGGTGAAGCGCTTGGCATAGGTTTTGGCAAGATCAAATTTATCTTCACCAATCGTTTTTCCGATGAGCACTGCGCAAGCATTGCAAATACCCACTATCAAAACAAAAGCAACATTTTCAATTGTTCGGGAAATGGTGAGAGCGGCAATATTGCTTTCGCCCATTCTTCCAAACACCATATTATTGCCCGCCACCCCCAAAGCCCACATGGCTTCATTGAAAAACACAGGCAGGGAAATGCGGTAGAATTTGGAAACAAACCCTTTCGGGAAGGAAAACATTTTGGAAAACGAAGAGCGAAGCACATTCTTTTTAAAATAAGAAACCAAAAGAATAAAAATGGGATTGATAAAGGAGGAAACAAGAGTTCCGATTGCCGCACCCTCAACCCCGAGGTGCGGGAATCCGAAAAGCCCGAAGATCAAAACGGCATTGATCACAACATTTGTGAAAACCGCCACAAGATTTGAAATCACGGGAATCCGCACCGATTCGGTGGAGCGAAGGATGGTGCATAGCCCCATATTGATTGCAATTCCAATATAGGAAAAAGCCGCAATGCGAAGATATTTTGCACCTTCTGCAATAATGAGCTGCGAATTGGTATAGAATCCGAGCACAACCTCGGGGAAAAATCCAATCAAGCACGAGGCAAGGATCGAAATCACAGCGCAGTTGAGCATCACAAGCCCATAGGTTCTGCGGATTCCATCGAGATCCTTTTTGCCCCAATACTGCGCGGCAAATACCGTGCCGCCTGCGGTTACACCGAAAATAAAAATATTGATGAGCTGCGCAATCTGCGCCGCCACTCCAACCGCGCCAACGGGAATATCCCCGAGCTGACCGATCATCACATTATCGATAATTGCAAGGGAGCTGGAAAGCAGATTCTGAAGCGCAATCGGGATTGCAAACGAAAGCACCGTTTTAAAAAAAGCCCGATCTTTGATCATTTCGCGGATAAACTTCATTTTATCTCCTTTCCTTTTTGATTGCTTTTTTCGATGGTAAAAGCAAAGCCAAACCATTGTAGCAGAAAGCGAATTTTTTTGCAAGAAGAAAAAGAACGGTGATTAAAAATAAATTATGTTTTTTGGTATTATGTTGAATCTTCTATTTTTATCTTGTAAAAATGATTTTTTTATAGTAAAATGGATATACTAAATCAATTGTATCTGAGGGTGTCTTTGTTTGCGTTTTGTTCCCACTGTATTCACAATGTTTTGATTTGATAAAATGCGAATATTAGCAAACTTCGTTGCCCTTTGTATCAAATTGGTTTTGCGGCTATCGAGGTTTGCTTTTTGTATGGTTGCTTTGGTAGTGGTATATTTTATTTTCGGGAGGACGAAATGAAAAAAAGAATTGCATTTTCTACTTTGACACTTGCCCTTGTTATTACCTTTTTCTGCAATGGTATTCTTACATTTCCCGTTTCTGCCGATACCTCGGGGGATTATACCTATTCTGTTTCGGGTACAGGCGCCACCATTACAAAAGTTAACCCATCTGTGAGCGGAGCTGTTTCTATTCCCTCTACCTTGGGTGGAGTACGTGTTACAGCCATCGCTGATTATGCTTTCTATGGCTGCACGGGTATTACTTCTGTTGTGATTCCCGATGGTGTTTCTTCCATTGGTTCGTGTGCCTTTGAATGTTGCACAGGTCTGGCTTCTGTTACGATTGGAAACGGTGTTACTAAAATCGGTTTTGGTACCTTTGGTGCATGCACATCACTCACTTCGATCAGCATCCCCGATAGCGTTACTTTCATTGGCGAGGAAGCGTTTCTCGGATGTGCCTATTTCAACAATGAATCAAATTGGGAAAATGGAGTTCTTTATATTGGCAAGCATTTGATTGAGGTAAAAGATTCCGTTTCGGGTTCGGTTTCAATCAAAGAGGGAACGAAAAATATTGCTTCATTTGCCTTCGATGATTGCAAAAATATTACATCAGTGACGATCCCCGTTAGCGTAACTTCCATTGGAAATTTTGCTTTCGAGAGTTGCACAGCCCTTTCAGATGTTTGGTACGGGGGTAGTGATCGCTCGGACATTTCAATCGCTCAGAATAATATTGAGTTAATTTCGGCAACATGGCATTATGCCGTTTGTAAAAACCATACCTTCGGCTCTTGGAAGCAGATCCAATCCCCTGATTGCACCACGGGCGGAAAAGAGCAGAGAATTTGCTCTGCCTGCGAAACGTTAGAAACCAAAGATGTAAGCGCGTTGGGGCATCGTTTTGGTGATTGGATTCAAATCAAAGCGCCCACTTGCACCATTGCCGGCGTGAGGGAAGGCGTGTGCACTGTTTGCGGAACTAAAGTGCAGGAAGCAGTAGAAACAAAAAATCATAAATTTGATAAAGGTGTCACTTCTAAAGAAGCAACTGAACTGGAAGTGGGAGTAAAAATATATACTTGCTCTGTTTGCGGCGAAACCAAAGAGGAAGAAATTCCCAAAATTGGCACTGAACCCGAATCTAAAGAAGAACCCACTACTACCACAAATCCCGAATCTGAAGAAAAAACTACCACTGTAACCAAGGCACCCGCCTCCACCAAATCAGAAGAGAAAAAATCTTCTCCTGTTGGTGTGATTGCTTGTTTGGTTTCCGTTCTTGCTGCAGGCGGCGCGGCAGCTTGGTACTTCCTCATATTTAAAAAGAAATAAATCAATATGGAAAGCAGATGCAATTTTGCATCTGCTTTTTGTTTACATTCTGCTTTTTTTGTGGTATAATCAATTTAATATGGAGTATTATCGCCACGAAAGGAGGGGGAAGATGGATCGATTTGAACTTGTTTCGGAATATGCGCCCACGGGCGATCAGCCCGAAGCGATTGAAAAACTGGTTTCGGGGATAGGTGCCGGAATGAAAGAGCAAACCCTTCTCGGGGTAACGGGATCGGGAAAAACCTTCACGATGGCAAATATCATTGCCCGTGCCAATCGGCCCACTCTGATTCTGGCTCATAATAAAACCCTCGCCGCTCAGCTTTGCTCCGAAATGCGCGAATTTTTCCCCAACAACGCGGTGGAATTTTTCGTATCTTATTATGATTATTATCAGCCCGAAGCGTATATCCCCGGCAAGGATGTTTATATTGAAAAAGATTCTGCGATCAATGAAGAGATTGATAAGCTTCGCCACAGTGCCACTTCCGCTCTTTTTGAGAGGAGAGATGTGATTATCGTTTCTTCGGTTTCGTGCATTTATACCCTCGGTGATCCCAAGGAATATTCCACGATGACCGTTTCGCTTCGCCCCGGAATGTTTCTTTCGAGGGATGATCTTTTGCGCAAGCTTGTGGATATTCAGTATGAGCGCAACGATGTGAATTTTGTTCGTAATAAATTCCGCGTTCGCGGGGATGTGGTGGATATTTTCCCTGCGGGCAATTCCGAAACTGCGGTTAGAGTGGAATTTTTCGGTGATGAAATTGATCGCATCACGGAATTTCATGCCCTCACCGGCACCACGGTTTCTGCCTTGAATCACATCGTGATTTATCCTGCAAGCCACTATACCACCAGCGCTGAAAAAAGAGAAAAGGCAATTCGTGAAATTGAAGAAGAACTAGCCGAACGCATTCAATATTTTGAATCCAGAGGCAGAGTTCTCGAAGCACAGCGCCTTCGCGATCGCGTGAATTACGATATGGAAATGGTGCGCGAGATCGGCTATTGCAGTGGCATTGAAAACTATTCGCGCGTGTTTGCGGGGAATCCCCCCGGAAGCACTCCCTTCACCCTTCTTGATTATTTTCCCGAAGATTTTCTTTTGATGGTGGATGAATCGCATGTTACCATCCCGCAGGTTCGCGCGATGAGCGCTGGAGATCGTGCGCGCAAGGAAAATTTGGTGGAATATGGCTTCCGCCTGCCTTCTGCTTTTGATAACCGCCCCCTTCGCTTTGATGAATTCGAAGAAAAGATTGGGCAAACAGTATATGTGAGTGCCACTCCCGCCGAATTCGAACTTGATCGCTCGGAGCAGGTGGTGGAGCAGATCATTCGCCCCACGGGGCTTCTTGATCCAATTTGCGAAGTTCGCAAAACCGAAGGTCAGATCGATGATCTGATCGGTGAAATCTATACCCGCGTGGAAAAGAAAGAGCGAATCCTTGTGGTAACCCTCACCAAAAAAATGGCAGAGGATCTCACCGATTACCTCACCGAAAAGGGAATTCGGGTGCGCTATATGCACCACAATGTGGAAACCCTTGAGCGTGTGGAGCTTTTAAAGGATTTGCGCCGCGGAGAATTTGATGTTTTGGTTGGCATCAATCTTTTGCGAGAAGGGCTTGATTTGCCCGAGGTTTCCTTGATCGGAATTCTCGATGCCGATAAAGAGGGCTTCCTTCGAAGCCGCAGAAGCTTGATTCAGATCATCGGCCGCGCCGCAAGGCATGTGGACGGCAAGGTGATTTTATATGCCGATACCATCACCGATTCCATGAAAGAAGCGATGGGCGAAACCGCCCGCCGCCGCACCATTCAGGAAGAATTTAATCGGGCACACGGCATCACCCCGCGCGGCATCATAAAGAAGATTCAATCTCTTCCCGCCGTTACCGAAAAAGAATCCAAACCCCGAAAGTTAAAAGAAAAACTCAGCGCCGCCGAGCGTGCAAAACTTTGCGAAAAGCTCCGTTTCGATATGATGGCCGCCGCAAAACGGCTTGATTTCGAAACCGCCGCCGCACTGCGCGATCAGCTTATGGCACTGCAAAAACAAAAATAAAGAAAAGGAAAAGAACGTGGCAAAAGAAAACATTGTCATCAAAGGAGCAAGAGTTCACAATTTAAAAAATATTTCTCTCGAGATCCCGCGAGATCAGCTTGTTGTGCTCACGGGGCTTTCGGGCAGCGGAAAATCTTCCTTGGCATTCGATACTATCTTTGCCGAGGGCAACCGCCGCTTTGTGGAATCTCTCTCTTCCTATGCAAGAATGTTTCTCGGGCAGGTGGATAAGCCCGATGTGGATAGCATTGAGGGGCTTTCTCCTTCCATTTCCATCGATCAGAAAACCACCAGCAAAAACCCCCGTTCCACTGTGGGCACTGTTACGGAAATTTATGTTTATCTGCGCCTTTTGTATGCCAGAATCGGTGTTCCGCATTGCCCGATTTGCAAAAAAGAAATCCGCGCGCAAACGGTGGATCAGATTGTGGATCAAATCATGGCGCTCCCCGAAGGCACCCGTTTTCAGGTGCTCTCACCCGCAGTGAAGGGGAAAAAAGGTTTGCACGAAAAGGTGTTTGATCAAGCAAGAGAAGCGGGTTTTGTGCGAGTGAAGGTGGATGGATATGTGTATGACCTTCAGGAATTGCCTGAACTCGATAAAACCAAAAAGCATCATATCGATATTGTGATCGACCGCCTTGTGATGAAAAATGATATTCAGCACCGCCTTGCCGGCTCTGTGGAAACAGCACTGAAGCTTTCGGGCTCTTCGGTTGTGGTGGAGCTTGTATCGCGGGAAGAGGGGAAGGAATCGGAAATCCTTTCTTTCTCCACTGCCTATGCCTGCGAAGAGCATAATTTCAGCATTGCAAAGCTTGAGCCCAGAATGTTTTCTTTTAATAATCCTTATGGCGCTTGCCCCTCCTGCGATGGGCTTGGTGTGAAGCCCACCGTGTCGCCCCGCAGAGTGATGCCCGATTTAAACCGTTCTCTTGCCGATGGCGGCATTCAGGTGAACGGATTTAAAACCATGAAGGAAAACAACTGGTCGGGCATTTTATATAAAAAGGCGCTCGCCCCCTTTGGGGTTACCCTCAATACTCCCTTTTGCGAATATTCTAAAGAAGCCATGCAAGCCCTTTTATACGGCACGGGCGAAATGGAATATAGCATTCCGTTTAAAGAGGGGAGCATTCTTCAGAATTATATCACCCGATTTCCCGGCGTGATCCCCAAAATTATGGAGCGTTATCAAACGTATCACGATTCTTATTATGAAGAATTTTTTGAAGACGTTGCCTGCGCCGATTGCCACGGCAAGCGACTCCGCGATGAGATTCTTGCTGTTACCGTTGGTGGAAAAAATATTTCGGAATTTTGCGATCTTTCCGTTGAAAAAGAACTTGAATTCATTGAAAATTTAAAACTAACCGAAAAAGAAAAATTCATCGCGCGCGAAATCCTAAAAGAGATTCGCGCCCGCCTTGAATTCTTAAAAAGCGTGGGGCTTGGGTATCTCACCCTCTCTCGCAAAGCGGGCACCCTTTCGGGCGGCGAAAGCCAAAGAATCCGCCTTGCCACGCAGATCGGATCGGGGCTGATGGGTGTGCTTTATATTCTTGATGCGCCGAGCATCGGCTTGCATCAAAGAGCTACTTCCAAGCTTAACAAAACCTTAATGAAACTGCGAGATTCGGGCAATACCGTGATTGTGGTGGAGCACGACACCGAAACCATCGAAAGCGCCGATCACATTGTGGATATCGGCCCCGGTGCAGGTGTGCACGGAGGAAAGGTGGTTGCCCAAGGCACTTTAAAAGAGATTTGCGCGGTGGAGGAATCCATCACGGGGCAATATCTTTCGGGCAAAAAAAGAATCGAAATTCCCGAAAAAAGAAGGGAAGGAAACGGCCATCAGATTGTGATCCGTTCTCCCCGTCAGAATAATCTCAAGGGGCAAGATGTTTCGATTCCTCTCGGAAAACTCGTTTGCATCACGGGGGTTTCGGGAAGCGGAAAGAGCTCGCTCATCAACGGAATTTTATATCCGTATCTTGCCAAAAATTTAAACCGAGCCAATGCTGTGCTCGGCGATAGCGGTGCCATCGAAGGGATCGAAGCGCTGGATAAGGTGATTGCCATCGATCAATCTCCCATCGGCAGAACCCCTCGCTCGAATCCTGCCACTTATACAGGGCTTTTCACCGAAATCCGAAATGTGTTTGCCAAAACTCCCGATGCCAAAATGCGCGCCTTCGGACCCGATCGCTTCTCCTTTAATTTAAGAGGGGGAAGATGCGAAGCGTGTCAGGGGGATGGCACGGTGAAGATCGAAATGCACTTTTTGCCCGATGTTTATGTGAACTGCGATATTTGCCACGGCAAGCGCTATAACCGCGAAACCCTCGAGGTGAAATTCAAAGGCAAATCGATTGCGGATGTGCTCGATATGACCGTTTCCGAAGCGCTTTTATTCTTTGAAGCCATTCCCTCGATTGCAAGAAAACTGCAAACCCTTGAGGATGTTGGCCTCGGATATATCAAATTGGGTCAGTCTTCCACCACCCTTTCGGGAGGGGAAGCCCAAAGAGTAAAACTTTCGTGCGAGCTTTCAAAGCGCGGCACGGGAAAAACTATTTATATCCTCGATGAACCCACCACGGGCCTTCATACCGACGATGTGAATCGTCTTTGCCGGATCCTTGATCGCCTTGCTGATGCGGGGAATAGCGTGATCGTGATTGAGCATAATCTTGATGTGATCAAGCGTGCCGATCATATTATCGATCTTGGCCCCGAGGGGGGCGATGCGGGCGGTACCATCGTTGCAAGCGGCACTCCCGAGGAAGTTGCGCTTTGCTCCCAAAGCCATACCGGTGCGTATCTTGCTCCCATTTTGAAAAAAGAAAGGAAATAAAAAATGATTCCCGAAAAACTAAATTCCGTATTGGATCAGGTGGAAAAGCCGGGTCGTTATATCGGCGGTGAAGTGGGAGAGATCATCAAAGAAAAAGAAGGCAAAACCAGAATTGCCTTTTGCTTTCCCGATACCTATGAAATCGGTATGTCGAATCTGGGCATGAAAATTCTTTACGGGGTTCTCAATCAAATGGAGAGCGTTTGGTGTGAACGGGTGTTTGCCCCTTGGCCCGATATGGGCGATCTGCTCGAAAGAGAAAATGTGCCCCTTTATGCACTCGAAAGCGGCGATCCCATCCGCGATTTTGATATTTGTGCTTTCACGATGCAGTATGAACTTTGCTATACCAATGTTCTTTATATGCTCTCCCTTGCAGGAATTCCTTTTTATGCCAAAGACCGCACCGAATCCGATCCGATTCTTCTTTGCGGCGGTCCTTGTACATACAATCCCGAACCCTTTGCCGATTTCTTCGATATTATGAGCATCGGAGAAGGGGAGGAGGCGCTGCCGGAGCTTGTTTCGCTTTATGAAAAATGCAAAAAAGAAGGCAAAACCAAGCTCGAGTTTTTGCGCGAGGCATCCCATTTAGAGGGATTCTATGTTCCTTCTCTTTATGAAGTTACCTATCGGGAAGATGGCACCATCGCTTCCTTTACTCCGAAATTTGAAGATGTGCCCGCAAAAATTAAAAAGAGAATCGTAAAGGATTTTGAAAATTCCTTTTATCCCGTAAATCCCGTGATTCCTCATGTGGAAGCGGTTCACGATCGCACAGTGCTTGAGGTGTTTCGCGGATGCGTGCGCGGATGCCGATTCTGCCAAGCGGGAATGACCTGCCGCCCCATTCGTGAGCGCAGTCCCGAAAAACTCAATGAACTTGCGAAAGCTGCAACCCGCGGAAGCGGCTATTCGGAAATTTCCATGTGCGCTCTTTCCATTTCCGATTATTCCGGTCTTCCCGAAATGTGTGAAAAGCTTTTAGATTGGTGCCCCGATGAAAAAGTGCGCCTTTCCTTGCCCTCGATGCGCGTAGACAGCTTTTCTCATAACATCATGAATCAGATTCCGGGTCTTAAAAAGGGCTCGTTTACCTTTGCGCCCGAAGCCGGCACCCAGCGCCTTCGCGATGTGATTCGTAAAGGGGTTACCGAGGAAGATATCACCCGCACGATGAATTATGTGTTTTCGGCGGGCATGAGCGCGGTGAAGCTTTATTTTATCGACGGACTTCCCAATGAAACCGATGACGATGTGAAGGGCATTGCATCTCTTGCTCAGCGCATTGTGAATCTTTATTATCAAAATCCCGATAAGCCCAAGGGCAAAGGGGTGAATGTGAATATCAGTGTTTCTTGCTTTATCCCCAAGCCCCAAACTCCCTTCCAGTGGGCAGGGCAGAATTCCCTCGAGGAAGTGGAAAGAAAGCAAAAACTTGTGCGTGAGAATATCACCTCCAAAAAAATCAGCTATAGTTGGCACGATGCCAGAGCAAGTCGAATGGAGGCGGTGCTCGCAAGAGGGGATCGTCGACTTTCCCGCGCCATTGAAATCGCATTTAGAAAAGGGCAGAAATTTGATTCTTGGGATGAATTCTTCCGTTTGGATGTTTGGGAAGAAGCCATTTCGGAAGCAGGGCTCGATTCTTCGTTCTATGCGAATCGCACCATCCCCGAAGATGAAATTCTTCCTTGGGATCATATTTCCGCACTCGTTTCGAAGGCATATCTTCTCAAAGAGTATCGGGATGCTATGAACATTTTGTAAATTTTGATCGGAATGGAGATTTTTGGAGGGTATTTTTATGATTCCTTCTTGATTTTCTTTCGATTCTATGTTAAGATAATGCGAAAAAAATTCACACACGGTCTTTTTTCGGCAAAGAGGGTCGGCGAAAGCTGTTCTTTGTTTAGGCCGTGGCGGGTAAAACCCGGAAAGGACAATTATGAGCAACATCATCTCTATGAAGCAGCTCCTCGAAGCAGGAGTTCACTTCGGCCACCAAACCAGAAGATGGAACCCCAAAATGGCGGAATACATCTTCACCCAGAGAAACGGAATCCACATCGTTGACCTTCAGAAGACGGTTAAGAAAGTGGAAGAAGCGTACAACTTCGTTCGCGACATCGCTCAGGATGGCGGTTCCATTCTCTTCGTTGGTACCAAAAAGCAGGCGCAGGATGCCATCAAGGAAGAAGCCCTCAGATGCGGCATGTATTATGTAAACGTGCGTTGGCCCGGCGGTATGCTTACCAACTTCAAAACCATCAAAAAGAGCATTGCCCGTTTGAACAAACTCAAGAAGTTTGAAGAAGACGGCACCTTCGAACTCCTCCCCAAGAAGGAAGTTCTCGAGCACAAGAAAGAAATCGCCGATCTCGAAAAGAACTACGGCGGTATCAAAGAAATGGAAGGTCTTCCCAGCGCAATCTTCGTGGTTGACCCCAAGAAAGAAAGAAATGCCGTTCTCGAAGCAAAGAAACTCGGCATCCCCATGGTTGCTATCGTTGATACCAACTGTGATCCCGAAGAAGCAGATTACGTGATCCCCGGTAATGACGACGCCATCCGCGCCATCCGCCTGATCGCTTCTGTTATGGCAAACGCTGTAATCGAAGGTCATCAGGGCGACGATGCTTTTGCTCCCGAGCAGAGCGAAGAAGTAGCTGAAGTTGTGGCTGAAGAAGCTGCTGAAGAAGCTACCGAAGCATAAATTAGAAAGGAATCAATCACAATGGAAATTACTGCAAAGGCCGTTGCCGCTCTCAGAGCCAAGACCGGCATTGGTATGATGGATTGCAAAAAGGCTCTTGTTGAAGCAAACGGCAACGAAGAAGAAGCCATCAAGATCCTCCGCGAAAAGGGTCTGGCTGTTGCTGCTAAAAAATCCAGCCGTATCGCTGCTGAAGGTTTGGTTTCCATCCTTCTCGATGCTGAAACCCACACCGCAGCTATGATCGAAGTAAACATTGAAACCGACTTTGCTGCAAAGAACGCAGTATTCGGCGAATTTGTAAACGATCTTCTCAAAATCATCCTCAAAACCCGTCCCGCTTCCGTGGAAGAACTCCTCAAGAAGGAATTCAAAGACGGTTTGGATGTAGAAGCTGCTCTTAAGGATAAGATCTTCACCATCGGTGAAAACATCAATATCCGCCGCTTTGTTATCATCGAAGGCGCTGCTGCTTCCTATGTTCACGGCAAGGGCAACATCGGTGTTGTTGTGAAGATGACCAAAGTTCTCGACAACGAAGCATTTGCCGAAGCTGCAAAGAACGTTTGCTTGCAGGCAGCTGCAATGAACCCCTTGTATCTTGATCCCGCTTCCGTTCCCGCCGATGCAATCGCAAAGGAAAAGGAAATCATCGAAGGTCAGATCAAAAACGATCCTGCCAATGCCAAGAAACCCGAAAAGGTAATTGGTATGATGGTAGAAGGCAAACTCAAGAAATTCTATACCACCAACTGCCTTTCCGAGCAGGCCTATGTTAAGGACGATAAGCTCACCGTTGGTAAGTATGTTGCTTCCGTAGCAAAAGAACTCGGCGAAGAATTTGCTCTTGCTGAATTTGTTCGCTACGAAAAAGGCGAAGGCCTCGAAAAGAAGGAAGACAATTTCGCAGAAGAAATTGCAAAACTCACCCAGAAATAAAAATTGTAAAAACCTCCGAATTTTCGGAGGTTTTTTT
>JAZOVP010000016.1:0-6875 GCA_045658765.1 Eubacteriales bacterium | reverse complement strand
GGTGATTCGATCTCTTCCGATATGAATGGCGGGATTGATTTTGGAATGAAAACCCTATTTTATAATCCCAAATCAAAGGAAAATCCAAGCGAAAAGAAGATGGGTTTTACCGAGCAAAGCTTGAAGGAAATAGAAAAAATATTATAATTTAAGAAAAAACACCCTGCTCGGCAGGGTGTTTTTCTTTTGCTGAAAAGATAGACTTTTTCGCTATATTGAAGATTTATTTTTCTTTATGAAAATTCGAGAGTGAAGGCCTTGGATTTCGGCGCGAGGAGGATGATATTTTTTCGATCGAGGCGATATGCTCCGCGCCTTCGAGGATATTTTCCGAATCAAGATGGCGCAAAATGAGGCGGATCGGCTTTTTGGGAAGGGCGGAAAACTTTAGGGAAACACTGCCTTTATCGGCTTTGATATTGATTTTGCCGAAGGAAGTGCCGATGCCGATTGCCGAAAATCCTTTTGCAAACCATGCCTTGGGAATCCCGCCGAGAAGGAGGGGAGTGCCTTCTTCCATGGTTTCATAAAGAAACATCCAAGCCGCTATGGTGGGCACTGTGAGAAGCGGAGAAATGCAATCTTTTGCATGGATTTTTCGGAGAGTTTGTGGCCCAAAAAGGGAACTTGCCGCAGTGTGAACGGAAAACCAAATGGGAAAACGAGCATAAAGAAGGTGGACTTGGGGGATCGAGTTCAATTTCGGAAAAACTCAAAGCACCGCCGAAAAAAAGAATAGGACTCTTCTTCTGCTTGAAGAATCGCTATTTTTATTGGTTTTGATAAGCACAAAAACTTCTAAAAAATGATCGAAAAACAGATTTTTCGAAAGCGCTTTTTTCGACAAAATTTCCCGTGTTTTTTGAGGTATGATAGAGTGAATGGAAGGGGGCGTCAAATCCGAAAAATGCAATCAAAAAAAGGCGAAAAACGGCTTGATTTTTCGGGAATTTTCCTTTATAATAGAATCAGCGTTTATTTTGCATTTTCAGGAAAATGATTTTTCGGCAAGATTTTTCAAAAAAATCGGATCGCCGAATCGAAATGAGGAAGAAATTATGTATACCAATTTTTTCAAAAGAATGATTGATTTTGTGTTGTCTTTTCTGGCAATCGTTGTTCTTTCTCCCGTTCTCTTGATTCTGATTGTTTTGGGCGCGATTTTCATGAAGGGAAATCCCTTTTTCACTCAGTTTCGCCCCGGCAAGATCGGAAAAGATGGAAACGAAAAAATTTTTAAACTCATTAAGTTCCGCACCATGACCTCGGAAAAAGATGCCCAAGGAAATCTTCTGCCGGATGAGGTTCGTCTCAATTCCTATGGCAAATTCCTTCGCAGCACGAGTTTGGATGAATTGCCGGAGCTTTTTAATATTTTATCGGGCGATATGGCTGTGGTTGGCCCCCGTCCGCAGCTTGTGCGCGATATGGTGTTTATGAGCGAAGCCCAGCGCCGCCGTCATAGTGTGCGCCCCGGGCTCACGGGTCTTGCTCAGGTGAACGGAAGAAACAATATCACCTGGGAGCAAAAATTCGAATACGATCTTTCTTATATCGATCAGAAAATTACCTTTTTCGGCGATATCAAGATTATTTTGCAAACGGTGGGCAAGGTTTTGAAACGGAGCGACACGGTTCGCGAAGGCACCGTTTCGGATGTTGATTTCGGCGATTGGCTTTTGCAGGAAGGCAAAGTGGATGAAGAAACCTATGCCAAAAAGCAAAAAGAAGCCAAAGCGCTTTTGGAGGGCAGCAAATGAGGGAATTGGTATCGATTGTGATGCCGTCGTATAATACGGCAAAGTTTATCGCAGAGTCCATTCGTTCCGTGCAGGCGCAAACTTATCCTCATTGGGAATTGATTATCGTGGATGATTGCTCCACCGATGATACCGATGAGGTGGTGAAGGAATTTCTTTCGGATGAAAGAATTCGCTTTTTGAAAAACGAGAAAAACAGCGGTGCCGCAGTATCGCGAAATCGCGCGCTTCGGGAAGCCGGCGGTAAATGGATTGCCTTTTTGGATAGCGACGATCTTTGGCACCCCGAAAAGCTCGAAAAGCAGATTTTGTTCATGAAAGAAAACGGCTGTTCTTTTTCTTATACCGACTATGCAGAAATGAATGAAGCTTCCGAAGAAAACGGCAATGTTGTGCGCGGTCCGAAGCGCATCACCAAAGGCGGAATGTATCGGTATTGCTGGATGGGATGCCTTACGGTGATGTATGATGCCGAAACAATCGGGTTGATTCAGATTGCCGATATCAAAAAAAATAACGACTATGCAATGTGGCTGAAAGCTTGCCGCAAGGCAGATTGCTACCGCTTGGGCGAAGTGCTGGCAAAATACCGAAAAAGAAGCGGATCGATCAGCAATCAGGGGTATTTAAAACTCATCAAATGGCATTATAAACTGTTTCGCGAAGCGGAAAACAAAAGCGCCCTCGCTTCCGCTTTCTATACTTTCCAAAATCTGGTTTGGGGCGTGTTTAAAAAGTTTTTTTATATCAAACACACAAAGTAAAAATTGCCTTTGTGCAAAACAGATCAGAAAAGAAGAAAATTTTTCTCTTTCTCATCTTGGTTTCAATTTTTAGAATTTGATGCGAGGAAAACAAGAATATGTTCCTGAAAAAAATTGCGATTGCAATTGAAAAAAAGAAAGACAGTTTGTTTACCTATCCGAAGGAAAAGCAGGAAAGGTTTCTGAAAAAATTAGGGCAGCCGCGTGATGAAATCGAACGCGGGTTCTTTCAGTATCGCTGCCAAATGAAATTATACGGCCCTTTCCTTTTTGCGATTTTAAATCTCGGTGCGCTTCCTGTTGCTCTTTTTCATTTGATTTGCTATCAAAAAAATAAGTGTGCTTTTGAAAAGAAAATCGAGTGTGTGTTTGTGAACAACGCGCACCCCGAAAGCATTGTTCCCGAATCGTTGCGCCGCCGTTTTCCCGATATGAAAATCGCTCGGGAAGAGAATCGCGCTTTGGATCGGGAGGATCTTGCCTTTTTAAAGAAGATCTTTTTCCGCTATCCCATTTCGTGGATGTTTTGGCTGAAGGTGATTTATAAGCTTGCAAAATATAGCTATTTGATCAAGAGCCATCAGCCCGAGGCAATTCTTTGTTGCGATGAATTTTCGTTTGCTTCTCCCGTGATGTCCGGCTATTGCCGCGAGAAGAAGGTTCGCCTGATCAATGTGATGCACGGCGAAAAGCTCTATTTTATGCGCGATGCCTTTGCTTGCTATGATGAGTATTATGTTTGGGATTCGTGCTACGCCGCTCTTTTAATTGAGCTTGGCGCAGAAAAAGAGCAGTTCCGTGTTGAGGTGCCCTCTTCGCTTCAACTCAAAATGGAAAATCCGCCCGAAAAGGAATACGATTATACTTATTACCTCGCCGCGGAAGATAAAGAAACCCTTCGTAATATCGCATCGAGCTTGAAAAAGCTTTCCGAAAAAGGTGCGCGTGTTTCGGTTCGCCCTCATCCGAGATACACCAAAGCAGAAGATGCAAAGGAACTGTTTTGCGGAATCGCGATCGAAAACACAAAAGAAGTTTCCATTGAAAAATCGCTTCTTCGCACCAAAAATGCCATTTCGCTTTATTCCACCACGCTCAATCAGGCCTATCACAATGGAATCGGCGTGGTGATTGATAATCTTTCCAATCATAAAAAGTATCAGAAATTGAGCGAACTTCAGTATTGTATGCTCGCAAAGGAGCACCTTCTTTTATCTGAACTCACGGGGGATAATCAATGATCGGGAAAATTTTCAGAAAAATTCGCACAAAATTTTTTACCGCACTTTGCAAGCGCAAAGCGGCCAAAACGGGAAAAGGGCTTCATGTGAATCATTGGTGCAAATTTTCCCCGAAAACCATCATCGGAAATAATTGCCATTTCAACGGAATGAAGATTACGGGGAAGGGAAAGGTTTCTATCGGAGATAATTTCCATTCCGGCGCAGGGATTTTGATCCTCACCTCGAATCACAACTACGATTTCGGAAAAGCCATTCCTTACGACGATACCACCATCGACGGCGATGTTACCATCGAAGATAATGTTTGGCTCGGGCAGAATGTTACGATTCTTCAAGGGGTTACCATTGGAGAAGGCGCGATTGTGCAGGCGGGCAGTGTGGTTGTTTCGGATATTGAGCCCTGCGGTATCGCGGGTGGGCATCCTGCGAAGGTGTTTAAAAAACGCAACGAAGAGCATTATTATCAGCTCAAAGCAGAAGGAAAATTTATGTAAGACCGGAATTCCGGCGGAGGAACTATGTCGCTTTTGATTCATTACGAGAAAGGAAATTTGCTTCAGGCAGAATTTCTTTATCCGCGCCAAACTCCCTCTCCCGTTTATGCCGCAAAAGACGGCAAAACCTTTATTATCGGGGAAGTGTTTGGGGCTTCTTATGAAGAAGTTGCCAATAGCACTTGGCGGGAAAATCCAAATGTTCTCAATGATTTCGAAGGCGCTTTTTCGATTGCCTATGCTTCGGAAGAGGCATGCTTTTATGCCACGGATCTAAACGGAATCGAAGCGTGGTATACCTATCATAAAGGCGATACCTTTCTCCTTTCCGATAATTTCTGGGATCTTGTGAAAGTGATCAAGCCGTCGCTTGATGAAATCGATCAAGAAAGGGCAAGAATGTGCTTGCTTTCTCCCTCTCCCTATGGGGATACGTTAATACGAAATTTGAAATTTTCATTGCCCGCGATGGCGGGAGAATATTGTGTTCAGACCAATGCTGTAATGCAGAAAAAATACCGAGAGTTTAAATATTCCGGTGAAGTTAAGGATGTTGATGTTGCGGTTGAGCACGTGGATGCTTTGCTTGATGATGCAATGCTGAAAATCAAACGAAAATGCGGTGATATTAAATATGGACTGGGAGTATCGGGAGGATTGGATTCTCGAATTATCCCGCATTACACAAAAAAACACGGCATGAATTTGATCGGCTACAATTTGTGTGTTCCGAGACCAAATGGTGTTTTTTTAGCGCAAAGCTGCAAAAACGCGGCCGAAGTGGCGAGGATCTATGATATTCCGTTAAAATTCGTGAAGTGGTGTCCTGATACAGTAGAGAAAAAAATAGCTGAAAAAGTGATCAAATTCCCTTTGGGCGCTGCTAGAAATTCTTTCAAGTATGATGAAAATTTGCCGCTTTTTGATGTGATGCTCAATGGCGGTGCCGGAGAGATTGTTGGCGGAGCATTGCCTGCCAATATCGAACAACTTGATGAAAATCAATTGTTTGATGTGATGCGCGAATTTTTTTCATCCGTGTATTATGCAAGTTCCTTCAAAGCTCGCGCTTCTCGCGCTATGAATTTTATTTTCGGTTTGAAGAGAAATGTTAAATCAACCTCTGCGATCTGCTTTTTGTTGGGAAAAAAAGATATTGAAAAAGTGGAAAAAGAATTGCACTCGTTCATAGAACAGGGCAAAAAAAGCGGGCAGTCAAACACCGAGATTTTTGAAGATTTCATGATCAATGTTTGTTCTTCTCGCAATCGGTTTGGCGGTTTTGAATCGATGCTGGGAAACAAGAGAAGCTTTTCGATTTATATGCCGTTTCTTCTCAAAGAGGTTATGACATGGGATCAGCAGCTTTTGTATAACAGAAAAGTTTTGAACGAATTGATTCTTCAGAAAATCCCGGAAGTAAAGAATGTGAAATCCGAGCTATTCAGTCCCGCGCCCGCCAGAAAAAGCACGGTTTTTAATAAATTCGTGGGCATGGCGAGCTTTTTGATTCGCGGAAATGGAACTGCCATCGATCAATATTGGATTCGCAAGCAAAAGGTAAAGAAATGTTTGAAGCGTCGAATTGAGAATGGAACCACGTGGTTTTTTGAGATTTTTAATACCACAGAGGATCAACTGAAAAAAATTGTGATGAGATCAAAAGAAGCAAACTTTGTGATCAATGTTTGGGAGTATAAAACCCTTTTGGACTCGATTGAAACAAAAGAATATCTGAATTTCTAATAAAACGGAGAAAAAAATGAAGATTATATTTGTTGCCCCGTATCTTTATTTTCCCGAATTTCGGGAGCATGCAAAAAATAAAACGGGCTTTGGCTTTATGGTGTGCGATATTGCCCGCGCGGTGAAGAAACTCGGCAATGAAGTGAAATTTTCCGTTCATGCGTTTGGGCCAAAGCGGGATACCGAAGATTTTTTAGTTTTGAGTGGTTCGCTTTTTTCCAATCTGATCTTTGGCAGAAAAAAAGGGCTTTTTCGTTTTTACTCCAAAATGAAAAGAGCCGGAGTGCCAAACAAAGAAGCGATTAGAAATTTATATTATTACTTAAATCTCGGTTTGATTTTGCATCAAATCAAAAAAGAAAAACCCGATCTTGTGCATATCCATGGCTGCACTGCAGTAACCGATCATTTGATTGCACTTCTGAAAGAGAAAAAAATTCCTTTTTTGATCACACTCCACGGGCTCCTTCGCGATCAGTCGGCAGGAGGAACGGAATATCTTCGAAAGGTGGAGCAAAAGATCATTTCGCAAAGCGATTCGTTATCCATTCCGATCACGGTGATTGCAAGTGGAATGAAAAAAGAGTTTTCCGATTCGTATTACAATCTCCAAAACACCGATCAGGTTTTTGTGGTTCCAAACGGAACGAATGTGAATGCGGAAGAAAAAGAATGTGATATTGATCAAAAGCATGGGATTCCCAAATCCAAAAAAGTGATTTTGTGTGTTGGAAATTTTTCGAAAACCAAAAATCAAATTCAGATCATTCGAGCATTTTCAATGCTCCCCGATGAAACAAAAGAAGAAAGTGTTTTGGTTTTGGTGGGTGCCGAAAGGGAAAGCTATCCCGTTTTGCCCACGATTCG
>JAZOVP010000015.1:0-5570 GCA_045658765.1 Eubacteriales bacterium | reverse complement strand
CCTCGCAAAGAACATTCATCACTTTTCCGATTTTTGCCGCTTGCTTATTGATTTCCTCCGCCAGTGAAATTCGATCCAAAGAGTGAATCATATCCACTTTATCAATGATATACTTAACTTTATTGGTTTGGAGGGCGCCGATAAAGTGAATTTGA
The DNA here is from genome assembly GCA_045658765.1 of Eubacteriales bacterium. Lineage (GTDB taxonomy): Bacteria > Bacillota > Clostridia > Oscillospirales > SIG627 > RGIG5579. The sequence continues at coordinate 5,415 of JAZOVP010000015.1, read as the reverse complement.
GTTTTCTCTTTATCAATATAGTCATACTTTTCAAGCAATTCCTGCACCCGATTTTCACCGATCAGATCCACACCAAGGGAAAGGGCGAAGTTGATTTCCTCGGGAGTTCTGGTTTTGGTGGCAAGAAGAAGGCGCGCTTTTTGACCGTATGGACTTTTTGCTTCACTTTCGAGAATGTTTTTTTGGATTTTTTCAATGCTGGATTGAATGTTCTGTTTTTGAGCTTCGGAAAGCGGATGGTTTTGATTAATCAAGGATTTTTCCGACATAAAGATCTTTTCCTTCCGTGATCACGCGATCGTGCTTGGTTAAATATTCGGAGCTCGGATCGTCTGCTTTGGATTTGGATGCGCTTAAATATTGGGCATCGGTTGTTTCGATAATATCAACTTTTTTGAATTCCACAACGTTTCCCGTAACCACATAAACTCCCTGAACGCCATCCAAAACGCGCAGGGCGGTTTTGGGGAAGGTTACGCCGCGAACGGAACTTTTTACAATTTGAATTGTTTGCTTTCTGGTATAGTCGAAATCGGAAGGAACTTCTTCGATTCGAAGAACCAAAACTGCACGATCGGAATCGGTTTGGGTGATTTTATCTTGAAGCACGGCGCTAACTTTTTGACCGGGAGAATATAAATATCCAACCTGATAAACTTTTCCCACTTTAAAGGATTCTGCATCTTTTGCGGGAAGTTCAAAAAGAGTATACCAATCATAATCGGTGATTATTTTGCCGATGGCGGATGCGGTGTATTCCGATTTCGGAGTTTTAATCAACTGATCGAATCCTTCGATGGTGAGGGAAGAAAGGGTATCGGGATGGAAAACCGTTTCAAAACCATCGAGAAGGGTTGAAAAATAACCCGTTTTCTTTGCATACACAGTGGAAAGCGGAGTTTGAAGGGAAGCGGTTAGATTGCTTTTTTCATTCTGAAGCTCGGTAATCTGCTCGGAAAAATCGCCTTTTCCCGAGGTAACGAGCATTCTTTTATTCAGATTGATCAAAAGATCTTCTTTTTGCTGAGAAACCAAAGAAAGATCGTTTTTCGCAAGAGATGCTTTGGTTTGAATGAGAGTGGAAAAAATCTTATCGTCGATCTTGGAAACATCCGAGGTTTGATATCCGGAATCGATGGAGGAACGAGAAAGAATATTGATCTTTTTCTCCAAGCGATCAATTTGCTGCTGAACATCAACACCATGGGCGCTTGCATAAACGGTTGCAATCAGCTGATCGACACCGATTTTTTGAAATTCGGAAACAGAATAGGATAAAACACCTTCATTTTCCGCATAAATCACGGATTCATTTCGAATCAGATATCCGGTGGCTTCCACCGTGTTTTCAATCGTTTTTTCGGTGGTATATTCGTATACAACATCGGTTGTGATTCCGGAAATGAGCTGAATCATGATATAAACGATGATGAAACCCGAAAGTAAGAAGACAGCAAGGTTAGTTAGAATTTTCTTTGCCTTCATAGGATCCTTCCTTTAAAAATGTTTTAGAAAGTTCAAGCGCGGTTTTGATCGGATCGGAATCGCGATCCATAAAAATAGAGTTTGAATCATCATAACGACGAAACCAAGTTAACTGACGCTTTGCATAATTTCTGGTTTTTTGCTTTAAGAGTTCAATACAAGAATCAAGATCCTTTTCACCTGAAAAATAAGGGAGAAGTTCCTTATAGCCGATGGCTTGCGCCGAGGTTTTTGAATCGAAAACCCCGCTTTTTAAAAGGGACTCGGTTTCTTTCAAAAGACCGCTATCGATCATTTGATCCACGCGGAGATTGATTCTATTATAAAGATTTTCTCGATCGGAATAGTTTAAAAAGATCTTTAAAAAGGAATATTTTGGCTTATTCTTGCGAGAATTTTCCTTGAATTCGGTTAAGGTTTTTCCGGTGGAATAATATACCTCAAGCGCTCGCAAAATTCTTTTTCGATCGTGAACAGAAAGCCCAAGCGCGGTTTGCGGATCAATTTTTGCAAGCTCCGAAAGAAGCGATTCGATTTCGCCATCATTAGCGCGTTTTTCAAGATCTTGGCGAATAAGAGGATCGATCTCCATTTCACCAAAATTGGTGTTGAAAAAGAGGGCATCAAAATAAAGACCCGTGCCGCCCACTAAAATCGGAACCCGATTCATCGCAAGGGATTGCTCAATTTCGGCTTCTGCCATTTTTTTATATTCATACACGGAAAAAGGGGCGGAACAAGAGCATATATCAATCATTTTATGGGGCACAGCGCTCATTTCTTCTACGGTTGGCTTGGCGGTGCCAATATTCATTTCGCGATAAATTTGCATAGAATCAACGGAGATGATGGTCCCACCAAGCTCTTTTGCAAGTTCAATCGCCAGGGAACTTTTACCGGAAGCGGTTGGCCCGAAAATAGCAATACAGCGCTTCATAAAATCAACATTGCATCGCCAAAGGAGAAGAAACGATATTGATCTTCCACTGCGTGGCGATATGCTTTCATTGTATTTTCATATCCCAAAAGCGCCGAAACGAGCATAATCAAAGTGCTTTCGGGAAGGTGGAAATTGGTAATCAACGCATCAACAACCTTAAATTGATAGCCGGGATAGATAAAAATGCTCGTGTTGGTATCGTTTTGAACGATATTACCGGAAGAATCAAAAGCGCTCTCGAGGGTGCGGCAGGAAGTGGTGCCGACCGAGATAATTCTTCGCCCTTCTTTTTTTGCTTTTGCGATAATTTCCGCGCTTTCCTTGGGGATATGGAAATATTCACTGTGCATGGGGTGCTTGGTGATATCTTCTTCTTTCACAGGGCGAAAAGTACCGATGCCAACATGAAGAACAACAGGCACGATATGCACACCCATATCGCGGATTTTTTGAAGCAATTCAGGGGTAAAATGCAGCCCTGCAGTGGGCGCAGCGGCGGAACCGAGATCCTTTGCAAAAACGGTTTGATAACGATTTTTATCTTCGAGTTTTTTTGTGATATAAGGGGGAAGGGGCATTTCGCCGATGATATCGAGAAGCTCAAGGAAGGTTTTTTTATGATCATAATCAAAATGAATCAAGCGGTCGCCATTTTCCTCGATAGAAATAATTTCAGCATTCAAAAGACCGTTTTGGATGGTGAATTTTTTGCCCGGTTTTGCTTTTTTGCCTGGTTTTACCATACAATACCATAAATCAAGCTCTTTTTGGCGCAAAAGCAGAATCTCGAGAAGTGATCCGGTGTTTATATCTTGGAAGAAAAGTCGCGCAGGAATCACTTTCGACTGATTTATAACAAGAACATCGCCCTCGGTGAGAAAAGAGGGGAGATCATAAAAATTGCGATCCGAAACAGAGCCGTTTTTAGAAGCAACCAAAAGGCGCGAAGCATCGCGCGGGGTAATAGGGGATTGCGCAATTTGCTCCGCGGGCAGATCGTAATAATATGATGATTTTTTTAGTAAAAATTCCGCATCCATAGTGAATTCCTTAGAAAAAGTATTTGACAGTAAGCATGAAAAATGCTATATTATTTGCAGTAATCATTCATTTTATTATACATCAAGATAATATGATTTTCAACAGTTTTTGCAAAATCAAAAAAAGATTATCAGGAAGGATTCAGTATGTTTCAAATTTTATTAACCGGTTGCGGAGGACGAATGGGAAGAGTGGTTGCAGAACTTGTGAAAAACCACGATGAATTCGAAATTTGTGCCGGTGTTGATCCGAGTATGCCGGAATGTGCATTCCCCGTATATTCTTCTTGTAACGATGTGAAAGAAAAGCCCGACGTGATCATTGATTTTTCCTTCCATGCGGCCATTGGCGATATTTTAAATTTTGCCGTGAAAAATTCTGTTCCCGCAGTGATTGCCACCACCGGCTTCACTCCTGAAGAGCAAAAACTTATTTTAGATGCGGAAGGTAAAATTCCTGTTTTCCGTTCTGCAAATATGTCTCTCGGAATCAATTTACTTTGTCAGCTTGCAAAAAAAGCGGCAAAGCTTTTGCCTGATTTTGATATTGAAATCATCGAAAAGCACCACAATCAAAAAGTGGATTCTCCTTCGGGAACCGCGCTTATGATTGCTGATGAGATTTCTTCGGTAATGCCTGATGAAATGAAATATGTTTACGGCAGAGAAGGAATTTGCGGAAAGAGAACCGAAAACGAAATCGGACTTCACGCTGTGCGCGGGGGAACGATTGTTGGCGAACACGATGTTTTGTTCGCAGGTCCGATGGAAACCCTTACCATTAGCCATAGCGCGCAATCCAGAGAAATTTTAGCAAACGGTGCTGTTTGTGCCGCTCGATTTTTGATCGGAAAATCGGCAGGTGCCTATAGCATGAAGGATATTTTCACTGAAGATTAAGAAAAAAGCGGTTTTCATTCGAAAACCGCTTTTCAAAAGTTATAAACTGCCCTCATACGCTTTTCTAACTGCAAGTGCCAGTTGATCTGCGCAAGAGGTTGGGCGAAATCCGCAAGTGTTTCCTTTGAGTTTTGCCTCGATTTCTTCCACCGACATTCCATCGACAAGTTTTGAAATCGCTTTTAGATTTCCGTTGCAACCGCCAACAAAGGCAACATTTTTCACAATGTTTTGCTCTAAATCGAATTGAATCGCCTGTGAGCAGGTTCCTTTTGTTTTATATTGAAACTTCACAAGATACCTCCGCAAAAAACTTCTTTTCTCCATTTTACATCTTTTTTCTCATATTTGCAAGAACTCTTTAAAATTATTACTCGAAAGGTTTTCCTATGATTTTTCATAAAAATCAAATTCTTGTAGCCAAAATTTCAGAAACCAATATGCTTGGCTTTGGTGTTGCCAAAATTGAAGGCGCTGTTGTTTTTGTTCAAAATGCAGTTGCGGGTGATTTTGCAAAAATTCGAATTATAAAATGTGCTAAAAACTATTATATCGCAAAGATTGAAGAACTCATCCAGCCGTCTGAGGATCGCTTGGAACCGATTTGTCCGCATAATCGGCGATGCGGCGGATGCACCTTTCAGCACATTTCTTATGAATCTGAAAAGAAATTAAAAATTCAGCACATTCAAGGTTGCCTCAAGAAGGAGGGACTTTCGAATATTGAAGTTTCACCTCTTCTTTCAACCGAGAAAACCGCAGGATACCGAAATAAAGCGCAATTTCCTGTTTCGCAAGGAGAAAACGGGGAAGTTGTTTTTGGATTTTATTCATCCAAAACGCACAAGGTCTGCCAAGTGGATCACTGCACCATTCAGGATCCGATCTTTTCTAAAATTGCAAGCTGTGTGTGCAATTTTCTAACAAAAAATCATATTTCTGCTTACAACGAAATTGAAAACACAGGCCTTGTGCGCCATATATATTTGCGCTCAGCAAAGGCAACCGGCGAAATTATGCTTTGCCTTGTTTTAGCAGAAGATCAATTTC
>JAZOVP010000014.1:0-8138 GCA_045658765.1 Eubacteriales bacterium | reverse complement strand
GGTATGGCCGGAGATGTGGCTGCAGGTAAAAAAGGACCTCGTTCCATGCTTGCAAGTGATATTTTGGAGGCTATTCCAACCGTGCTGTGCATACAGCAGATGCCGCAGGGCAGGTTCACCGACTAAGGTGATTTTGAAAGGAGTACAAAACTATGTTTTGTAGAAATTGCGGAAAGAATCTTTCCGACAACGCAAAATTCTGCGACGGTTGCGGCACTCGGGTTGACACAGCCCCCGCTCCTGCTTCGCAGCCATCAATCAGCACTACTCCACCGCTGAAAAGAAACAAAAAAACGCTCTCTATCCTCATTGGCTCTGTTGCAGCTGTTGTTGTGATTGCGGTGGGAATCATTGTTGGCGTGAACATTGCGGGCAACAAACCCGAAAAAATCGCGGAAAAATTTGCAACCGCTGCCATCACTGCCGATCCGCAAGCTTATGTGAATTGTATGCCCGATTTTATGATCCGCGAAATCGCAGAGGAAATCAGCGAAGAAATGGACTTTGGTGTGTGCAATCCCGATAAAAAATCGGTTGCAAACTATTTGAAAACCGAAATCGATCCCGAAGATTTTGGCACCATCAAAATTTATAACACTCAAATCGATTTTGATTCCGACTACACCATGGAAGATGTTCGCGACATTGCAGAAGATCGCGGAGCAACTTCTTTCGACCTCATGCAGATCGAAGAGTTTAAAGTAGTAGAAATCGATGCCCTCATCAATGGGGAAGGCGAAACAGCTTCCATTCTTTGCATTAAAATGGACGGCAAATGGTACGCCATCGATTTTAACTATTAAATCATATTAAATCGTAACATAAAGGAGAAAAAACTATGTTTTGCAGATCATGCGGACAAATGCTCGCAGACGGCGCAAAATTTTGCACCGCTTGCGGAAATCCCGTGGCGGCAGAGCCCGCCGCACCAGAACAGGTAGTACAAGCCCAAGTGGAAACTCCCGTTCCTCAAACGGAACCCGCTTTTCAGCCCACACCACCTTCCACCTTTGAACCTGCGGTATCCGAACCCGAAGTTCAGCCCGCTTTTGTGCCTCCTGTGCAGCCAGCTTATGAAGCAAGCGCACCTCAGGCAAATTTCACTCCCGCACCAAAAGCGCCCCTCCACGCCAATCCTTCGATCGCGGCTTTGAAAAAGGCCCTTTCTTCCCCCCTGATGCTGGTTGCTACCATCCTTTACTCAATCATGGTGCTTTGTCAGCTCTTGGGAATTTTGGGTCAATCCAACGATCTAAACGAGCTTTTATATCAGATGGGTGGCTATGAAGCCGCAAGTGTGCTGAATATTTTCACCTCGATAAGTCAGGTTGTTTCTCTTCTTTCTATGACTCCCGTATTTTTGATTTTGATTGGACTTTGGATTTCCTTTGCCCAGTCCAGAAAGAAAAACGAAGCCGCCACCACGGGACTCACGTTCATAAAATCCGCCACGATCGTGCGTTTGGTCGGTCAGTTCCTCGTGCTTGCTATTTACTTAGTATTCATGATTTTCATCATCTCGCAGACCAATTCGCTCTTCGATCAACTCAGCTACGATAATTCCTATTACTATTCCGATCCATCGGTTTCCTTCAATCCCACCGGCATTTTAGTGGGCATTATGATTGCAGTTCTTGCAATTGTGGCAATTCCGATTGCATACGAATTTTGCATTCTTGCCTCCATCGGCAGCATGAAAAAAACCCTGCTTCTCGGAGTTCCCCAAAAGAGCGGCTTTGGCGCTACGATTGTTTTCAATTACATTACCGTGGGCATCAGCGCACTTTCCCTCCTTACCATGTTGGGTGCCAGTTCTTTGATTCAATCTATCTTCTCTGCGGCAGCCAGCGAACTTTCCTATTATGAAGCACAATCGATTCAGCAGGTGCTTTCCCTCTATTCCCTTCCCGCCGGCACGATTATTGCACAGATCTGCATGATTGCTGTTCTTGTGCTTTTCAGTGTGAACCTTTCCAAGTATAAAAAATCAATGGCATAAAACAAAATATCAACAAAAAAGGAGATTTAAGAAATGTTTTGTAGTAATTGTGGCAAAAACCTTCCCGACGACGTAAAATTCTGCGATGGTTGCGGCGCTCAAATTGGTGCGGCTCCCGCTAGTGCAGCTCCTGCCAGCGCAGTTCCCGCTCCCAACCCCATGATTCAGAACTTTTTGAAGGTTCTGAAGGGCATCTTCTCGAAAAACACCGTGAAAACGGTGGGCGAAGCTGCTCAAAGCCATGGTTCTGAATGGATTCTGCTTGCTTTGATTTCCTGGCTTACCTACACCTTTGCTCTTTGCACCAATGTTTACTCTTCGATTTATCAAGTGTTTAATTCTCTTATCAACACCGCTATGAAAGCCACGGGTGAGATGGGTGGAATGCTCGGAATGGGCGACTATGTGAAGACCGCCATCAAAACCGCTGTTGGTCAGATTTACAATTTCGGAAGCTGCTTCCTTTACGGTCTTTTGATCAGCGTTGGCGTATATTTCCTTATGAGTTTTGCCATTTTCGCTATGATGAAGGTTGTTTTCAAAAAGAACATTGGTCTGATTAACGTATTCAATCTCGTATCCGCCGCTTCCCTTCCTTTGGGTGCAATTTGGCTTCTCAACCTTGTGCTCGGACTTCTTTGGATGCCTCTTGTATCTATCCTTTCCGTGGTTGGCTTTGTTGCTTTTGCTATTCTTCTTTATGTTGGAATTCAGAAACTTGCAAAACTCGAAACCTCTCCCTTCCTTGCCTATGTTGGCACTTGGGGTGTGGTTGCCGCGATTGTTGTGATTGTGGTTTGCCTTGTAGCAGGCAGTACTCTCGGAAATGCAATGAACATGCTCGAAAATTTAGGCAACATGTTCTAAACAAAACGTGATAAACAAAATGTTACAAGATGCAGCCCTCGCTGCATCTTGTTTCACAAATTTTGAGGTAGCAATATGAAAAATATCAAAAAAATCGGTCTTTTTCTTGTGCTTTTCGCACTGGTGTTTGCGCTTGCAAGTTGTGGCGCAGATATTTCCACAAAAATGGTGATCAATGAAAACTTCAAAGGCAAAAGAATGATTGAAGTGAAAATCGACAGCGACGATTTGGAAGAATATGTTACCGGTGGAGCCGATGCACTCAAATCGGTGGCAGATGCCAATCTTCCTGAGGAAATGACGGTTTCCATGACCACCGACGACACGGGCGCGCTTCTCACCTTTACCGTTGAATTCGAAGATCTTGACAACTATCGCTCGAAGGTGGAAAAACTCATTAAAAAAGGCGGCGACACCGAGCTCGTTCCCAATGTGATTTATGAAAATCAAAGCACCGTTTTCAAGAAGGGTGTGAAATTTGAAGAAAACTTCACTTCTTTTGATCTGATCCGCTGGTATTTCAACGCACTTCAGACCTCCGGTGTGGTAACCCACGAAGATACCTCCGAATGGTATGAAATCGGCGATCTTGAATTCTATGTGAATGAAACCGAATACAATACCAACTATGGCGATTCCTATTCCGTTGACGATCAAAAACTTCTCTGCTTGGATTCGATCGATGTGGAAACCACATTGAATCTCGACGGCACCTATCAAAGAACCTTCACCTTCACCGCTTATGAAAGCACCGTAGAAGATCTGAAGGAAAGCGGATGCAATCTGAGCGAATACATGAAAAAGATTGCCGATAAAAATGGCTCTTTTGAAGAAGTGAAAGACGGAAACCGCACCGATTACATCATCCGAGTTGACACAAAAGATGCTACTGATCTTGTGAAGAAAACAGACGCTGTTCTGCAATCAAAAAACAGCTTTTCCGTTGATATTGCGCTTACAAAAGACAGTGCAGGTGTGGCAAATGTTACCGTGAAGGAAAAACTCGACGGTTCTTATTATTTGGATTACGATTACTACACTCCCATGCAAAGCAATTTGATCCTTTTTGACAACACCACCCTTTCCGATGAACAATCCAATGCAAACTTTTATGACGGCATACTTAATTACCGCCCTACAATCGGAAATGAAGCAGAATTTAAATTTGATTGGAAGATCGGATTTGCTTCCGTGGAACTGGAAGTAGACATTAAGAATACCGAAAAAGGCAGTGTGACCTTCCTTTTCACCGCAGAAGAAGCGCTGAAGAAAGAAATTCAGGATGCTGCGATGAACGCAATGGAACAAAAAGCGAAGGATCTTGCCAAGACAAAGAAAAAAGATAATGTTTTGCTTATCACCTTTGAAGGAAATTTTGTTGAACTCTCGAAAAAGATCAATTCCTTCGTTGCTCCCGCTTCCAAGGATGAAGAGGGTGAATATTTTTCGATTCGCGTAAAAGAAGCCGGCACTAATTCTGCCTTTACCAAAGCATACTACGGCGAAATCGAATTCAGTCTTGACGCTTTGATCGGCGAGGCAGCCGTTACCTTTAAAAACTCAGAAAGCTTTCTTTCGGATGTGCTTTTTGACGGAGCCAAAACCGAAGAAGACGCAGTTTTAACAACTGCTACCTATGACATTACTTTTACCGCTGTGAAACTTTCTGTTTGGAAGATCGCGCTTGTGGTAGTATTTGGCATTCTCTTCCTTGCAGGAATTGTGCTTTTAATTCTCAACCGCAAAGTTCTCGCCGAATGGATCCGCAGTGCAAAAGAAAAGAAAGCCGCAAGAGCGCAGGCACCTGTTGCTGCAGCTACCCCCGCAGTTTCTGCAGCGCCCGAGGCAGCTGCTCCGATTGCGCCTGCAACTTCCGAAATACCCACTACAACCGAATCTGAAGAAACGGAGGAAATCTTGTGATGAAAAATAAAAAGGGCTTGATCATTTCATTTGTATTGATCCTGTCAGGTTTGATCGGTGCACTTTGCTTTTTGCTTCCGAACACCTCAGAGGAATACCGCATTGTGAATCGATATGTGCAGGCAGTTGAAAAATGCGACGCAAAGAAGATTCAAGAACTTCTTCCTTTGCAGGAACTGACTTCCGCACTGGACGCAAATTTTGCAGATCTTGATTTCGACGTGAATGACAAGGCAGGTCTTCTTGAAACATTCCTCAACAGCGCATCTCTTCCCGAGAAAGTAAAATCAATCGACGAAGTGAAATTGATCAGTGTGGCAACCGGAGAACACCAAGCACTTTCGTTTGGCGGCTTCAATTCCGCCATCGAAGGAAGAGCATTTATCAAAGTTGACTATACCGACGAAGACGGCAAAGAATGGGAGCAAACCTTCGAAGAAAACTTCACTCTGATCCGCACACAAAAAGGACTTAAAGTGGTTCCAACCGGTTTATAAGATCACTCAAAACAGATTCCCGAAATGGGAATCTGTTTTTTTGTTTTGCGGGGCTTGAATTTGAATCGGAGAGGTGCTAGAATGAATTTAGTAAATCTCAAGGGGGATTACCAGATGGAAAACAAGATGTTTGGCGCGGTGGTGATCGGGTGCAATATGGGGCTTGAGCACATTCGCTCCGTTCACAAGAATTTCCACACAAAGCTTTATGGCATTTGTGATCCCGATACCGAGCGGATGGAGAAAATTGCCGCTGAATTCAAACCCGAAAAAACCGCCACCGATTGGCGCGAATTTTTGCACGATGAAAATGTGGATTTTGCCATAATTGCCACGCCCGATCAACTTCACAGGGAAATGACCGAAGCATTTTTGAAGGCGGGAAAGCATGTGCTTTGCGAAAAGCCGATGGCGCTCACGAGCCAAGAGTGCATGCAGATGGTGAAGGCAGAAAAAGAAACGGGCAAAATTCTGATGATCGGGCAGGTTTCGCGCTTTACGCCTGCTTTTAAAAAGGCAAAAAAGCTCATTGACGACGGAGTGATCGGCGAGCTTTACTTTATTGAAAGCGAATATGCTCACGATTACAGCAGAATCCGCGGAGTTGGCGATTGGCGAGTAACCCCCGAACGGCACGCGGTGATCGGAGGCGGCTGCCACGCGATCGATCTTTTGCGCTGGATTGCAGGCGATCCCACCGAGGTTTATGCCCTTTCCAGCCGAAAATGCCTCACGGATTGGCCGGTGGACGACTGCTCGATTGCCATTATGAAATTCCCGAACGGAGTGAACGGAAAGGTGCTCACTTCGATCGGATGCAAGCGAAACTACACGATGCGAAGCGTGTTTTACGGAACGCGCGGCACCATCATTTGCGACAACAAAACAAGCTCTCTTACCCTTTTTGAAGGGGAAGAAATTCATCCCGCATCGGGAACACGCAAATTCACCGTGCCGCAAGCCATTCCCGTGGCGATCAATCACCACAATACCGACGAAGAATTGGCGATGTTTTTGGATGCGCTTTTAAACGAAAAGGAAGTTGCCATCTCTTCGATCGAAGGAGCAAAAACCGTGGCGGTTTGCGAGGCGGTGGTGGAATCCTGCCGAAGCGGGATGCCAACGAAAATCGAATACCCGAATTTATAATAGGAGAACGCGATGATTACACGCTCTTTTCAAGGAAAACCCCTTCCCCTTTTGGGGCTTGGCTGTATGCGCTTGCCGCGCAAGAAAATCGACGGAAAATCATATATCGATGAGAATCTGACGGAAACCATGATCCGCTACGCGCTCGATCACGGGGTAAATTATTTCGATACCGCCTATTTTTATCACGATGGAGAATCGGAAACGGTTTTGGGGAAGATCTTGCCCAAATTTCCGAGAGATTCTTATTACCTTGCCGATAAATACCCCGGCCACATGCTTCCGAATGATGAAGATCCGCCGAGGGTGATTTTTGAAGAACAGCTCGAAAAATGCAAAACGGATCATTTTGATTTTTATCTTTTGCACAATGTTTGCAAAAGCGCGATGCCGATTTATATGGATGAAAAGCGCGGCGTGATGGAATACTTTTTGGAGCAAAAGAAAAAAGGAAAAATCACTCATCTTGGCTTTTCCACCCACGGAAGTCTTGAAATTATGGAAGAATTCCTTGAAAAATACGGCGAGCACATGGAATTTTGCCAGATTCAATTAAACTATTTGGATTGGACCCTGCAAAAGGCAAAAGAAAAGGTGGAACTTTTGAATCGATACGGGATTCCCGTTTGGGTGATGGAGCCGGTGCGCGGCGGAAAACTTGCCAATGCCACCGAAGAAGCCAAAAAGAAGCTCACCGCTCTGCGCCCCGATCACTCCCCTGCCGCTTGGGCATTCCGCTTTTTGCAAGATATTCCCGAGGTGAAGATGATTCTTTCGGGGATGTCGAATATGGAGCAGTTGCAAGAAAATATCAGAACTTTTGAAGAAGAAAAACCGCTTTCGGAAAACGAAAGAGCCCTTCTTTTTGATATTGCGGAAACGATTAAAAATTCCGTGCCCTGCACCGCCTGCGGATACTGCCTGAAGGATTGCCCGAAAACGCTTGAAATTCCCTCGCTCATTTCGCTTTACAACAACATTCAGGAAGCCAAAACCTTCCGCCATTTTCTCTCGGAAAAAGCGCTTGCCATCGGAAAGAGCGCGGCAGATTGCATGGAATGCGGAAAATGCGCCGAAACCTGCCCGCAAAAGATTGCAATTCCCGAAACCTTAAAAAAGCTTTTGGAACTGATTTGATCGAAAAAACCGAATCCAAAACGGATTCGGTTTTTTGTTTCGTTTCCCCCTTGAAATCGGAATCAAAAAGGTGTATAATAAAGTATTAAAATAGGTGTTTTTTATCCACAGACCACGAAAGGAAAAAATATGGCAGTCGATACCCAAAGACTATTCAATTTGCTTGAGGATAGCGGAAAACGATACGATATTGAAAAGATTCGCCGCGCCTTTGAATATGCAGAAAAAGCGCATTTTGGTCAATTTCGAAAATCGGGAGAAGAATATATTTATCACCCGCTTGCCGTGGCGGAAATTTGCGCGGAACTCAATTTGGATTCCGATGCCATTTGCGCCGCCCTTTTGCACGATATTGTGGAAGACTGCCCCGATGCCAGTTTAGACGAGATCAAAAAAGAATTCGGCGAGGATGTTACTATTTTGGTGGACGGGCTCACAAAGCTTGTTGCCATTCCGTTTGAAGACAAAGAAGAGGAACATATTGAAAACTTAAGAAAAATGTTTCTCGCGATGAGCCGCGATATTCGCGTGATTCTGATTAAGCTCTGCGACCGTCTTCACAATAT
>JAZOVP010000013.1:0-24783 GCA_045658765.1 Eubacteriales bacterium | reverse complement strand
GGAAATATGCCGATACCATTCTCGACATTCCGCTTGATAGCTCCAACCGTATTACCACCAGTGCAGAAGTTCCGTTCCTCGGAATCCTGCTCCACGGCTACATCGATTATACCGGCGAAGCCATCAACATGGCAGGGGACTATGAATATACTCTTCTGAAAACCATCGAAAACGGCGCAAATCCGTATTTTGTGGTTGCATACGACAACATTGCAGAACTGAAAGTGAATAAATACACCGAATATTACGCGGTGGAATATAAGAACTGGAAGGAAAGCATTGTAAAAGAGTATAAAGCCCTCAGCGAAGTGCTTTCTCCGCTTCAGGATAAGATGATTGTGAATCACGAGATTCTTTCTCAGCGAGTGGTGAAGGTTACTTATGAAAACGGCACTCAGATCTACCTCAACTACAACAGTAATGCAGTCAACGTGAACGACATTGAGATTGCCGCAATGAGCTATCACGTTGTCAATGCGTAAGAAAGGAGAGGTGATCGAATGAATCAAGCAGTGAAAACTCAAAAAACCGCACCGATGACAAAGCCCGTGAAACCTGCGAAAAAGCGCAAACCAAAATCCCTCGATAAGGCAAAGGCACGCGCCGGCTGGTTCTTTATCGCACCCTTTGTTTTGGTGTTCTTCCTGATTTACGTTCCCGTTATCATCGACTCCATCACGTATAGTTTCCATACCATTTACCCGATTTCCGGCGGTGGTTTCGTTTTGGACTATGTTGGTTGGGACAACTACTACGACGCGCTCTTCGTGGACGCAAGCTTTGTTACCACCCTTACGGGCGGTATCAAGCAGCTGGTTCTTGAAGTTCCCGCGATTGTAATCTTCTCTCTGTTTATGGCAGTTCTTTTGAACCAGAAAATGGTGGGAAGAACCCTCTTCCGTGCAATCTTCTTCATTCCGGTTATTCTTTCCACCGGTTTGATCGATGATATTGATATGAGCAACTCCTTTGCCGATTACGCTTCGGGCGGTTCGGTTGGCGCAGGAGGCGCGGAAGCCGGAGCAGGCGAGGGAGTTCAGCAGAATTCCAATGCCATTATTTCCGCTGTGGATTTGCAGGGCTTGTTTGCCAATATGAAAGTTGGTACCGGCCTTGTGGATTACGTTGTTAATATCGTGAACGATATTTACGGATTGGTAAACCGTTCGGGTGTGCAGATGCTGATCTTCCTTTCCGGTCTTCAGTCTATCTCGCCTGCAATTTACGAATCTTGTACCATCGACGGTGCAACCACTTGGGAAACCTTCTGGAAGATTACCTTCCCGATGATCTCTCCGATGATTCTGGTAAATGCGGTTTACACGGTAATCGATGCCTTTACTTCCGGTTCCAACAAAGTAATGAACTATGTTGGCACGGTGTATGAAGGCGTTACCAAAACCGGTGGCGACGTGCTTGCAACTGCGATGTACTGGATTTACTTCTCTCTTGTAATTCTGATCATCGCCGCGGTTGCCGGCTTCTGTTCCGCCTTCGTGTTCTATCAGAGAAGAGACTAAGAAAGGAGGACTAAAAGATGAATGCAGATATGAAAGCAAAAACCAAACCGAAATTCAGCAAGAAGAATGAATTCGATGTTGAATTTGAAGACCGCACTCCTCTTTGGGATCGTATCAAATCGAAATTTTTCACCTTCACCTTTCTGAAAAATCTCGTTTGGGCTCTTTTCCGTTACGTCCTTCTGATCGGTATCGCTTATGTTATCATTTATCCCTTTATCGCAAAGATTGCAGGTTCTTTTATGAGCCGCGACGACTTTGTTGATGTTACGGTAAAACTGATTCCGAAGTATCCCACCTTGGATACCTATAAAGCGATCATTACCGAAAACCGTTATTTCGAAGCTCTTTGGAACACCGCTTTTATTTCTCTTCTTTGCGCGATTGTGCAGATGGTTACCACAATGATCATCGGCTATGGTTTTGCAAAGTTTAAATTCAAGGGAAACAACATTTTGTTCTACTGTGTAATCTTTACCATGGTAGTTCCTCATCAGGCACTTCGCCTTGCGCTGTTCCAGAAGTTCCGTTATTTCGATATTTACGGACTTTTCGATCTTCTCACCGGCAAAACCATCAACCTGATCAATACCTATTGGCCCTTGGCTCTTCTTTCCTTCGGCGGCCTTGCATTTAAGAACGGTTTGTATATCTTCCTTATGCGCCAGTTCTTCCGCGGTGTGCCTGACGAACTTGAAGAAGCTGCCTATGTGGACGGCTCGGGTGTGTTTAAGACCTTCGTAAGAATTATCGTTCCGCTTTCGGTTCCGATGATGATCACCGTGTTCATTTTCGCCTTCTCTTGGCAGTGGACCGATGACTTCTATACCACGATGTTCTTCACCAGAACCTCCACCTATCTGATGCCCAACATCGTAACCGTGCCTCCTTCCTTGGAGACCACAGGATTTGAAGCGGCTGCTGTGTATACCTCGGCGGTTATCAATACTGCGGCTTTGATGATTATCACTCCGCTTGTGATTTTGTATTGCTTCTGCCAGAAATACATTGTGCAGGGTATCGAGCGAAGCGGTATCGTTGGTTAAAAAAAGAAAAAAAGATGTGCGAAAGCACATCTTTTTTTTATCTGTTCGAATCACTGCTTTTTCATTTGCCGTAAAAAGAGAAGCACTGCGGCAAAAAGAAGCACCAAGGCATAAGCGAGCACCACTGCAAGATGGGGAAGAATCTGATCAAAATTTCCCGATAACGCCGCTCTTTCGAGCTCAACTGCATGAACAAAAGGAAGAAAATGAGCGATTTTCTGAAACGCTCCGCCCACAAGTTCAAGATCAAACCAAATCCCTGAAAGCCAAGCCGAAAGATTGGTTAATAGCGCTCCGCAAATCCCGCCAACCTGCTTATCAGTGAAAACACTGCCGCAAAGAAGCCCCATGGCAATATAAAGAAGGGTTACAGGCAGGATCAGAAGAATGGCAACGAGGATATTGATCGAAAAATCAAGCCCTAAAAGCATTGCTAAAAGATAGCAAACAACGCTTTGGGAAAGCGCAATCGGGATTACGGGCAAGGTGTATCCGAAAATGAAATCCATTGGGGTTAGGGGGGTGGTGTATAGGCGCTGAAGGAAGGAGGAGGTTCGGTCTTTTGAGATGATGGTTGCGGAAAACAAGGTGATAAACGAAAGGCCGAAAACCGTGATGCCGGGGGTTAAATGGGCGATTTCAAAAAGCGGAACGGGCACATTCTTTTGGATTGCGCTTAAAAGCAAAAGCAAAACAATCGGAAACCCAAATACAAACGATAAATTCAAAGGATCTCGGAGGATTTCTTTGATGTTTCTTCTGGCAAAGCAAAGCATTCTCATTTTGCCACCCCCTTCACAATGCGAACAAACGCCTCTTCAAAGCGATCGGTTTCCGCGATTTTTTTGATCTGTTCTGCGGTTTCGCAAAGAAGCAGTTTTCCGTCTTTCATAATGGCAATGCGATCGGAAAGGGATTCTGCTTCTTCCATATAATGCGTTGTGAGAATAATGGTAACGCTTTTTTTCAGATTGCGGATCAAATCCCAAAGATCGCTTCGAGCAAGCACATCAAGCCCGAGGGTGGGTTCATCCAAAAAGAGGATTTTGGGCTCACTGATGAGCGCCATGGCAATACTTAGCCGCCTTTGAAAGCCGCCGGAAAGTTTGCTCGCCCGTTTTTCTGCCACACTCTCCAAACCCAGAAGATCGATCAGCTCCCGAATCTTTTTTTCTCGTTTTTCTTTGGAGAATCCGTAGACCCCGCACATCAGTTCCAAATTTTCGCGAACGGAAAGCCCGAGCGCCACTGCGCTTTCTTGCGGGGAAACGGCAATGATGGATTTTACCTCTGATGGATTTTTTGTGATGCTTTTTCCGTTTATAAAAGCATCGCCGCCGGTGGGCTTGGTGAGGCACGAGAGCATTTTGATGGTGGTGGTTTTTCCTGCGCCGTTCACCCCGAGAAGGGAAAGAATTTCGCCTTTATAAGCGGTGAGGGATAAATGATCCACTGCCACCACATCTTTATATTGTTTGGTTAAATTCTCGATTTTGATTGCTTCCATCTTTTACTCCATTTTAAATTCTTTTCTCAGCCCCTGATAGGAATCGGTGAGCATTTTGCTCACAAGATCCCAATCCAGATCCAAAAATTCGGTGGCAAACATGGTGGCAATTCCGTGCACATAAGCCCACATTTCAAGGTGAAAGAGCTTAGAGGTATTTTCATCAACACCGTTGTTTTCCTGCACCAAGGAATACATCTTTTGATACAAACGATCTTCTTCCGAAAGAAAATCTCCCTTGCGATTTCGCATATAAAGGAGCTTGAAAAGTTCTTTTTCTTCTTTGGCAAAGCGAATATATGCCATTCCGCTTGCTTTATAGGGAGGGAATTTTCCGCTTTCGATTTCCTTTTTGCGGTAATCCTCAAAAATTTGATTTGCCTTTTTGATCACGGCGATAAAAAGCGCTTCCATCGTGGCAAAATTGGAAAAGATCGGCTGGGTGGAAATGCCAAGCTCTGCGGCAAGGCGCCTTGCATTCAGTGCTTCGGCACTATGTTCTCTTATGATTTTAATTGCTCCGCTGATAATTTCTTCTTCCGATACTCTTGTTTTGGGCGGCATGGCAAATCTCCTTTTGAATAACAAACGTTATATATCGATTGTTATTTTATCACAGGCGGGATTAAAAGTCAAGAAAAAAGAAAAGAGAGAAGCGATTGCTTCTCTCTTTTTGAATTAGTTTTCTTCGTTTAAGAAGTGGCGGAATTGGATGCGCAGGTTTCCGAGCGAGGTTGCTTCGGAAGAACCGATGCTCACTTTCTTTCCGGTGATTTCTTCGGTGAGGCGGTTGAGATATTGATCCTTGCTGCCGCCGCCCACGATGGTGATGCCATCGATGGCTTCGCCCGTGATCGCTTCAATTTCATCCACTACCTTTTTATAGGAAGAGGCAAGGGAATAATAGGTGCTGCTGAGCACATCTGCGATGGGAAGATCGGGATTTCCAAGGCAATCGCGAATGGCCTCCACCATATTTTTGGGAGCCACAAGGCGCGAATCGTTGGGATTGAAGGTTTCGGTGAATTTGCTTTCCATTGCCATATTCATCATTTCATCATAGCTATATTTCTTGCCGAGATCCTTGCGGATGCTCTGGAAGAGCCACATACCCATAATGTTTTTGAGGAAACGGTAGGTGCCGTCGATGCCGCCTTCGTTGGTAAAATCGGCATCCATGGCGGCTTTGGTGAGCATGGGATCGCGGTTCACCGAGCCGATCAAGCTCCAAGTGCCCGAGGAGATATACATCCCGTGGGCGCCGAATTCGCAGGAAGCCACTGCAGAAGCGGTATCGTGCGCGGGGGCAAAGAGCACGAGCGCATCAAAACCAACATATTCCTTTACTTCTTCGGTAAATCCGCCCAAAACAGCGCCGGGAGCGGCGATGGGATGGAAAATTTCCTTTTTATAGCCGAGAAGATCGAAAAGTTCTTCCGACCAATCTCTTTTTTGGGCATCCAAAAGGGAGGTGGTGGAAGCGATGGTGTATTCGCTCATTTTCTTGCCCGAAAGGCAGAAGGAAAGATATTCGGGCATCAGGAAAAGATCTGCTGCCTGATCCATTTTTCCGCTTTTCTTATCGCACCAAAGCTGGTAGATGGTATTATAGTTTGCTCTTTGAAGGCCCGAGATAGCATAGAGCTTCTCGCGGGGGAGGAATTTTTCCATCTCATCGGGAATGCCTTCGGTTCTGGGATCGCGATAGGAAATTGCTTTTCCGATGGGGTTTCCTTCATGATCGGTGAGCACATAATCCACACCCCAAGTATCGATTGCAACGCTTTGGGGAATCAGATCCAGTTCCTTGCATTTTTTAATGCCTTCCAAAACGCTTTTTCTAAGATGATCAATATCCCAGAAAAGAGAGCCGTTTTCTTCGTGGATTCCGTTTTCAAAACGATAGATTTCGGTGAGGCGGATTTCTCCGTTGATCCATTCACCCAAAATGTGTCTGCCGCTGGATGCGCCGATATCGATCGCAAGGCAGCGGATGGGAGTTTTCTCGTTCATGGTGCTCTCCTTTTTATTTGGCATTGATTTCGCCGATTTTTCCGATCAGTTCTTTTGCTTCCGAATCGGTTAAAAGACCGGTTTGAATTTCAAATACGATGCTTTCTTCTGCACCAAGCTCTTTCACGGTGCCTGCCTTCTTTGCGGCGGCATAGCCGAGATGTTCATCGGTTGCGGGGAGCACAATGCCCATCGAGCTTTCATTTTGGGTGCGGGAGATCCAGCGGATGCCATAGGGGAGAAGTTTTGCGGGATGTGAAACGAAAATACCGCCGTTTCCTTCTTCGTATTGCATTGCAAATGCTCTGCCGTTTTCATCGGTTTTATAAGGCACGGTGAAGCAGATTTCGGGATCGTAGCATTCATCGGGATTGCCCACATTCAAATGCACTTCGGGCTTTTCTTCCACAAGATTCATAAAATCTAAAAGCTTCTTCTGCTTTTCTTCGGGGAAGGAAGCGGGAACTGCTTTGTGAACGCGGAAAGCGCCTTTTTCGTAAATGCCGGTGTCGATGATCTTTGCGCCGTCAACAGGACGATGGTTGATATGGCAAAGATACATATATTCCATCGGCGATTTCTTTAAGTTTTTAATTTTGGATTGGATGGAAAGCACGGTGCCGTCTTCATAAAGACGCACGGAGGGGGAGAAGCGATAGGAGCGCACAAAGGCAACATGGTAATCAAGTTCGCCGCCGATTTCCATAAACTTACCGTTTTCATCTTCTCCGCAAAGAAGATAAGCATTGGTATAAGGATGGTTGGGAATTTCACCGTGTTGGGGAAGATCGCCTTCCTTGGCGCCCATGCTGGTGATTCCGCAATGATACAGAAAACCGCCATAGGTTTTGAGGAAAGGAACATTTGGCACGGGCTCTTTCACCATGGTGATCATGCCGAGATCTCTGCCAAGAAAATGGGCATTCCAGATTACCTGACCCTGAAAAGGCAAAACGGTAAAATAACCTTTTTTGTTTTCAATGCGAACGGCTTCCACGCCGGTAGAAAAAGTATAGGTTACTGCGCGAAGTTCTCCGTGGGAAAGAAGATTGAATTCCACGGGGGAAAACATTGATTTTTGCAGATTGATTCGCATAACGCTCTCCTTTATATATGTATTCTTTTGATTCCGTAAGAAAAAACGCTGTTTTTTAAATTTGCCCAATCAGAAGAGATTGCGGCAAATCTATATCATTGTTGGGTGGCCATAATTTATGACCACCCAACTAAATGTGCGCTGTTTTATATTATTCTTCGTCCATTGCATCCTTGCGGGAAAGATTGATTCTGCCCTTATCGTCGATTTCGATGAGTTTTACTTTCATCTTATCGCCAACTTGGCAAATGTCTTCCACTTTTTCCACTCTCTTCTTATCGAGCTTGGAAATGTGAACAAGACCTTCTTTTCCGGGTGCGAATTCAACGAATGCGCCGAAGGTCATCAGGCGGGTAACGGTACAGTTGTCGAACACCATACCAACTTCGGGCTCAAACACGATGGAATCCACAATCGCTTTTGCGGCATAAGCCGAATCGCGGTTTACTGCGGAGATAAACACGCTGCCATCGTCTTCAATGTCGATCTTGGCGCCGGTATCGGCACAGATCTTCTGAATCACCTTACCGCCGCTACCGATCACTTCGCGGATCTTATCGGGGTTGATCTTCATGGAGATCATCTTGGGTGCGTATTCGTTTACTTCTTCTCTGGGAGCGGGGATTGCTTTGAGCATTACCTCGTCGAGAATGTAAAGACGTGCTTTGTGAGTGGTTTCGAGTGCCTGCTTGATGATTTCGGGGGTAAGACCGTCGATCTTGAGGTCCATCTGAATGGCAGTGATGCCTTCGTGGGTACCTGCAACCTTAAAGTCCATATCGCCGAAGAAGTCTTCCAGACCTTGAATATCGATCATGGTATCCCATTTGTCGCCTTCGGTGATCAAACCGCAGGAAATACCGGCAACGGGAGCTTTGAGCGGAACACCGGCATCCATAAGAGCCAAGGTGGAACCGCAAATGGAGCCCTGAGAAGGGGAACCGTTGGAAGAAACGATTTCCGAAACAAGGCGAATGGTATAGGGGAAGTCTTCCAAAGAGGGAAGCACGGGCTCGAGTGCTCTTTCAGCAAGGGCACCGTGGCCGATTTCGCGGCGGCCGGGGCTTCTGGAAGCGTCGGCTTCGCCAACGGAATAACCGGCCATGTTGTAGTGGTGCATATAGCGCTTGGTTTCTTCGGTGTCGATTCCGTCGAGCATTTGCTGATCGGAAATATTGCCGAGGGTAGCCAAGGTGAGCACCTGAGTTTGACCTCTGGTGAAGAGACCGGAACCGTGAACTCTGGGAATCAGACCAACTTCGGAAGCCAAAGGACGGATCTGATCCATGGTTCTGCCGTCTACTCTCTTCTTTTCATCAAGAAGCCAACGACGAACCACGAATTTCTGAAGCTTATAAACGCACTCGTTGATCATCGGGCGCATTTCGGGATATACTTCATCGAATTTTTCGTAGATCTTTTCGTAAACGCCCTGCATTCTTTCGTCGCGCACGGTTTTGTCGTCGGTGTCAAGGGCTGCCTTCACATCTTCGATGGCAAATTCCTTGATGGCTTCAAACATATCGTGATCGACATCGCAAGAGGGATAAGAGAATTTGGGTTTGCCGATTTCAGCAACGATTTCGTTGATGAACTTCACAAGGCCCTTGATTTCCTCGAATGCGGTCATGATGGCGCCATACATATCCTCATCGGATACTTCCTTTGCGCCTGCTTCGATCATAACCACCTTCTTTTCACTTGCCGCAACGGTAAGTTCCAAGGTGCTCTTTTCTCTTTCTGCGAGGGTGGGGTTGATCACAACCTTGCCGTCAACAAGTCCAACAAACGCGCCACCAATGGGGCCGTTCCAAGGAATGTCGGAAATGCTCAGTGCGATGGAAGCACCGATCATTGCGGCAATTTCGGGGGAGTTGTCCTGATCCACGGAAAGGGTGAGAAGGGAGATGCAAACATCATTTCTCAAATCCTTGGGGAAAAGAGGACGGATCGGACGGTCGATCACTCGGGAAGTGAGGATCGCTTTGGTGGAAGGTCTGCCTTCTCTTCTGTTGAAGCTTCCGGGGATGCGGCCAACTGCATAGAGTCTTTCTTCGTAGTCCACGGAGAGGGGAAGAAAATCGATCCCGTCTCTGGGGGCGGCGGAAGCGGTCGCGTTTGCCAGAATGCAAGTGTCGCCGTAGCGAACCAGACAAGAGCCGTTGGAAAGCTGGGCAATCTTGCCGGTTTCGATGATCAGCGGTCTTCCGGCATACTCATATTTGAAGATTCTTTGATTTTCAAACATAGCGTTTCCCGATTACTTTCTCAGACCGAGCTTTTCGATGATGGCTCTGTAACGGTTGATGTCCTTCTTCTGAAGATAGTTGAGAAGGTTTCTTCTGTGGCCAACCATTTTCAGCATTCCTCTGCGGGAATGGTGGTCTTTCTTGTTGGCCTTCAGGTGTTCGGTGAGGGAGTTGATTCTGGAAGTCAGAATTGCGATCTGAACTTCGGGAGAACCGGTATCACCTTCGTGGGTTGCATAAGTGGTAATGATTTGCTGCTTTTGATCTTTCAGCATGGTTTTCACCTCCAAAATTTCTGATCCTATAACCCGGCAAGGGTAGGTGAAACCGATTTTTCTTATCAAAAAATCGCTTTGCCCCTTTGCTGCGTTACGGATTCGGTTTTAATTTCTTCGCCTTACCACAGACGAAGCAGGGAAAGTTTACCATATAATAAAGGAAAAAGCAAGTGTTTTTCGCGAAAAAAGCCCCCGAAAAGGGGGAAAACAAAGAAAGTTTACGATTTGCTCATTTTTTTCTTTTTTCTGCGAAGCTTTTTTCGGATTTTTCGCTCTTCATTCATTCGAAAGAGCCATAAAAAGAACTTCATGGCAAAAAAAGCCGCCATCATCCACATCATCATATTCCAAAGGGTGATACAGGCACTAAAAGAAAGATGCTTTGTGCCCGAAATCGAGCCGCTTTTTTTATTTTGGTGCGAAAGTGAAAAGGTGAAAGAGGGGCGCAAAACGATGCTCTCGAGTTCACTTTTTCCGCACATCAAAAGATTTTTCATATTCGTTTCTCCTTTTTTTAGTAGTTTTCCCGAAAAACAAAAAAATACATTTCCTTTCCTTTCCTGTTTCGACATTTCCCATAAATAGCAGATGATAGAATGAATTCCCAAAAGAAAAATGAAGGACAGGAAAAAAGAATGGAACAGCAAAGAAACGAAAAAATCAGCCAAAAAAACAAAAAAACAAAAAAAGCACTTGCGGCAAAAACTTTGTTTTTGAAAACAATCCGCTATTTTTCTCGCAGTGTGAAAGCCATTCCCGAAGCGTTTTGGAAAGCGGTGGAAAATGCTGAGGAGGAAGAGAAGAAAGCCGGCAGAATTGCGCTCTTTGTTCTCGGGTTTATCGGGATTTTTGTGTGTGCGTTTACGGTTTCTCTTGCAAGGTTTCCGCTTTCGGTGTATCCGGGAGGATTTGCGCTTTTATCTTCCCTTGGCGGAAGAAAGGGGAAGTGGAGCATAAAGCTCGGAGCAAAGGAATCGGCTTCCCTGATCACGGCAATGGAATTGACTGCTTTTTCGGGGGTGCTTCTTTCTTCTGCGTTTTTAGAGAAAAACGGATTTTTTTATTTTCTTGCCTATCTGATCCTTTTTCTCACCCGTGCGGGCATCACGGGAGGAAAACTCAATGAAGGAGTTTTGGCAAGGGTTACTTTTTCTGCCTCGATCGCGGTTTTTCTGGGGCTTGTGCTTTCGATTCCCGAGCATTTTTCGGTGCAAAGAGTATTCGGCGCGGTGAGCATGGGCATTATCACACCTCTTTTCACCTATCTTCTTTGCGGATTTTATATTTTTTCCGAAGCGATGGGAAATCCCGTGGAGGAAAAGAAGAGAAGGGTGTATCCGGAAACGGCGTTTTTCAGCACCGCCTATCTTTTTTTATATGCCATTCGTGAAAGCGAATGTTTCGGGGTGAATCTATCGTTTGTTTTAACTGTGATCCTTTCTCTTTTTTTGGCGCAGAAACGAGGGCCTCTTTACGGTGCGGCGGCGGGAATGATCGGGGGAATGGCTTCCTCTTCGGCGGCAGTGGCTCCTGCACTTTGTGTGGCGGGATTTTTTGCGGGACTTTTCTTTGAATTTTCTTCTTATGTGGCGGTGATGGTTTCGTTTGTGGCTTCGTGCGGATATAGCATGTATTCCGAGGGGCTTGGAAATTTTGCTCATTTTGCGGGTGATTTTTTGGTGGCTCTTCTGATCTATTTTCCTCTGATGCGCCTTGTTCCCGCAAAAAAAGAGGTGCAAAATCCCAAAGAGGTGCTTCCGGTATCTTTTGAAAATCGCCCCGTTCGAAGAGCGAAGCGGCATTTAAAGAAAATGAGCGATGCCTTTTATTCGCTTTCGGAGGTGTTTTATACCGTGAGCGATACCATGAAAAAACCGCAACTTTCCGAAACAAGCCGTCTTGTTTCGGATTGCTTTAGTGAAATTTGTTCCCGATGCAAAAATTCCGCAAAATGCTGGGGAGAGGGGAAGGATTTTTCGCTGGAAACCACCGCTCGTGCGGCAACTGCGCTGCTTTTATCGGGCAAGGTGAAAAAAGAGGATTTTCCTGCCGCGTTTTCTTCCGATTGCGCAAATTTTAATGCTCTGGCAGATCGGATCAATTTCCGTTTTGCACAATTAAACGGGGATTTCTTGAAAAACAATAAAACTCGCCTGCTCGCGGGGGAATACAGCACGGTATCGCGCCTGTTAAAGAGCACGGCGGGGGATTTGGAAAGCGAATCGGAATACAACAGCGCTTTGCAGGAAAAAGCGGAAGGTGTGCTGAAGAAGCTTGGGATAGAATATCGAAGGGCGGCCGTGTTTGGCACGCGCGAGGTGAAAATTGATGTTTACGGGGTAAGGCCCGAAAAAATGAAACTGGGCACCAATCAGATCCTTTCGGCCTTTGAAAAAGAATTTGAGTGCCTTTTTGATGCGCCCAAGTTTTTATTTTTAAGGGATAGCACCGTGATGCGGCTTGCCCGCAAAAGAAAGCTTTCTTTGGAGTGCGCAAAATCCGGCTGCACCAAAAAAGGAGAAGCGGTGAGCGGCGATTCTTCGGGCTTTTTCGAAACGGCACAAAACTATTTTTACACCCTGATTTGCGATGGAATGGGAAGCGGCAGAGAAGCGGCATTCACCAGCCGCCTTGCCTCGATTTTTATTGAAAAACTGATGCACTGCGCCACCCCGAAGAATGTAACCCTTGAAATGCTCAATAGTTTTCTGATGAGCAAAACCGATGAAACCTTTACCACGGTGGATCTTCTGGAGATCGATCTTTTTTCCGGTGAAGCCAATTTTATCAAGGCGGGTGCCGCTCCTTCCTATATTCTGCGCGATTGCCATTTGCATCGATTTGAATCCAGAACCCCGCCCGCAGGAATTTTGAATCGGATGGTGGCAGAGCAAACCACCTTCACCCTTTTTGATGGAGATTTTGTGATTCTGCTTTCCGATGGAGTGGAAGAGGCGGGCTCGGAAAACGGATGGCTGATTCGGCTTCTAACGGGCAAAAAATTCGAAAGCGCCACGGAACTTTGCTCGTGCATTTTCGGCAAAGCCAAAGAAATGGGTGCCTCAAAAGATGATTTGAGCATTTCGGTAATTCGTGTTATGAACAGTAAATGAACAAAATGTTTATTTTTTTAGAAGAAACCCATTGACAAACCCCTTTTTATCGGGCATAATATTGAGTACCGAAAGAAAGGGAGGGCAGAGTGATGAAACGCATTCTTTATCAAAGCGCCGTGCTTTGTTTGTGCTTGGTTTTGATTTTGCCTTTTCTTTTTTCCTGCACTCGCGCCGATTCTGATCTGATCGGTCGATGGGAAACCGAGATTGTGGATGAAGAGCTTGGCAAATTTTCCATGGTGTATCATTTTACCGAAGAGGGAGAAATTTTCCTCGAGCAGAAAAAAGGCGCCGAGATTCCGTTTTCCATTCCGTTTGGCACTTTTTCGGTGAATCAAAATAAACTTGTGGTGCAGAGCGACGGAAAAGAAACTTCTTTTACCTTTTCCGTTTCAGAAAACGAATTGATCCTTTCCGACGAAAAGAAAAACGAGATTGTTTTTCACCGCGCCGACCCGAAAGAATAATCGAAAAAACGCGATAAAATCGCCTCTTTTCCCCTTTTTGGGAGAAGAGGCGATTTGTTGTTCAAAAACGCCACACCCAAGATATAGTTTGTACTTTTTCGTAAAAGACACAATATCTTGTGTTTTGGTGTTGACGAACAGGCAGAGGTGTGATATACTGTGAGAGCAACAAATAAAAGAGGGATCGAAATGAACATTCAAGGTTTTCAGAGTTTGACCCTTCTGGATTTTCCCGGTAAGGTTGCATGCACCGTTTTCTGCGGCGGGTGCAATCTTCGCTGTCCTTTTTGCCACAATGCTTCTTTGGTTCTTTCTCCTCGCGAGAGTGAAAATCGCGAAAAGGAAGTGCTGGAATATTTGGAAAAAAGAAAGGGAATTTTAGAAGGGGTTTGTATCACCGGCGGGGAAGCGCTTTTGCAACCCGATCTTTCCGATTTTTTGAATCGGGTAAAGAAAATGGGATATGCCACCAAGCTCGATACCAACGGCAGCGATCCGGAAAAGCTCAAACTCCTCATCGCCGAGGGCAACATCGATTATATTGCGATGGATTTCAAAAGTGCGCCCGAAACGTATGAAAAAGCGATCGGAAAAAAATGCGAATTTGATTTGTTTTCCCGATCGGTGGATTTGATCCGTTCCTCCGGCATTCCGTATGAATTCAGAACCACGTTTGTGAAAGGAATTCATACCGAAGCGGATGCGGAGGGAATCGGCAGATTTTTAAGCGGCGATTCGCCCTATTTTCTGCAGAACTTTGTGGATTCCGGAAATTTGATCGGCGGGGAAGGATATGAACCCTTCACCTCCGAGGAAATGAAAAAAATGCTTTCGATCATCAAAAAATACTTGCCGAGCGCGCATCTTCGCGGTTTGGCAGAATAGAAAAGGAGAATAAAATGTATCAGGTTACAAAGCGCGACGGAAAAACAGTAGCGTTTGAGATTTCCAAAATCTCTTCCGCGATCAAGCTTGCTTTCGAAGCTTGCGAAAGAAATTATAACGACAATATCATCGATTTTCTGGCATTGAAGGTTACTTCCGATTTTGAACCCAAGATCGAAGACGGCATTGTTGCCGTGGAAGACATTCAAGACAGTGTGGAAACCGTTTTGGTGCAGGCGGGCTATGCCGATGTTGCCAAGGCCTACATTCTGTATCGTCGCCAGAGAGAAAA
The DNA here is from genome assembly GCA_045658765.1 of Eubacteriales bacterium. GTDB lineage: Bacteria > Bacillota > Clostridia > Oscillospirales > SIG627 > RGIG5579. Next base: position 10,314 of record JAZOVP010000013.1, on the reverse strand, counting down.
ACTCCGTAATATGAAATCCACTTTGGTGGACTACACCGAGATTGTGAACCAGTATGTGAAAAACATTGACTGGCGCGTGAAAGAAAACTCCACCGTTACCTATTCTGTGGGCGGTTTGATTCTCAACAACTCCGGTGCCATCACTGCAAACTATTGGCTCAGCGAAATCTACGACGATGAAATCGGTGCCGCACATAAAAACGCCGATATTCATCTGCACGATCTTTCCATGCTCACCGGTTATTGCGCAGGTTGGTCGCTCAAGCAGCTGATTGAAGAAGGATTGGGCGGTGTTCCCGGAAAGATCACCTCCGCACCCGCAAAGCACCTTGCCACCCTCTGCAACCAAATGGTAAACTTCCTTGGTATTATGCAGAATGAATGGGCAGGCGCCCAGGCATTCTCCTCTTTTGATACCTATCTTGCTCCTTTTGTTAAGGTGGATAACCTCAGCTACGACGCAGTGAAAAAGTGCATCGAATCCTTTATCTACGGTGTGAATACTCCCAGCCGTTGGGGTACTCAGGCACCCTTCTCCAATATCACCCTCGACTGGACCTGCCCCCACGATTTGGAAGATGAATATGCCATCATCGGCGGCAAGAGAGTTGATTTCAAATACGGTGATTGTAAGAAAGAAATGGATATGGTAAACCGTGCCTTCATTGAAATTATGATCGAAGGCGATGCCAACGGCAGAGGATTCCAGTATCCCATCCCCACCTATTCCATCACCCGTGATTTCGATTGGTCTGAAACCGAGAACAACAAGCTTCTCTTTGAAATGACCCCCAAATACCGCACCCCCTACTTCTCCAACTATGTAAACAGCGATATGGAACCCTCCGATGTTCGTTCCATGTGCTGCCGTTTGCGTCTTGATCTTCGCGAACTCAGAAAGAAATCCGGCGGTTTCTTCGGTTCCGGCGAAAGCACCGGTTCTGTGGGCGTGGTTACCATCAATATGCCTCGTATCGCTTATATTGCAAAGACCAAAGAAGAATTCTTCAAGCGTCTTGACCATATGATGGACATTGCCGCTCGCAGTCTTAAGATCAAGAGAACGGTTATCACCAAGCTTCTTGAAGAGGGCCTTTATCCTTATACCAAGAGATACCTCGGCACCTTCAATAACCACTTCTCCACCATCGGTCTTGTTGGTATGAACGAAGTGGGTCTGAATGCCAAGTGGCTCGGCAAGGATATGACCCATAAGGAAACTCAGGAATTCACCAAGGAAGTTCTCAATCACATGCGTGAGCGCCTTTCCGACTATCAGGAAAAATACGGCGATCTGTATAACCTCGAAGCCACTCCCGCAGAATCCACTGCATTCCGTTTGGCAAAACACGATCGCAAGAGATTCCCCGATATCATCTGCGCTTCCGATGGAGAAACTCCTTACTACACCAACTCTTCTCACCTGCCGGTAAGCTTTACCGACGATATTTTCACCGCTCTTGATATTCAGGACGAACTCCAAACCCTTTATACCTCCGGCACGGTGTTCCATTCCTTTATCGGTGAAAAACTTCCCGATTGGAAAGCTGCGGCTTCCATCATTCGCAAGATTGCCGAAAACTATCGCCTGCCTTACTATACCCTTTCTCCCACCTATTCGGTGTGCAAAGAGCATGGATACATCGCAGGAGAGCAGTATACTTGTCCTAAGTGCGGCAAAGAAACCGAAGTGTATAGCCGTATCACCGGTTACTACCGTCCCGTGAAAAACTGGAACGACGGTAAGAGCCAGGAATACAAAGAGAGAAAGACCTACGACATTCTCAATTCCAAGCTGACCCATAAAGGACCTCAGGTTCAGGAAGAAAAGGCGGCCGAAGAGGGCGGTGCATTCCTTGCCGACGGCGTATATCTCTTTGCTTCCGCAACTTGCCCCAACTGCAAGATTGCAGCTCAGCTTCTGGAGAAATCCGGTGTTTCCTACAGCAAGGTAATGGCGCAGGAAAATGTGGCACTTACCGAGGGTCTCGGCATTAAGCAGGCACCCACTTTGGTTGCAGTGAAAGACGGAAAAACCGAAAAATTTGTTTCTGTTCCCGGTGTGAAGAAATATATTGAATCGGTTCAGTAAAAAAATGAGGGGGGGGCGTTGCCCCGCTCTTTTACTTGGAGGAAAACTATGAAATATGATATCGTTGTTGTGGGAGCGGGCCCTGCAGGGCTCACCGCCGCCATTTATGCCAGAAGAGCGGGCAAAAGCGTTTTGATTCTGGATAAGGGCGCATTTGGCGGTCAGATCACCTTTTCTCCCAAAGTGGAAAATTATCCCGGATTTGCTTCTGTGAGCGGAACCGAACTTGCCGATGCTTTTGTGGATCAGGTGCTCTCGCAAGGAGCTGATGTGGAAGTGGAAACGGTTTCGGAAGTTCGCGATCTCGGGGAAGGAAAGCTGGTTGTTACCGAAGAGGGTAGCGAATACGAATGCGGAGCCGTGATTCTGGCGCTCGGTGCGAAGCATCGCCATCTGGGCCTTGAAAACGAAGAAAAATTCATCGGCGAGGGCATTTCGTTTTGCGCTGTGTGCGACGGGGCATTCTATCAGAATAAAACCGTGGCACTCGTGGGTGGCGGAAACTCTGCTTTGCAGGAAGCCATTTTGCTTTCGGAAACCAGTGAAAAAGTTTATGTGATTCAAAATCTTGATTTGCTCACGGGCGAAAAGCGCTTGGAAGAAATTCTGCGCGGCAGAGGAAATGTGGAAATCATCACGGGAACAGTGGTTTCCGCGATTGCCGATGGGGATGAATTCCATGCCATCACCCTGAAAAAAACCGCAACCGGCGAGAAAAGAGAATTGGAAGTGGCGGGAATGTTTGTTGCGATTGGGCTTGTGCCCGAAAACGAAGCATTCTCCGGCCTTGCAGAGCTTGATTCGTTTGGATATTTTGATTCCGCAGAAGATTGCACCACCAAAACTCCCGGTGTTTTTGTGGCAGGGGATTGCCGCAAAAAGGGAGTTCGTCAGGTTACCACCGCAACCGCCGACGGAGCCACCGCCGCGATTGCCGCCTGCCGCTATCTTGAACGCTAAAACAAAAAGAAAGAAGGGGATTCCCCTTCTTTCTTTTTATAGATTGATAGAAGATATGGAGAAAAAAGAGGGATTTTGTAAATTTTAGAAAATCGGCTTGTATTTTCCTTTGGAAAGGAGTACAATAAAGAAAAATAAAATTCCTCTCGGAATGAAGAATAAAGGTGCAAAATGAAAGAAGAAAATAAAAATCTTCCTCATAGAAATAAAGAAAAAGCAGCAAAGAAAAAGTCCTCCCACAAAGTTCTTCGCCCGATTTTGATTATCGGCGGAATTCTTTTGCTTTTGGCGCTTCTTCTTTGGGGCGCGTATCATGCCATTTTGGAATATTATCTTTCCAAGGTGAATGTGGTAACCGAAGAAGATCTTGTGTTTCAAACCGAGCGGCTCACCGAAGAAGGGGAAGAACCCCCCATCACCTATGAGCCAAATGGCGAGCTCAATGAAGAGGAACTTCCCCTGATTTGCAATACCAAAGATGTGAAAAACTTCCTTCTTCTGGCCACGGATAATCGCGGCAGTGAAGCCGGCAGAAGCGATTCGATGATTCTGGTTTCCGTGAATTCCAAAACCGAAAAAATTGTTTTATGCTCGTTTTTGCGCGATATTTTGGCAAAATTCCCCGCCGAGCCGCAAAATCCCATTTCGGGCGGCTATGATAAGCTCACCCATGCTCATGCCTATGGCGGACCCGCACTCACCATGGCGGTGCTCAAAGAAACCTTTAATATCGAAGTTGAGCAATATGCCAAAGTGGATTTCTTCTCTTTCCGCGATATTATCGATGCAATGGGCGGAATTGATTTATATCTCACCTTAGATGAAGTTTATACCATCAATGATATTTTGTCTTGGCAGGATGAAGCCAATGCCGCTTTGGGAGTAAGTGCAAACGATCAGATTGCGCCGCAAGGAGAGGGAATGTATCACTTAAACGGTGTGCAAGCGCTTACCCATGCCAGAAACCGTTCGATCGGATCGGATTGGGCAAGAACCCAGCGTCAAAGAGATTTGATTGAGGCAATGATGAGAAAATCCTCCAATCTTTCTCTTTCTCAGCTCAATAATCTTCTCAATACCGTGCTTCCTTTGATTACCACCAATATCCCCAAGGATGAATTGAAAGATCTTGTGGGAAATGTTCCTTCTTATCTCGGCTATGAAACCGAAAGCACCCGAATTCCTTTGGCAGGGCTTTATCACGAGGAAGGATATGCTATCATTCCCGATGCAAAGGCAAATTGCACCGATCTTTACGATCGAATTTACACGAAAACAGAAGAATAAAAAAAGAAGAGGGAAACTGTGCGCGTTCCCTCTTTTTATTTCCAAGAAAGGAGAAGAAAATGGATCAAAAGAAAGAAAAAAAGCCCCCAAAGCAAAAAAAGCCGCTTTGGCTTCGTATTCTTATTATTTTAGTTTCCGTGATTCTTTTCCTTGGTTTGGCTCTTTTTGCCGCGTATCATATTGCTTTGGAGTATTATCTTGGCAAGATCCAATACGAAACCGAAGTTCCTTCCATCGAGTATGAAACCGTGGCAGAGCCCGAAGATGAAGAGGCGAAAAACAAAGCGGAAGAAATGCAAGGAAATGCAGAAAGTCCACTCATTGCCGATACCGAGCACATTACCAATATCCTTTTGATCGGGGAAGATCGAAGCGAAACCGGAAAAGCAGGGAATACCGATGTGATGCTTCTTGTTTCGATCAACACCGAAACCAAAAAAATTCTGATGTGCTCATTTATGCGCGATCTTTATTTGGAATATCCTGCGGAGCCCGCAAATCCTTGTGCAGGAAATTTTTGGGGGCTCAATGCGGCCTATCGATATGGTGGGCCCGAGCTTACTCTTGCCGTGATTAGGAAGAATTTCAATCTCGATATTCAATATTATGCCAAGGTGGATTTTGTTTCCTTTGCGAATGTGGTGGATACGATCGGCGGAGTGAGTGTGCCGCTTGCAATCGAAGAAATTGAAATCATTAATCGCGAGCAGAATGTGAATGCGAAATTTGTGGGCTATGAAGATTATTATCTGGAGCCATTGCCGCTTCAAGAGGGAAACCGCCTTTTAAACGGAGCGCAGGCGCTCACCTTTGCCAGAATGCGCAAGATTGATTCCGATTGGCAAAGAACGGGGCGGCAAAGGATGATTTTAAGTGCGATGCTCCAAAAAGTGCCGAATCTTTCCCTTGGGCAAATGATGGAAACGATGGAGGTTTTGCTCCCTCAAATCACCACCAATATGCCGAAAGAAATGCTCAAAAAAATGGTTTCATCACTTTTTGAATATTCTTCATATTCGATCGAGCAGGCATCTGTTCCTGCAGATGGAAAGTTTGTGAATATCAATTATTATATGGTTCCCGATTTGGAATACAATCGCTTTTATCTTTATGAAAAGGTGATGGGAAAACGAGCAAACGGAGATCCAAGATAAGAAAAAACCTGCCGAAAGGCAGGTTTTTTATTGCGCATTTTAAAGAAGAATCTGACCGTTGATGATCAGCGAAAATTGAACTCCCAGTTTCATGGCCGCTTTGCGGCAGAGGAGCATTCGCTCGGTGAAGATTTCAAAAAATTCCATCACAGGGCTCACCTCGGTATCGATTGTAAGCTCAAGCACGATTTTCTTTTCTTCTTCCAAAATCAAAAGATTTGATTTTTCCACCGAGAAATTCACTCGGTCGTGAATATCGAATCGGTCGCGGTTGCGATTTCGCACTCGACTTCTTCTCACATCTGCTTTATCTGCAAGAATGAGCGCCGCGGCAATTTCATTCACAGGGATTCCCGTTCCTTCATCGTGATTGCCGATGGCAGAAACAATCCGCGAAATTTCTTCGGGATCAAAGCCCTTTTGATCGAGAATACGAAACGCCATCAGCGCTCCGCTTTGACTGTGCTGAACGCGGTTCACAAGGTTTCCGATGTCGTGCAGAAGCCCTGCAATACGGGCAAGTTCCACTGTTCTCGGATCGAAATTGAGCTTGGTAAGAATTTCTCCCGCTTTCTCCGCAACGCGGCAAACGTGCTGGAAGCTGTGTTCCGTGAAGCCGAGCGATAAAAGGGAAAGATCGGCATTTTGAATGTAGGTTCGGATGGCGGGATCGTTTTTGATTTTTTCGTAAGTCATAAAATTCCTTTCTTTAGGAGCGGTTTCCTTTCCAAGCGGCCGGAGCCAAGGTCATAATAATGGGCCAAATTTCAAGTCGACCGAGCAGCATTGCAAAGGATAAAACAATTTTGGAAAACGCGCTGTAATCTGCATAGCTTCCAAAGGGGCCGGCCGCACCAAAGGCGGGGCCGATATTGTTGAAACAGGAAACAGCGGCGCTGAAATTGGTTTCCATATCAAAGGCATCAAAACTCAAAAGAAAGAAGATTGCAAAAAGACAAAGGGAATAAAGTGCAAGGTATACGCTCACGCCTTTTCTGGTTTCTCCATCCACTTTTTTTCCGTCCATTCTCAAAACACTCACCGATCTTGGATGAAGCAGGTGGCGAAATTCGGTTCCGCAGTTTTTAAACAGGAGGATCACGCGAGAAATTTTAAATCCGCCTGCAGTGGAACCTGCGCAGGCACCGGTAAACATCAAAATCAAAAGAACCGCTTTGGAAAGATAAGGCCAGGCATCAAAATCCACCGTGGAGAAGCCCGCGGTTGTGATAATCGAAACCACCTGAAAGGAGGCGTGGCGGAAGGTTTCGGCGAAGGTTTCATAAAGGCCTCTGATATTAAAGAAAATAATGGAAACAGAGGCGGCAATCATGCCCAAATAAACCCAAAGCTCCGTGGAACGGAAAGCCGAAGAAAACCGGCGGATCAAAATGAGAAAATACAAATTGAAATTGATACCGAAAAGAATAAGGAAACCTGTGATCACCCACTGCTGATACGGGGTGAGAGAGCCCACGCTATCGGCATAAATTCCAAATCCGCCTGTTCCTGCGGTGCCGAAGGTGTGCACCAAGCTTTCAAATAAATTCATACCGCCAAAGAGCAAAAAGATCACTTCCGCGGCAGTTAAAACCAAATAGATCAAATATAAAATTTTGGCAGTGTCTTTCACCTTTGGCACGAGTTTGCCAATGGTGGGGCCGGGCATTTCCGCGCGGATAATATGAATGGTGCGATCGGAAACCCCGTTCACAAATGCCATCAAAAACACCAAAACACCCATTCCGCCAACCCAATGGGAAAAACTGCGCCAAAAGAGAAGGCCTTTATCCAGTGCGGAAACATCTTTTAAAATAGAAGCGCCTGTGGTGGTGAATCCGCTCACAATTTCAAAAAAGGCATCGATGTAATTCGGAATCTGACGGGAAAGAAAGAAGGGAAGCGCGCCCACTGCCGAAAGAAGCAGCCAGGCAAATGTTGTGATGGCAAAACCTTCTTTTGCATAAATCACGCGATTTTTTGGTTTGAAAAGAAGCGCCAAAGCGCCGCCGAGCAAAAGGGCAATGCCGATCGAGATCAAAAAGGATGCGGAGCAAGTTTCCCGATAAATAAGGGAAACCAAAAGCGGCAAAGTGAGAAGAAGTGCTTCCAAGAGCACAATGAGTCCCACCGTGTGAAATACCATTCTTCGATTCATGCTTTTTCCACCATATCTTCCAAATCAGCAAGGGCTTTTCCAGCGTTTAAAACCACCACTCTGTCGTTTGCTAAAATGATGTCTTGACCTGCGGGAATAATCACTTTTCTTCCGCGGATAATGCCCGCGATCAGAGTGTTTTTCTTGAGTTTGAGATCTTTTAAGGGGATATTCACAAAAGGAAAATCGTTTTGAACAATGAATTCCGCGGCTTCGGCCTTTCCACCCATCAGATTATAGAGTGTTTCAATTTTGGAGCCCACGGAGTTATCGAGTGCGCGGGCATAACGGGTGAGAATATCGGCAACGAGTGTGCGAGGAGAAACAATGCACTCCAGTCCAAGCTTTTCCGCCATGGAATGGAATTCATCGCGATTGATTTTCGTGATCACCTTTTTCACGCCCTTGGAGGAGGCAAGATAAGAGAGAAGGATGTTTTCTTCGTCGTTGCCTGTGAGGGTAACAAAGGCATCCATCGCCATAAGGCCTTCTTCCATCAAAAGTTCTTCTCCCGCGGCATCGCCGTGGATCACCACCGCACCGGGAAGCGCTTCGGCAAAGCGTTCGCATGTTTCCTTGTCTTTATCGATCACGGTAACTGCGGCGCCGTTGGAAAGAAGCATTTTGGCAAGATAAAAAGCATATCTTCCCGCGCCCACAATCATCACATTCTTGGCGCGATCGTTCATGGTTCCCAGCATTTTCAATAAGCGATGAAGCTCGGAGGCGGTTGCGGTGAGCCCCACGCGATCCCCGCTTTTTAAAGTGAAGGAACCGCCGGGAATATAAACTTCGTTTTCTCTTTGCACGATTCCCACGAGGTAAGAAGCGGGGAATCTTTTTTTCATTTCCATCAAATTGATGCCGCAGAGCACGGAATTTTCTTTGATGATGATTTCAATCAGCTCGAAATTGCGGCGAGAGAAGGTTTCAATGCTTTCTGCACCGGGGAGCTGAAGAAGATTAAATAATTCCTTTGCGGCAATCGCATCGGGGTTGATGGCAAAGGAAAGATCGAGATTCTGCTTAATAAATCCAAGACTTTTATCGTTGTATTCGGGGTTGCGAATGCGCGCGATGGTGTTGGAAACACCCATCTTTTTTGCCATAAAGCAGCAAAGCATATTAAATTCATCGGATCCGGTGGCGGCAAGAAGAAGACTTGCTTTTTCAGCGCCCGCTTCGGTGAGGGTTTCGGTGTCGACCCCGTTTCCGCACACGCACATCACATCATAAAGATTCGAGATTTTGGCAATTACTTTCGGATCACTGTCGATCACAACAATATCGTGATTTTCCGCAAGTAAGCGCTCGAGAATCGTGGTTCCGATTTTTCCTGCGCCTACAATGATAATGTTCATTTGATTGCCCTTTCCTTTGTTTATTTTTAGATTCTTTTTTTGATTGTATCACAAAAAAAGATAACGTTCAATAGTTTTTCATTTGTTTTGTATTCCGCAAAAGGAGAAAAGATGCTTGCAAGATCATAAAATTTCTTTTATAATAAGATCAGTTTCAGGAAAGGAAAAATAATGTATGAAATATCTGATTGCATCCGATCTTCACGGCTCTGCAAAAACTTGCAAAGCGCTTCTTGCAGCATTTGAGCGGGAAGGTGCCGAAAAAATCCTTTTTCTTGGGGATCTTTTGTATCACGGACCCAGAAACGATCTGCCCGAAGAATATGCGCCCAAGGAAGTGATTTCGCTTTTGAACGAAAAAAAAGATTTGTTTTTCTGTGTGCGCGGAAATTGCGATACCGAAGTGGATCAGATGGTGCTTGATTTTCCGATTTTGGCAGATTATGCGCTCCTTTCTCTTGGGAAAAGAACCTTGTTTGCCACCCACGGCCATCATTTCAATGCTTCCCATCTTCCCAATTTGAAGGAAGGGGATATTCTTCTTCACGGGCACACTCATATTCCGATTTGGGAAGAGCACGAGGGGATTTATGTGTTGAATCCCGGCTCTGCCACCATTCCGAAAGCGGGATCCGAGCGCGGCTATATGATTTTGGAGGAAAACACTTTCCGCTGGAAAACACTCGACGGCAAAGAATACCACTCGCTCACATTAAAATAAAAAAGAAAAGCAGAGCATTTGCTCTGCTTTTTTTATGCTTCGGGGAGCAGGGTGTTGTCGTTTTTTAAAGCACGCAAAACCACATTGGTTCTGGTTCCTGAAACACCGGGCAAGCTTTTGATTTTGCGGTGGGTTTCTTCCAATTTTTCGGAGGGCGCCACGATTTTAAGCATAAAATCAAAATCGCCCGAAATATAATCGCAGGAAATCACATTGCGCTCTTTTTCAATCATTTCGGCAAAGGAATCGTAGAATTTGGGATGTTCGAGCGATACTTCCATCAAAGCGGTAACATCATTGCCGATCGTTTTTTGATTGATCAGAACCGTATAGGAAGAAATCACCCCGCTTTTTTCCAGCTTTTTGATTCGTTCCGTTACGGAAGAAACACTAAGCCCAATCTCTTCGCTGATTTGAGATGCCTTCATACGTGCGTTTTTCTTTAAGCGGGTGAGGATTTGAATATCCAAAGAATCAATACCGATCATAAAAACTCCTTAATTTTTTCTGAAATCAGTATAGCAAAACAAAAAAACAGAGTCAAGTTTTTTGCAAAAAAAACAAGGAAAAACGCAAAAATG
>JAZOVP010000012.1:0-1755 GCA_045658765.1 Eubacteriales bacterium | reverse complement strand
CCGCTTGGCCTCCGACTTGGAGCTTGCCAATTTTCCCGAAAAAGGAAGATACCCTGAAAGGAAAAAATTCCGAGCATTGGTGGAAAAACACGGCGGGAAGCTTGGTTCCTCCATTACAAAAAGCACAGCTTTTTTAGTTTGCAACGATGTAGGTAGCGCCACCACCAAGGCAAAACAAGCCCGAGAGAACAATATTCCCATCATTTCCGAAGAGGATTTTCTTGCGTTGCTTGGAATCCCCTCTAAAAAGAAGTAAAAAAAGAAAAACAACATTCCCTTTGTGGTGGAGTGAATTTTAAATAAAAAAACAAGGAGAAAAAGCTATGTCTAATCCTGCGGATTTTGTCATTGAAAACGGTGTACTGAAGAAATACGTCGGCCCTGGTGGTGACGTGGTGATTCCCGAGGAGATTGTATGCATAGGGGAATATGCGTTTTACGATTGCAAAAGCCTTGTGAACGTCAAACTCCCAAAATCCTTGACGAAAATTGGGAAATATGCCTTTTCAGGCTGCAACGCTCTTGCTGCCATTTCGATTCCGGAAAAAGTGATGGAGATCGGAACGTATGCTTTTTTTAATTGCTCCTCCCTTACAAGCATTGCAATCCCAGGATCTGTTGCAATGATTGGAGATTGGGCGATTTCAAATTGCAAAAGCCTTGCGAGCATTGAGTTTCTCGATGGCATCAAAATGGTCAATTTCCGCTGCTTCAGCGAATGCAAGGAATGTGCCATAATCACGCTTCCTTCTACTTTGGAACGAGTACAGGGGCATTGGGGGTGGAATTTTGACGAGATTTTGCATCGGAGCAATGAAAACAATTTTACTTTCAAAACGCCAAAGGGACTTGGTAATTTCCGTTGGGGAGATGCCGCTTGGTACCATTGTTTACTGCTCCACCTCTTTGGAACGGAAACGGATGATTTTCCCATTTCCAAAGAACTGAAAACCTTTGTTCAAAGGAAATGGCGCATCGTGTTCTCACGCGGTCTCAATCGTTCCCTTGGAGGTGCGAAGCTGATTCTTCGTTCTTGGAAAAAGGTGTCTGTGGATGTTTTGGATGAAATGATCGCACGGGCAAGCGAAAACGGGAAAACGGAAATTACCTCTCTTTTGCTGGAATATAAAAAGAAGCATTATTCCGAATCCGATTTGCAGAAAAAGGAAATCATTCGTGAAGAAAAAGAACTCGGGCTTCGAGAACTGACCATCAGTGATTGGCGAAAGATATTTAGAATTTCCGTAAAAGACGGGGAAGCCACGATTGCCGGCTACAAGAGTAAGGAAAAAGTAGTGGTGATCCCGGAACAGGTGGGTGAATATCCCGTTACTTCCATTGGAGAAGGTGCATTTTCCAATAAAGGGGTGGAAGAGATTCATCTTCCCCGAAGTCTTAAATCCATAGAAAACTGGGCCCTTAAAAATTGCGACTCGGTGAAAAAAATAACATATCCGCTTTTTGAGCCCCTAAAATCAAGAAGTGCATTCGTTCCGCCGCATTGTCGATCCCTGACTTTGTTTCCGACAGATTTTACGATGGTGACCCTTTATCTGTATCTTTGTCGGAAGAAAGAGCTGGAGGAGGTTATTTTGGAGGATGGCAATACCACCATCGGTTCTCTTGCTTTTGGCGGTTGCAAAAAACTCTCTAAAGTGAAAATCCCTGCAAGCGTTACCGCAATCCAAGAAGACGCATTCAAGGATTCCCCGAACGTAACCATCCATGCCCCTACAGGCTCTTATGCAGAAAAAT
>JAZOVP010000011.1:0-14299 GCA_045658765.1 Eubacteriales bacterium | reverse complement strand
CTTCCCTTGGCACTGCAGGATCGCATTGGATGCATCGTGGATTTTGCGGCGGGAAGAAACCGATACGTGGGATATTTGATTTCTTTGGCTAGCCATTCCTATAAGAATTTTCGTATCGGACTTGACTGTTCGAACGGTGCCTCCTGGATGATTGCGAAGGCAGTTTTTGATGCCTTGGGAGCCAAAACTTACGTGATCGGAGCAGAACCAAACGGACTGAACGTAAACGAAACTTGCGGATCCACACATATTGAAAAGCTTTCTGAACTTGTGAAAACAGAGCACCTTGATTTTGGCTTTGCCTTCGACGGAGATTGCGACCGTTGTATCGCGGTTGATGAAAACGGGGTTGTGGTTGACGGAGATAAAATTATGTATCTTCTCGCAAAACGCCTAAAAAAACGCGGAATGCTCAACAAAGACACCTTGGTGTGCACGGTAATGTCAAACAGCGGACTGAAAAATTCCTTGAAAAAAGAAGGAATCAAAACGGTAGAAACAACCGTGGGCGATCGGTTCGTGTATGAATGTATGCAGAAAAACGAGTATTCTCTGGGCGGAGAGCAATCGGGCCACATTATTTTGAAAAAATACGCCACAACGGGCGACGGGCTTTTAACCGCAATAATGATCACCGAGGAAATTTGCGATCAAAAGAGCACACTTTCCAAACTTTGCGATGGGGCTATACTCTATCCTCAATATATTAAAAACCAAAGGGTAAAATCGAAAGAGAAAGCTGCAGCAGATCCTGATGTTTTAAAAGCAGCAAAAGATATCGAAACCGAGCTTGCCGGCAACGGTCGAATTCTGATTCGAAAAAGCGGAACCGAGCCCGTGATCCGCGTGATGGCAGAAGCCGAATCAAAAGAAAAATGTATTGAAATTTGCGATCGAATTGAGAAAATTTTGCAAAGGAACGGACACTGCGATGATGAAAAACGTGAGAACCAAAGAACTCTTTGATTTCGTGCCTTCACTTTTATCGGATCTCTTTGAAACTACAATCTTTCCATGGGAGATTCTCCCAAAAATCGGAGATTTTTTATTGGAGCTTTTAAAAAATCCTCCGAAAGGATATGTGGAAATAAAAAAAGGAATTTTAGTGGGAGAAAATGTGAAAATTGATCCCCTAGCAACCATAAAACCGCCAGCTTTGATCGGTGCCGGTTGCGAAATTAGACCGGGGGCTTTTCTTCGCGGAAACGTGATTTTGGGAGAAAACTGCGTAATCGGAAATTCTTCCGAATTAAAAAACTGCATTTTACTCGATCAAGCGCAAGTGCCTCACTACAATTATATAGGCGATTCTATTCTTGGCACTCGTGCACATATGGGAGCAGGATCCATTTGCTCGAATTTGAAAAGCGACGGAAAATCGGTGGTGATTCACGGCGATACAGACTATCAAACCGGACTTCGAAAAATCGGTGCCATTTTAGGTGATGGTGCAGATATTGGCTGTGGTTGCGTTTGCAATCCGGGAACCGTAATCGGAAAAAACACCTCGGTTTATCCCCTCACCTCTTTGCGCGGAGTTTATCCGCAAGACTGCATTGTGAAAGACACGAAAAATTTTATTAAAAGAAACAAATAGAAACTTAATTTCACACCTATAAAAAACAGCACCCGTTGGGAGACACTTCAAAGAGAAGTGTTCTCCCAATTTTCTTTTTGAATAAAAATTGACACTTTCAACAGATACGTGTCATAGTGGGTTACATACTTTGAATTCACACCTATCTCAAAGATAAAAACCATTTGTGATATTGTGAGACAGGTCTCACAGTGATATTTTGCCTTACGGCAAAGTGATATTGAAATCTACGGGTTCAGTGGTATTATATTCGCCTTTAAAACTGTCCGAAAGACAATATAACGATGCAAAGCATCATATAACTGCGAAGCAATATAACTCGCCTTAGGCGAATATAACTGAGGCACACTTCCTTATGGAGTGTGCCTCTTTGGGTGCTGTTTTTTAGTATAAAGCAACGCCTTTGGATAAAAAGGCGGCGCGATAATTTTGCTCCTCTTCCGAATTCAATTCCGAATGAGAAAAATCGAGGATAACGCTTTTTAAACTCCGAAGTGAGGCGGCAAACAAGGCGAGTTTTTCTGCTTCGGTATCGTTTGTTCCTTTTAAAACGGGAATGAGCAAACGAAACGGCACTTTTTTGCGATCGAGAAACGAAATGTTTTCCAGCACGCGATTCAGATCATAATCGGGATACGGGCGATGCTTTTTCGGGCGCAGAGAGAAAAGACGGATCACATATATATCAACCACACCAAAAAGCTTATCAAACACATACCCGGGCACATCTGCGCAGGTATAAACCTGAAAATTCATTCCTGCTTTTTTGATTCCGTAGCCCGCGAAATGACAAAAATTCGGGGACGAAAGCGGCTCTTTGCCGCAAAAGGTGATCCCGAGCTCTTTGGTATAGCAAAGTGTTTTTTCTTCTTTTAAATACGAAACAAGTTGATCTGCGGTATAAAAATCTTTTTCTTTGGTATCTTCCGCAAACGGGTGTTCGGGCAAAAAGCGATAAGAAAAACAGCACTTTGAGCACTTTCCCTTGCAGGAGGAAAAAACCACACCGGTTTGGGTGCCATCTCCGAGATCGGAGCGATAATGAAGAAACCCCGCAATATATTCTTTCTGATCCATAACCATATCCTTTCCCCATGATTTTAGCAGAAAAAATCCCAAATGTAAAGAAACGGATTTTGCATATTTTCCAAAATCAGCTCATATCTTTTAGCAAATGAGTATCATCGGAGGAAAAGAAAATGGTGGAAAAGACCAGTATTTATGAGGATATTGCGGCAAGAACGGGCGGAGATATTTATATTGGCGTTGTGGGGCCTGTGAGAAGCGGCAAATCGACATTTATTAAGCGTTTTATGGAATCTATTGTGTTGCCCGAAATGGAGGAAGGCCCCGAAAAATCAAGGGCAACCGATGAAATGCCACAAAGCGGAAGCGGAAAAAACGTGATGACCACAGAACCGAAGTTTGTGCCCGATCAGGCAGTTCGAATTCAGATGGAAGGCGAACTTGGAATGAGGGTGAAGCTGATCGATTGCGTTGGTTTTCCGATCCCGGGCGCCGCAGGGCTCGAGGAAGATGGGAATATCCGAATGGTAAACACTCCTTGGTCGGAAAATGCCCTTCCGTTTGAAGAAGCGGCTTCTCTCGGAACGGAAAAAGTGATCGAAGAACATGCAACGATTTTGGTTATGATCACCACCGACGGAAGTATTGGTGAAATCCCGCGCGAGGCATATCTTGCCGCGGAAGAAAAAACGGTTTCGAAATTGCAAAAAAGCGGCAAACCCTTTCTTATGATTTTAAATTCAAGCCATCCCGATAGTGTGGAAACGATGGCGCTTGCTCAAACCCTGAAGGAAAAATACAACGCGCCCGTGCTTCCTCAGAATTGCTATACCATGGGCGAAAACGAAATGCTTTTGATTTTAAAAACGCTTGTTTTGGAATTTCCGATCCGTGAAGTGAATTTGAAAATTCCTTCTTGGGTTTTGCATTTAAAAGAAAGCGCTCAAATGAAAAACGATATGCTTTCGTTTTTGGATGAAACCTTAATCAAACGAAGAAAAACTGGCGAGATTTTATCGGCTCTTGAGCTCTTTCAGGAATTTGAACTTTTAGAATCCGCAGAATTCATTCATTCAGATTTGGGAAGCGGAAAAATTATGATCGAGCTTAGAATGAAAAACTCTCTTTTTTATGAAATCCTTTCAAATTGCAGTGGGCTAAAAATCAGCGGCGAAGAAGATCTGATTTCTTCCTTCACTTCCCTTTCCGCTTTAAAGGGAGAATACGAACGAATTGCCGCCGCACTCAAAGAAGTGGAAGAGAGCGGCTACGGCATTGTTACCCCATCCATTGATGATTTGAAACTCGAAGAGCCGGAAATCGTGAAGCACCCGGGCGGATACGGAGTCAAACTCAAGGCAAGTGCACCCTCGATTCATATGATCCGCGCCAACATTCAAGCCGAAATCTCACCGATTGTGGGAAGCGAAAGGCAATCCGAGGATATGGTGAAATTCCTTTTGCAAGAATTCGAGGAAGACCCCACCAAGATTTGGCAATCCAATATGTTTGGAAAATCTCTTTATGAATTGGTAAATGAAGGATTAAACACAAAACTCAACCATATGCCCGCGGAAGCAAGAGCAAAACTTGGGGAAACTTTGCAAAAAATCATCAACGAAGGAAGCGGCGGACTGATTTGCATTATTTTATAAGAAAAAAAGAAAAACAGGGGTAACCCTGTTTTTCTTTTGAAAAGCGAGAAAACACTTGAAAAATGAAAGCCAAAATGATATAATTACTTTGAATTATTTTATTCACTTTTGATTTCCTTGAAATATGCTTTCGGATGGCTGCAAACGGGGCAAATTTCGGGAGCTGATGCCCCTTTATGGCGATGCCCGCAATTCAAGCAAATCCATTCGGTTTCCATCCCTTTTGCAAAAACCGAACCGTTTTCGATTTCAAGAAGTTTGGTTTGAAATCTCTTTTCATGATCGGATTCGATTTGCCCCACCATTTCAAAGGTGCTTGCAATTTCATCGAATCCCTCTTCTTTTGCGATTTTTGCAAATTCAGGATACATTTTGGTATTTTCGTGATTTTCGGAAGCGGCTGCCGAGGCAAGATTTTTATCGGTGGTGCCGATGCAATTTAAAAGTTTATAATAAATTTCGGCATGGGCTTTTTCATTCTCCGAGGTTTCATAGAAAATATCAGATACCTCTTCAAACCCGTCTTTTTTGGCTCGTTTTGCGAAGAATTCATAAAGAAGCGCTGCTTGTGCTTCCCCGCTGATTGCACTTCTTAAATTCGCTTCTGTTTTGCTACCTTTTAATTCCATTTTATCTCCTCCTTTTTTAACTAGAATTCCCAAATTTACTTTTTTCATACAAAGGACTTTTTATGAATCTTTATTCCTCCAAAGAAATGACCGCTCTTTTAGAAAAGCACGATTTTTTCTTCAAGAAAAACTTGGGTCAGAATTTTTTGATGAACGAGGCAGTATCGCTTCGCATCGCTTCTTCCTCCCGCGAAACCCTTCCCGCCTCTTCCCCTGCGCTAGCCATTGAAATCGGCCCCGGCGCGGGTTCTTTAACCCTCCAGCTTTCCAAGCTCTTTGATCAGGTGCTTGCCATCGAAATCGATCCGCATTTGATTGGTGTTTTGGAGGAAAGCTTGGCGGATTGCAACAATGTGAAGATTCAAAACTGCGATGCTTTGCAATTTGATTTTGCTTCCATTCGCGAGCTCTACCCCAATTTCTCGATCGCAGTTTGCTCCAACCTTCCCTATTACATCACCAGCGAAATTATTATGCGCCTTTTGGAAAGCGGCCTCCCCCTTTCTTCGATCACGGTATTGATTCAGAAGGAAGCGGCTCTTCGCCTTACCTCAAAGCCGGGCGAAGAAAATTTCGGAGCCATTACCGCTTCGGTTTCCTATTATGCCAAGGCGGAAAAGCTTTTCCTTGTTGGCCCCGGCAATTTCATTCCTCGTCCGAAGGTGGATTCTGCAGTTTTGCAGTTGATCCCTCATGAAAAGCCCCCGGTGGATGTTTTGAATGAAAAAATGTTTTTCAAGGTGATTCGAGCGGCTTTTTTAAACCGCAGAAAAACCCTTTCCAATGCCCTTTTTTCCGCTTTTCAAACGGAATTTTCCAAAGATGAGGTTCTTTCGATTTTAGAGCAATCGGGAATTGATCCGATGCGCCGCGGTGAAACCCTCTCCCTTGCGGAGTTTGCCGCAGTTGCTGATAATTTTATAAAGTGTGAGGAATGATAAGAAAATGAAAAAACTCTCGGTTTTCCTTTGTGTTGTCCTTTCGATTTTAATTTTGATTCTCCCTGCTTCAGCGGAAGAAACGCTCACCGACCTTACCAAGGTTTATAATAATCTTTCCACCTATCTTTATGCTCCTTATGTGGAAAAATCGGAGTTTTACGATGAATATTCCGCAATGATGGACGAGATTAAGGAACTTTTAAAAAGCGATTCGATCACACAAGAAGAAATTTCCAAATACTACAACGAATTAAGAACCGCTTATTCCAACTTAATGCGCGATGTATATGATTACACTTCCCTTGAAGTGCTTTCTGCAAACTTTGAAACCCTTGATTCCGGCTCCTTTACCGAGGAATCTTGGAAAAAGCTCGTGAGTGTGTATGACTCGATTCAAAGAGAACTAGGTTCCCCTTCTTTGTTTGCCAGAAAGAAAACCACCACGGAAGAAGAATACTCCAATCACATGAAAAAGCATATTGCTTCTTTCGCCACCAATTTCACCAACGCCTTCCATGCCCTTGAACTTCGCGAAACACCCGATGTTATTACAAAGGAATATCTTAATTCCTATACGAAATTCATTCGCCTGTGCGCAAACGAAGTGATTTTCGCCAAAGCCGAAGAATGGAAAGTTTTCCAAAACAATCTAAACAATGCAGATGCACTCTTGGCCCTTGCAAATCCCCGCCAAAACCGTATCAATGAAGCATATAATCAGCTCAAGGCCTCTTATGAAAAACTCTCGAATGAAGTATATCAGAATACCAAAGCAGATGAGCTTCTTTCCCAATATGAAGAACTTTTGAAAAACGATTACTCCCCTGCAAGCTGGGCAAGATACGAAAGCGAAATCGAAGAGCTTCGCCTTCTTCGCGATCGCACTCACTATATTTTCATCCCTGCCGGAGAAACCGAAGAGACCTGCGAGAAATTTATTTCTTCGTATTTTGAAACCCTTTCCAAAAATGCAATCACTGCCCATTCCAATCTTGTGTCCGATCAGCTTTACCAAACTCTTTTATCCCTTTGCAAAAAGAATAAAGCAGTTGAAGTTTTAGAAGGTCTTGAAATCAAATATAATCTTCTTCAAGGCGCAGTGGAAGAAGGAGAAGCCGTTTTAAACAATAAAGACGCCATTACCGAAGATTTTAATAAAGCAATCGAAAATATCGAAACCGCATCGGAAAACTTCAGTCTTGCCGAAGAGCATTTAAAGAAAGAACAGGCAAAGGTAATAAAACAAGACAAAGCGGCGGCAAAATGGATTGTGATTTCTGCCATCCTCACTGTTCTTCTTTCTCTGATCTCCGCTCTTTTTCTCTCCTATCGTCATTTTGGAAGGATTGATTGGACCAAATGAAAACCAAATATCGAATTGCCGAAATTTTCGTGGAAATGGAGGCAAAACACGCGCCTCTGATTCCGCGCTCTGAAAAATATCGCTATGACGGCCCCGTAATTCCCGAGTGCGACTTATCTCTTTCCGATAAAGCTTGGGTGGCTTACCGCGAACACTATCCCGAGGCAAGCGATGCGCTGATCGAATATATGATCACAGGTTCGCATTTTTATCGCACTCTCATTTCCCATTCGGGGTTTCTCCTTCACTCATCTGCGGTTGAACTCGACGGGAAAGCATATTTATTTTCCGCACCGAGCGGCACGGGTAAATCCACTCATACTTCCCTTTGGCAAAAGGAATTTCCCGATGCAAAAATGATCAACGATGATAAACCCGCCATTCGCATTTTAAACAACGGGATTTATGTGTATGGCACGCCTTGGAGCGGCAAAACCGATCAAAACCGAAACTGCAAAGTTCCTTTGCAAGGGATTGCATTTTTATCCCGAGGAACTGAAAATAAAATTGAGCCGATGGCACCTGCCAAAGCTTTGGAAAATCTTTTGTCGCAAACCGTTCGCCCCGGTGATCGATCCTCTGCAAGCGCTCTTTTGGATCTTTTGGGCGAAATCATCAAAAGAGTGCCGATTTATTCGCTCACCTGCAATATGGAGCCCGAAGCCGCGCATGTTTCGTTTGATGAAATGAAAAAAGGAGTTGTAAAATGAAAATCAAAGAAGGATTTCTTTTAAAAGAAGTTGCGGGAACCCATGTGATTGTTCCGGTTGGGAATGTTAGTTTTAATTCCATGATTACCCTCAACGGCACCGGTCTTTTTATCTGCGAAAAATTGATGAAAGGCGCCGATGAAAATGAACTTTTGCGCGATTTTCTGCAGGAATATGAGGTTTCCGAGGAAAAGGCCGCCGCAGATATTAAGAAATTTTTGGAATCCTTAAAAAAGGCGGGTCTTTTGGAAGATGACAATCAATAAAAGTGTGCATTTTTCCGAATTGTTTCCCCTCATCGAAGAAACAATAAAAAAAGGAGATTCTTTTTCCTTTCTTGCTTTCGGAAACAGTATGAAGCCCTATATCAAAAACGGCACACACATCGTTACCCTCTCGCCGATCACCACTCCTTGCAAGAAAAACGATGTTATTTTTTACCGAAGAGATGATGGACCTTTTGTGCTCCACAGAATTGTTGCGATTGAGAAAAATGGAACCTTCACCCTTTGCGGCGACAATCAATTTTCTTTGGAAAAAGGAGTTCGAAAAGATCAGATCATCGCTCGGCTTTCCGCGCTCGAGAAAAACGGCAAAAAAATCCCGATCGATTCTTTTGATACCGATCTTTGGTGCTTTTTCCTTCCGATCAGAAGAGGCATGATCCGAATCTATTCTTATCTTCGCAAACTGATAAAAAAATAAAATCTTGAAACGGAGGACGTTTTGATGCATATCATCAAAACCGATCAAAAGAAAAAGCCATATCGAGCTTTTTTTCAACACATTTTTAAAGATCATGTCTTTGAAAGTGCCGCTTCCCTTTCGTATTACTTTTTATTTTCCATATTCCCTCTTGCGATTTTCATCAGTGCCGCATTTTCCACTTTGAATGTATCGCACGAGAATTTGAGTTTCCTATCGGGAATCATCCCAAACCAAATTTTAAATATCATCCGCGCATATTTAACTGAAATTTCCCTTGGCAACACCACCACTTTGATTATAACGGGAATTCTATTGACTCTTTGGTCGATGGGAAAAGCAATCCAAACCATGAAAACAAAATTTCGTTTGGCTTATCAAACAAATCCCAAAATCCATTTTATGAAAGAATGGGTGATTTCTTTGGTTTTTGTGTTTTTGCTTCTTCTCTCGTTTTACGCTTCCCTGATTCTTTTGGTTTCGGGAAATCAAATTTTAAAGTGGCTCATCACCCTCATCCCTTCCCTTGCCGATGATACCACCTGGATCAACACGCTTCGACTTTTGGCGGTGAGTGCTTATTTATTTTTTGCACTGTTTGGAATTTATTATATTCTGCCCGGAATCAAGCAGAAAAAGAGACATGTGATCCCCGGCACCCTTTTTTCCCTTTTATCTTGGGTTTTGATGTCTTGGCTGTTTTCCTATTATTTAGATAAAATTAAAACCTTTTCATCGCTCTACGGTTCGCTCAGTGCGATCATTGCACTCTTGATTTGGCTTTATCTTGTGAATTTAATTCTGCTTATCGGAGCTTATATCAATTCATTTTTGCACTTAAAACGAACAGGAAAATTTTATGAAGAACACAACACTCTGCTACATTGAAAAAGAGAATTCTTATCTGATGCTCCATCGCATCAAAAAGGAAAACGATTTAAACCACGATAAATGGATCGGAGTGGGCGGAAAATTCGAAGACAAAGAAAGCCCCGAGGATTGCGTGATCCGCGAGGCACTCGAAGAAACCGGTCTGATTATTCAAAAACCGCGTTATCGCGGAATTGTAACTTTTGTTTCGAATGAATATGAAACTGAATGGATGCACCTTTTTACCGCAACCGAATTTTCGGGCGAAATCAAAGAATGCGATGAAGGGGTGCTCGAATGGATCGATAAAAAAGAACTTTTGAAAAAGAAAATGTGGGAAGGCGATCTGATCTTTTTAAACCTTTTGGATCAAAACGCCCCTTTCTTTTCCCTAAAGCTTACTTATCAAGGCGATTCTTTGGTCGAAGCAATATTAAACGGAGAAAAGATTCGATGAAAGAAAAAATCCTGCTTAGTGCTTGCCTTCTTGGAACCCCTTGCCGCTACGACGGAAAATCAAAGCCATGCGCTGATTTGGAATTGATTTCGGATCGATATGAATTCATTCCGATTTGCCCTGAGGTTTTAGGCGGGCTTGATACACCGCGTTTGCCTTGCGAAATCGCAGAAGGAAAGGTGATCCGATCCGATGGCAAAGATCTGACCGAGCCCTATCAAAAGGGCGCCCGGATCGCGCTTAAAATTGCCCGAGATTTGGGATGCAAAAAGGCAATTTTAAAAGAAAAGAGCCCCTCTTGCGGCACTCACTTCCGCTACGATGGCTCGTTTTCAGGAACCTTAACTCAAGCTATGGGCATCACGGCAACCCTATTGAAAAACCACGGAATTGAAATTTTTTCCGAAGATCAAATTTCAATGCTATAAAAAAAAGAACGGATAAAATCCGTTCTTTTTTATTTTATTCGGGATTGCGATCAAGAAAATCCTGATAATTTCCATCGAAATCAAGAATTTTTCCATCGCGGATGCGGATGATTCGATTAGCAACGGTATTCACCATTTCAAAGTCGTGGCAAGAAAAGAGCACATTGCCTTTGAAAGAAGAAAGCCCTTTATTCACCGCGGTGATCGATTCCAAATCGAGATGGTCGGTGGGTTGATCGAGAATCAGAACATTCGAGCCGAAAAGCATCATTCTGGAGAACATACAACGCACCTTTTCGCCACCCGAAAGCACATGCACGGGTTTGAACACACTCTCGCCCGAAAAAAGCATTCTGCCTAAAAATCCGCGAAGATAAGTTTCGGTTTGATCCTTGGACCAAGCTCTCATCCAATCGAGGATGCTTTCCTCGTGGCCTTCAAAATAGGCGGTGTTGTCGTGCGGGAAATAAGAACGAGAAGTGCTGATGCCCCATTTAAAGCTGCCTTCATCGGGCTCCATTTCCTCGTTTAAAATGGAAAAGAGCGCAGTGATGGCAATTTCATCGCCAACAAATGCCACTTTATCTTCTTTCTTCAAGGTGAAGCTGATATGATCGAGAACTTTTACTCCGTTTACCGTTTTGGAAAGAGAATCCACGGTGAGAATATCCTTCCCTGCTTCGCGATCCATATCGAATCCGATAAAGGGATAGCGGCGGCTGGAAGCGGGCAGTTCTTCCACGGTGAGTTTATCGAGAAGCTTTCTGCGGCTGGTTGCCTGACGGGATTTGGATTTATTTGCAGAGAAGCGCGAGATAAAGGATTGCAATTCCTTGATCTTTTCTTCGTTTTTCTTATTCTGCTGCTTGATCATTCGCTGAATGAGCTGGCTCGATTCATACCAAAATTCATAGTTGCCCACATACATTTTAATTTCGGAATAATCAATATCCACGATGCCGGTGCAAACGTTGTTCAAAAAATGACGGTCGTGAGAAACCACGAGCACGGTGCCGTAGTAATCGGCAAGAAAATCCTCAAGCCAAACCGTGGCGGCAAGATCCAAACCGTTTGTGGGCTCGTCGAGCAGGATGATTTCGGGATTTCCAAAAAGTGCCTGTGCAAGAAGAATCTTCACCTTTTCGCTTTCCTTCAATTCTGCCATGGTGCGATAAAGAATTTCTTCTTCAAAGCCAAGCCCTTGAATGAGGCGAGAGGCATCGGATTCGGCTTCCCAGCCATTCATTTCGGCAAATTTATATTCGAGTTCCGAAGCGAGGATGCCGTCTTCATCGGTGAAATCTTCTTTGGCATAGAGCGCATCTTTTTCCTTCATAATGCGATAAAGCTCGGCATTGCCCATGATCACCGTGTCCATCACGGTAAATTCATCGAAGGCAAAGTGGTTTTGCTTTAAAACGCTCATTCTGGTTTCTTCGGGAATGGTGATGGAACCGCCCGTGGGCTCGAGTTCCCCGCAAAGAAGCTTTAAGAAGGTGGATTTTCCGGCGCCGTTTGCACCGATAATGCCATAGCAATTACCGGGGGTGAACTTCAAATCAACATTCTTGAAAAGAAGCTGACCGCCGAATTGAAAACTTAAATTATTAACTTGAATCATTTTACTCTCCCTTTGAAAGATTGGTTACAGTTTTAAAAAGATCGGGATGGTTGCAAGCAAAAATTCCGCGAGAAGAAAAACAATATTCCTCGCCTTGGATGCCATAGCAGAATGCACCCGCTTCTTTTGCCAAAAGAAGCCCGGGAGCAATATCCCATTTATTTTTGGTGAAAAGCACAACCCCTTCGGTTTTGCCCGAAGCAAGATAGGCAAAATCAATGCAGGCGGCACCAAACATTCTGGTTCTTGCAATTTTGCGATAGCAATTTTGCAAAAGAAGATGCTGATCGCTTGCATCACTCGGGCGGGCGGCGGGAAAATCGCCGAAGGAAACAATGCTATCTTTCACTTTTCTTTGGCTAACAGAAATTCTGCTACCGTTGCAAAAAGCACCCTTCCCCTTTTCGGCTTCATAGATTTCATCAAATTTCGGAAGATAGATCACAGAAGCGCGAAGCTCCCCTTGATCCCAAAAAGCAGCTTGCAAACCAAAATGCGGCGATGAGGTTGAAAAATTATAGGTGCCGTCGATCGGATCTAAAATCCAAGTGCGATCGATGAGCGGGGTATCGGAGGAAAATTCCTCGCCGTGAAGCCGATCCCCCGGAAATGCTTTTTCGAGTTCGGATTTGAAAATTCTTTCAATTCCTTGATCGGCATTGGTTACCACATCAAATTCCGCTTTTTCGGAAACAAGAATTTCACTTTTGCACACATCGGAATATGCTTTTTTTAATGTTTCTTTTAAAAACAAAAGCTCGTCCATTTTCTCTCTCCTTTGACAAACTTTAAACATTGTATCACAAGAAGCAGAAAAAATCCACTCTAATTTTAAAAGAATATCTTTCATTTCTTTCACATAAAATGAAATACTCTTCCCTCGAAAGGAATAAAGATGCTAAGCGCTAAAAAACTACTATTTACAACCGTGCTTTTAACCTTAACAAGCTTTTTGATGAAAACGGTGGCGGTTTGGTTCAATGTATATCTCACCGGTCTTGTGGGAACAGTTGGAATGGGAATTTTCCAACTTGTGCTCACTGTTTATGCACTTGCCAAAACGCTTGCATACGGCGGAATGAATCTTGCCGCAACACGGCTTTGCATCGATGATTTTGAGCACACGCGCCACAGTATGAAGCGCCTTCTTTTCACCTCGCTTTTATTGGGGCTTTTTTCGGCAACACTACTTTACTTTTTATCTGATTTTTTAAGCGCAAAATGGATCTTATCCGAAAAAGCGGCGCCATCCTTGCGAATTCTTTCCTTTTCCCTGCCGTTTGTGGCGCTTTCTGCTGCACTAAACGGCTATATGACCGCCGCGCGGAAAATGACCCGCTATTCTTTGATTCAACTCTCGGAACAACTTGCAAAAATTGCATTTTGTGTTTTGATCACCAAAAAGATGCCTTCCTCCGTTATGAATGATTCGATCGCAAAGGTTTCTCTTGCCATCACACTCAGTGAGATTGTTTCCTTTTTTCTTTGCATTAAAAGTTATGGCTTTGACATTCGAAAAAACAACATGCAAAAATCTGGAAAGAAGGGCTTTTTGCGGAGAATGGCGCGGCTTGCCGTGCCCGATGCGCTGGGTGCTTATGTGCGCTCGGCACTCAATACCATTGAGCATCTCTTAATCCCGATCGGAATTCGAAAATCAGGCAAAAGCACGGATAAGGCATTTTCCGATTACGGCGCGGTGCAAGGTATGGCGCTTCCGATTGTGCTTTATCCTTCCTCGATTCTTGGGGTGCTTTCGGGCCTTTTGGTGCCCGAAATTGCCGAGTGCCAAATCAAGAAAAACAATGTGCAAAAGAATTATATGATCAATCGCGTTTTGCACATCGCGCTTATTTTTTCCATGATCTGCGCTTCGGTGATGTTTGTTTTTGCCGATGAATTAAGCGAAATGATTTACAAAAAACCCGATGCAGCGCATTTTATTCGCTTGCTCGCGCCCTTGGTGCCGATTATGTATTTGGATATGACCACCGACGGAATGCTAAAAGGGCTCGACAGACAGCTTGATATTATGAAGATCAATGTGCTGGATTCGGTGCTTTGCGTGGTTTTGGTGGCGCTTCTTGTGCCCAAAATGGCAGTAGAGGGCTATATTATCACGATTTATGTGGCAGAAATTATCAATTTCATTTTGAGTTTTATAAAACTTGCAAAGCATGCAACGCTTCGATTTTCGATCATCAAAAATTTCATAAAGCCCCTTGTTTGTTCGTATTTTTGCTGCGAATTTGCAAAAAGGATCCTTGCAAGCAATAATGAAATTTCCTTTACCGTTC
>JAZOVP010000010.1:0-48506 GCA_045658765.1 Eubacteriales bacterium | reverse complement strand
TCGGGGACAGACACGTTTGTTTCAAATTCCTTTGGAATTTGGCAACAAACAGCATCTGTCCCACTCGGTTCCATTTTTTAGCTTTTTTTCTCTTCTTTTTTCGCTTTTGGTGGGAAAAAAACGACAAAAGTATAGACTTTTTTTATTCATTTTGATATAATGAGGTTAATTATATGCAAAGAGAGGGTTTTTTATGGCAAATCGCACTTCCAAAGAAAACTATTATCTTGATATTGCGCAAACCGTTGCGGAGCGCGGCACCTGCCTTCGCAAAAAATACGGGGCGATCATTGTGAAAAACGATGTGATTGTTTCCACGGGATATGTGGGTGCACCCCGCGGCAGAAAAAACTGCTGTGATTTGAATTTCTGCCTGCGCGAAAAAATGAATATTCCGCGCGGAGAGCGATATGAGCTTTGCCGCAGTGTTCATGCAGAGCAAAATGCCATCATCAATGCCTCCCGCGAGCAAATGATCGGCGCCACGATGTATCTTTGCGGGCTCGATGTGAAAACGGGCGAATATGTTGCCAATTCCTCCTCGTGCCAAATGTGCAAACGCATGGTGATCAATGCCGGCATTGAAAAAGTTGTGATCCGCGACAGCAAAGAAGAATACCGCACCATTTTGGTTTCCGATTGGGTGGAAAACGATGATTCCCTCGGAACCATGGGCTATTAAAACAAAAAGAAAAGGATAATTATGATCAACGTACCTGAAATTTTCGGCACTCGCGTTTTCAATGATGAAATGATGAAAAAGCACTTGCCGGAGGAAATTTATCTTTCTTTAAAAAACACCGCAACCAAAGGAGAAAAGCTCGATCCCCATATTGCCGATGAAGTGGCAAAAGGGATGCGCGATTGGGCGCTCTCGCAAGGCGCCACCCATTTTACCCATTGGTTTCAGCCGCTCACCGGCACCACCGCAGAAAAGCACGATTCGTTTGTGCGCCCTGTGAGTGATAGCCAAGTGGTGATGGAATTTTCGGGCAAGAATCTGATCGCAGGCGAGGCAGATGCCTCTTCCTTCCCCTCGGGCGGGCTCAGAGCCACCTTCGAGGCAAGAGGATATTCCGCTTGGGATCCCACTTCCTATGCCTTCATTAAAGATAAAACCCTTTGCATTCCCACCGCATTCTGCTCCTTCCGCGGAGAAAGCTTGGATAAGAAAACCCCTCTTCTGCGTTCGCACGAGGCGATTGATCGCGAAGCGCGCCGCCTTTTGAAGCTCTTTGGAATGGAAGAAGAAAGAGTTTTTGTGAATGTTGGTGCAGAGCAGGAATATTTTCTGATTGATGATGAAATGTGGTGCAAGAGACCGGATCTTGTTTCTTGCGGCCGCACTCTTTTCGGCGCTCGCCCGCCCAAAGGGCAGGAGATGGACGATCACTACTACGGCCAGATCAAGCCCCGCGTGCACGCATTTATGAAAGAACTGGATGAAGAGCTTTGGAAGCTTGGAATCCTTGCCAATACCGAGCACAACGAAGTGGCACCCGCGCAGCACGAGCTTGCGCCCATTTTTGCCACGGTGAATATTGCCACCGATCACAATCAGCTCACCATGGAAATGATGAAGAAGATTGCCGCTCGCCACGGGCTTGCATGCCTTCTTCACGAAAAGCCCTTTGCAGGAATCAACGGCAGCGGAAAACACAACAACTGGTCGCTTTCCACCTGCTCTGGCAAAAATCTTTTGAAACCGGGGAAAACCCCTTCTCAAAACGCGCTCTTTTTATTGATTCTCACCGCGATCATCAAGGCGGTGGATGAAAATCAGGATCTTTTGCGCATTTCGGTTTCGGGGGCGGCAAACGATCACCGCTTGGGCGGCGATGAAGCTCCTCCCGCAGTGCTTTCGATCTTTTTGGGCACGGAACTTGAAAATATTTTAAAAGATATTATGCTTGGCGAAAAGCCCGAGGATCGCCCTGCCACTCGCCTGAATATCGGCGCTTCCGTGCTTCCCGAGCTCCCGCTCGACAGCACCGATCGCAACCGCACCTCGCCCTTTGCCTTCACGGGCAATAAATTTGAATTCCGTATGCCCGGATCTTCCTGCTCGATTGCCTGCCCGAATATGATCCTGAATACCATTGTGGCAGAAGCATTTTCGGAATTTTCGGATGTTTTGGAAAAAAGCGATGATTTTGCAAGTGATCTGAATAAGCTCATTCACGATACCTTAATCAAGCACAGCCGCATTATTTACGGCGGAAACAACTATTCCGAAGAATGGCGCATCGAAGCGGCAAAGCGCGGACTTGAAAACTATGCCACCACCGTGGAAGCACTGCCGCATTATACCGATGAAAAGAACATTCGCATTTTCGAAAAGCACAAGGTTCTTTCCGAAACCGAGCTCACCTCCCGAAAAGAAGTGCTTCTTGAAAACTATACCAAAACCACTCACGTGGAAGCGCTCACCATGATCGATCTTTGCAAAAAAGATATTATGCCTGCCGTGATTGGCTACCAGAAATTCCTTCTTGAAGAATATAAGCTCAAAAAGGAAATGAAGGTTTATGCTTTGATGGAAAAGGATCTGATCGATCAGGCAAGTGATTTGGGCGAAAAATTCTATCGCCGCTTAAACGATTTGGAACAGGCGATGAAAAAATCCAAAAAAATCACCGAAACACTGGAAAGCGCCCTCTTTGCAAGAGAAGTGATCTTTGAAAAGATGGCTTTATTGCGCGAGGTGGTGGATACTTTGGAAGGCATGATTCCGCGCGAAGATTGGCCCTTCCCCACCTATTCCGAAATTTTATACAGTGTGAAATAAACCACCGAAAAGCGGCTATTGATTCAGCCGCTTTTCCTTTTCACCGTTTCAAAGAAGGGAAAAAAATGAAAGTTGCAATTGTGGGCTCGAGGAGCTTGAAGGTTTCGAATTTGGAAGATTATATTCCCGCGGAATGCACCGAAATTGTTTCGGGAGGGGCGCGCGGAATTGATACCTGCGCAAGATTTTTTGCAAAGGAAAAGAATCTGATTCTAACCGAATTTTTGCCCGATTACGATGCCTTTGGAAAAGGGGCTCCTTTAAAACGAAATCTTCAGATTATTGAATATGCCGATCTTATTTTGATCTTTTGGGACGGGGTTTCCCGAGGAACAAAATTTGTGATTGAGCATGCAAAAAAAGAAGGAAAAAAATATAAAGTTTTCATCGCAAAAGAAAAAAAATAAGGATATTTTTCATTTTCAAAAGAATTGCAACCTCGGATTTAACCGAGGTTGTTTTTTTCTTTTTGGAGGAAAAAGGCATCGGAAATTCCTTTTTTGGGCCTGATAAATTTTAACATTTTGTAAATTTTTTTAAGTTTTTGGGGAAAGGAAACTGACATACACTGCCAGATCGGGAAAAACCCCTTGAAATTTTCCACAGTATAGATTATAATATTATATATTATTATAAGTATACTCACTTGCCGCGCAAAAAAACGGCGCGGATCGGCAAATTTGCCGCAATAAAAGCCGCATTGGGCGGCAAGGAATGAAAAAAGATCCTGCCAAAAAAGAGGGCTCAAAATTGATTTGGTGCCAAACCAAGAGGATCTTTTCGCCAAAAATAAAAAAGAATTGGAGCAAATATGAACGCAAACAAAGAGATTTGGGGGCATGTACTCAAGCATATCAAATCTTCGGGTACTTTTACCGCCGCAACGTTTAGCATTTGGTTTCAGGAATTGGAACTGGAAGAATTAACCGATAACTACGCATACATATCCGCCAAAGAGGAATACAAGGGAAAATTCGTTTTCAATATGTATTACAAGCACCTGCAGAATGTGATTTTTGAAATTTTGGGTGCAAGGGTTGAAATTGTGATTTTCTCCCGCGATATTCATAAAGCCATTCCCGAAGCAATCGCGCTTCACATTTCCAAAGGTCTTCTTCCCGAAGGAGCGCTCACAAACGAAATCATCGATGAAAGAATCAAAGAGGAAACTCCTTTAACCGAAGAAGAAAAAAAGCAAGTGGAGGAACCGCTCGGCACGAGCATCAAATCCGAAATTCCTTCTGAATACGGCGCAGATTATACCTTTGAAAACTTTATTGTGGGCGATACCAACCGCATGGCGCACGATGCTTGTATGGCGGTTGCCAAAAATCCGGCAGAGGGCTGGAATCCGCTTTTCCTTTATTCGCCTTCTGGAATGGGCAAAACGCATCTGCTTTTTGCCATCTCGAATGAAATTTTAAAGCATAATCCTTCCAAGCGAATTCAATATGTGCGTGGGGAAGATTTCACAAACGAACTGATCGATCGTTTGATTCAAAAAAAGCCGATGCGGTATTTCAGAGAGCGCTATCGCAACTGCGATGTGCTTTTGCTCGACGATATTCAGTTTATTGCGGGAAAAGAAACCACCCAGCAAGAATTTTTCCACACCTTTGATGCGCTTTATCAGCAGCATAAGCAAATTATCATCACCAGCGACAGACCCCCTCATGAACTCAAGCATCTGGAAGATCGGCTTCGCACCCGATTTGAATCGGGACTCACGGTAGATATTCAGCCGCCCGAGCTTGAGCTTCGAATTGCCATTGCCGCAAGCAAGGCAGAGGCAATGGGGCTCACCATTCCCGACGGGGTGCTTTTATATCTTGCAAATCAAATGAAATCGAGTGTTCGTCAGCTTGAGGGCGTGATTAAGCGCCTGCACGGATATTCCACCATTCTGGGCAAAGAAATTGATCTGGAACTTGCCAAAACCTGCATCCACGATTTGGTGCCCAAAAAGAGCGCCGATAGTGTGATGGAAAAGATCTTTGATAAGGTATGCGAACGCTATCAGGTGAAAATTCAAGATCTTACGGGAAAACGCCGTCAGGCAAACATTGTGATTGCGCGGCATGTTTCCATTTATATTTCGCACGAGCTCACCGAGCTTTCTTCGGTGGAAATTGCGCGGTATTTTTCGCAGGATCATTCCACTATTTTATCTGCGATTAAGAATGTGGAAAAGAAAATTGAGGATAATCCTGCCTTCGAGGAAGAAATCACCCGCCTGATCCGCGAGATCCGCGACTGATTTTTTCACAGGATTTGCTGTGAACTTCCTGTGGGTTTTTTGTGGAAAAAAAAGAGCGAAAAAACACGAAAAGAAAAGCGGGGAAAACGTTTTGATTTTTCACAAGGATCAAACGAATAAAAAAAAGCGATTTTTCCCGATCAGAGCTTGATCTTTTGAGTTTTTCACAGAATTCACCGCCACTACGAATACAACGAAATAAATTTTAAAAAAGAAAATAAATCATTTTTGTTGAGGAGAAAAAATTATGTTCATCCGAGCCGACAAAAAAACCGTTTTGGATTCGATTGCGCCTTGTCTTTGTGCAACGGCATCGAGAAGTGCGAATGCCGCGCTTTCTTGCCTTTATTTGAAAACGGAAAAAGAAGAAAATAAAATCAGTGTTACTTCCTTTGATACCACCAAAGGGGTGAAAACTTCGTTTGAAGCTGAAATTTTGGAAGAGGGCGCCATTCTTTTGGATGCGATTAAGCTTTCTTCTATGATTCGCGCTTTGCCCGATGGCACGGTTTCCATTTCGAGCGATGCCAATTTTGTTACCACCATTTCTTCGGGAAGTGCAAAATTTGAAATTTTGGGAATGTCGGGCGATCTTTTCCCCTCGATGCCTCTTCTTGCGGGCGATGATAAATTTGTGATCGAGCAGGGAACCTTGAAGAAAATGCTTCAGCAGGTGATCTTTGCTTGTGCAAACATTGATTTAAAACCGATTTTAACGGGTGTGCTCTTTGAATCCTTTGGCGAAAAGCTTCGCCTTTGCGGTTGCGATGGCTATCGAATTGCCATTCGCGAGGAAGAGGGAATTCGCGGGCTCACAAAAGATGTGCGCTTTGTGGTGCCGGCAAAAACCTTGCAAGAATTGATTCGCCTTTTGGATGACGACGACACCCAGATTCGCATTGAGCTTGCCAGAAGACATATTATTTTTGCTTTTGAAGATTTTTATTTCTTCTCGCGCTATGTGGATGGAGAATATATTGATTATTCCAAATCGTTGCCGAAGGAATTTTTAACCAGAGTGAAGGTGAATCTTTCGGATGCGATCGGATGCTTTGAGAGATGCGCACTGCTCATTGATGAAAGAGCAAAAAGCCCGATTCGCCTGCAGGTAACTGCCGATGGACTGCAAATCAAATGCACCACCTCAAACGGAAAGATTGATGAAGAGATCTTTTGCACGGTGGAGGGCGGCGAAATGCTGGTGGGCTTTAATAATAAATTTTTATTGGATGCCCTGCGCGGTGCAGCCGCTTGCGGAGAAGAAGAAGTGATGTTTGATCTGAATTCCCCGCTTTCGGGAATGGCGATCACCAGTGCAAACACGAGCGCATTTTATTACATGGTTGTGCCGATGCGACTGAACTGATGGTACTGGATCGAATCGAAGTTAAGCATTTTCGGAATATTGATTCTGCAGCAGTGGATTTTTATAAGGGCACGAATGTGCTTTTGGGCAAAAACGCGCAAGGGAAAACAAACCTTGTGGAAGCCATTTTTCTGCTTGCCTGCGGAAAGAGTTTTCGCGTTTCCCGCTTTCGGGAAATGATTGGCCACGGGGAAAAAAAGGCGCAGGTTGTGATTCAGGTTTCGGGCGAGGGGCTTCCCTTTGAACTGAAAATGGATCTGGATCAGAATTTGGGCAAGGCAATTTATAAAAACGGCGTAAAGCTCACCAAGCTCAGTGATTTTTTGGGGCTTTTTCGCGTGGTTCTTTTTTGCCCCGAGCATTTGGGACTCATCAAAGACGGCCCCGCAAAACGGCGCAGTTTTATTGATAGCGCGATCTGCCAGCTTCGCCCGTATTACGCTTCGCTATTAAATGAATTCAATAAAGTGGAAGCGCAAAGGGCCTCGCTTTTAAAGCAGAGCATGAAAAAACATATTCCGGAGGAGCTTTTTGAAGTTTGGAATGAGCGCCTTGCGGAAGTGAGTGTGAAGATTGCTTGTATTCGCGCCGATTATATTCGCCTTTTATCCCAGAAAGCGCCGATTCATTTTGAAAAGATTGGAAATGAAACACTTTTTCTTTCTTATGAATCCGATGTTTATCGGGAAAATATGAGCCGAGAGGAAATGGCCGCGCTTTATAAAAAAGCATTGAAGGAAGCATTTCGCACGGATCAAAAATACGGCTTTACGGGAAAAGGAATTCATCGGGATGATTTGGAAATTAAAATCAATTCCTATTCGGCAAAATCCTTTGCCTCGCAAGGTCAGCAGAGAAGTGCGGTTTTGGCACTGAAAATTTCCGAAGGGGAAATTTCCAAAGAAATGACCGGGCAAGATCCGGTTTATTTGCTCGACGATGTTTTGAGTGAACTGGATGAAACCCGAAGGGAATATATCACGGGCGGCCTTTTGGGCAAGCAAGTGATTCTAACGGGCACCGATGAAAATGAATTCCACTTTGTGGATCGAAAAATTCGGGTAGAAAAGGGAGAATTTTCGCGATGAAAAATCCGTTTTTGGATTTGGGCGACGGCACGAGTATCAAGAAAAATAAAGTGGTGCTCATTTTAAATGCCGAAAGTGCAACCCTTCGCCCCGCAACCCGGGAATTTATTCGTAAAATGAATGGAAAAGGGGATGCCGTGATGCCGAAAAAGGCGATTCGGCAAGTGAATTCCCTGATTTTAACCAATGCCTACGGGAAGGATAGCTTATATTCCTCTTCCCGCTCGGCAAAAGCACTTTCAAAAGAATAAAAAATCAAAATACCAACCATACCGAAAGGAAAGGGAAAACGATTTTGGAAACCAAAGAATTGAATCAACAAACCACAACATACGACGAAAATCAGATTCAGGTACTCGAAGGGCTTGAGGCGGTTAGAAAGCGCCCCGGTATGTATATCGGATCCACCGGTCAGAGAGGTCTTCACCACCTGATTTACGAAATTGTGGACAACTCCATCGACGAAGCGCTTGCCGGCAGATGCGATACCATCACGGTAACCCTTCACGAAGACGGCTCCGTGGGCGTTCAGGATAACGGCCGCGGTGTTCCTGCGGGCATTCACCCGAAAATGGGAATTCCCACTCTTGAGGTGGTGTTTACCGTGCTTCATGCAGGCGGTAAATTCGGCGGCGGCGGATATAAGATTTCCGGCGGTTTGCACGGGGTTGGCGCAAGCGTTGTGAATGCACTTTCCGAATGGATGGAAGTGGTGAACTGCTATGAGGGCAAGGAATACACCGAACGCTTTGAAAGAGGCAAGGTGGCAAGAGCCATTGAATGCACGGGAGAAACCGAAAAGCACGGTCTTTATGTGCGCTTTATGCCCGATAAAGAAATCTTTACCGAAATGGATTTCGATTATACCACTGTGCTCAATCGCCTTCGCGAGCAGGCATTTTTGACCGCAGGGGTTACCATTGAATTTTATGATGAAAGAAGCTTCGACGGAAAGAGCGAAACCGAAGCTGCGCTGGAAAACGGGCTGATTACCGAAGAAGAGGCATTCGGCGAAGAGGATGAAGAGCGCGAAGACGGCGGCTACTACCGCAAAGAAAGAGAAAAGAAATATACCAAGCTCTTTTTCGAGGGCGGTATTCGAAGCTTTGTTTCTTATTTGAATGAAAAGAAACGCTGCAACCTTTTAAATGAAAAGGTGATTTATATTTCCACCGAGGCAAAAGGATGCCAGGCGGAAGTGGCGCTTCAATACAACGATGGCTATCAGGATATGACCTTATCCTTTGCCAACAACATTCATACCCCCGAAGGCGGCACCCACGAAACCGGCTTCAAAACGGGACTTACCAAGGTATTCAATGAATACGCAAAGAAATACGGCTACTTAAAAGACAGCGACAAGAAATTTTCGGGCGAAGATGTGCGCGAGGGTCTGACTTGTATTATTTCCGTGAAGGTGGAAGAAACCCAGTTTGAAGGGCAAACCAAAACCAAGCTCGGAAATGTGGAAGTGCGCCCCTTGGTGGATTCCTTGATGACCGAAAAGCTTGGCGAATATTTTGAAGAAAATCCCGCGGTGGCAAAGCTTTTGATTGAAAAGGCACTTGCCGCAAACAGAGCAAGAGAAGCGGCAAAGAAAGCAAGAGAAGCAAGCCGCAGAAAGAGCCCGCTCGAATCGGGTTCTCATCCCGATAAACTTGCCGACTGCCAAGAAAAAGATCCCGCCAAATCCGAGATCTTCTTTGTGGAGGGTGATTCGGCAGGCGGTACCGCAAAAGACGGCAGAGATTCGAAATATCAGGCGATTCTCCCGCTGCGCGGTAAGATTCTGAATGTGGAAAAGGCGCGACTGGATCGCGTGTATTCTTCCACTCAGATCATTCCGATTATTCAAGTGCTCGGATGCGGAATCGGCGATGATTTTGATATTGAAAAGCTCCGCTACGGAAAAATTATTCTGATGGCGGATGCGGATGTTGACGGTGCACACATTAAAACCCTGCTTCTCACCTTCTTCTTCCGCCATATGCGCCCCTTGATTGAAAACGGGCATGTGTTCTGTGCAATGCCCCCGCTTTATAAGGTTTATAAGGGCAAGCAGCAGGAATATGCTTTCTCCGACGAACAGCGCGACGAGATTATTGCTCGCATGGGCGATAACGCGCAGGCCGAGAGATACAAAGGTCTTGGTGAAATGGATGCCGAACAGCTTTGGGAAACCACCATGGATCCCGAAACCAGAACCCTTGTGGCGGTGAGCATTGAAGATGCTTATGCTGCCGATGAAACCTTCACCCTGCTCATGGGCGATAAGGTGGAACCCAGAAGAGAATTTATTGAACAAAACGCAAGATACGTTCAGAATCTCGACGTTTGATTGTGGAAAACCCTGTGGAAAATGTGTGAAACTTTGCTTTTGAAAAAAAGTTTTCCACAAGGTGTGAAGAAATAAATCCACAAGAGAAAAAACCGAAAATGCCCCGAATGAAAAGGCATTACCAAAAAAAACCAAAAAAGTTCCACCGTGAAAAAGTGGAAAAAAAGCATCCCGATTTGCTGTGAAACGCTGTTTGTGAAACAAGGAGTGTTTTGCCGAAAGAAAGGAAATCCATACAATGGAATTGAATTTATCCGGACAAAAAATTGAAAATGTTGACATTGTAAAAGAAATCAAAAAAAGCTATATCGATTATTCGATGAGCGTGATTGTTGGGCGCGCTCTGCCCGATGTTCGCGACGGTTTAAAGCCCGTTCACCGCAGAATTCTTTATGCAATGTATGAAGACAAGCTCACGAGCGATAAGCCCTTCCGTAAATCTGCAACCACGGTGGGTAATGTGCTCGGTCATTACCATCCCCACGGCGACAGCGCGGTGTATGATGCGATGGTGCGCTTGGCGCAGAGCTTTTCCATGCGCTATCCTTTGGTGGAAGGCCACGGAAACTTCGGTAATATCGACGG
Organism: Eubacteriales bacterium; assembly: GCA_045658765.1. Classification (GTDB taxonomy): domain Bacteria; phylum Bacillota; class Clostridia; order Oscillospirales; family SIG627; genus RGIG5579. The sequence goes on along the minus strand of JAZOVP010000010.1, from coordinate 38,084 downwards.
CGACGGCGCCGCCGCTTACCGTTATACCGAAGCAAGAATGGCAAAAATGGCCAATTCCATGCTTCAGGATATTGAAAAAGATGTTGTGGATTTTGTGCCCAACTTCGACAACAAATTAAAAGAGCCCACAGTGCTTCCCAGCCGCTTCCCGAATTTGCTTTGCAACGGAAGTGTTGGTATTGCGGTGGGTATGGCAACGAATATCCCGCCTCATAACCTTTGCGAAGTGATCGATGCGGTGATTTATCTGATGGATCACCCCGAAGCGGAAGTGAGAGAATTGATGACCTTTGTGAAAGGTCCGGATTTCCCCACCGCGGCAAAGATTTACGGCACCAACGGCATTGAGCAGGCATATTTGACCGGTCGAGGCAAGGTGCTGATGCGCAGCCGCACCCATTTTGAAACCCATGGCAAGCGCGAGTGCATTATTGTGGACGAGATTCCTTATCAGGTGAATAAATCCGATTTGGTTCGCGGCATTGCGGATCTGGTGAAGGATAAGAGAATTGAGGGAATTGTGGATCTGCGCGATGAAAGCTGCAAGGGCAAGATTCGCATTGTGATCGAGCTTCGCCACGATGCCAACCGCGAAGTGGTGCTCAATCTTCTTTATAAATATTCCCGCCTTCAGGAAACCTTTGCGATGAATATGCTTGCCCTTGTGAACGGCGAGCCCAAAACCCTTTCCCTGAAGCAGATGCTCAAATACTATCTCAAGCACCAAGAAGAGGTTACTTCCAGAAGATGCGAATTTGATCTGAAGAAAGCACTTGCTCGCCTTCATATTCTGGAGGGCTATAAAATTGCGATCGACAATATCGAAGAAGTGATTCGCATTATCAGAAGCCATAAAACCGTGGCAGAAGCAAAAGCTGCCCTGATTGAAAGATTTGCTCTTTCCGATGCGCAGGGTCAGGCGATTGTGGAAATGCCGCTCGGTCGACTTGCGGGACTTGAAATTGAAAAGATTCTGGAAGAAATGGCAGAAAAGCAGAAGCTTTGCGAAGAACTCCGCGCCATTTTGTCGGATAAAGAAAAATTGCTTGCAGTGCTCAAGGAAGAGCTTTCCGAAATTCGCAGAAAATTCGGCGATGAAAGAAGAACCACCATTGAGCAGGCGGCAGATGATATTGTGCTGGAAGATTTGATTGAAAAGCACAAGGCGGTGGTTACCATCACCCATGCGGGCTATATCAAGCGTCAGCGCCTTTCGGATTACGAAGCGCAAAGAGCGGGCGGCAAGGGCATGAGAGCGCTTACCACCAAAGAAGAAGATTCGATTCGCGATCTTTTTGTGAGCCATAGCCATAATTTTGTGTTCTTCTTCTCGAATCAAGGCCGACTTTATGTGAAGAAGTGCTATGAAATTCCCGAAGCAGGCAGAAATGCCAAGGGCACGAACCTTGTGAATGTGCTCAACTTAAAAGAAAACGAAAAGATCACGGCTTATCTTTCGGTGCAAAAGCTTGCCACCGAGGAAATTTTATCGTTTGTTACGAAAAAGGGCTTTGTGAAGCGCACTCCTTTAAAACTCTTCCGCCATGTGAGAAGAGATGGGGTGAAGGCGATCACGCTTGCCGAAGGCGATGAGCTTTTATATGTGAATAAAACCGAGGGCGAGGGCGATCTTTTTGTGGCTGCCACAAATGGTCTTGCTGTTCGTTTCCATGAAGATGAAATTCGCCTGATGGGCAGAACCGCGCGCGGTGTGCGCGCAATGCGCCTTGCCGAAAACGAAGATGTTTGCGGCGCGGTTGCGATTCGCAGCGAAGGCGAAGAAAGAGATCTTGTTACCATGACCGACAACGGGGTTGGCAAACGAAGCGACTTTGATTCCTTTGCCGCCAAGCACCGCGGCGGTAAGGGTATGAAGTGCCAGGCGCTCGGCGGTAAGGCGGGCGAAAAGCTGGTTGGTATTTCTGCGGTTACCGAAGACGACGATTTGCTTCTGATTGCTTCCAACGGCAAGATGATCCGCGTGCACGCCGCCGATATTTCCAAGGTTGGCAGAGGCGCGAGCGGTATTTGGGTGATTCGCACCGAAGAGGGCGAAACCTTGACCTCGTTCCAAAGAGTAACCGGAGATGACGAATTGGAAAAAGAAGCCGAAGCGGCGGTGGAATCGGGCGAAGTGATGATCGAAGGCGAAGAAGTGCCCGATCTTGCGGAAATCGAAGCCGATTCGGATGAAATTCCCGAAGAAGAAAATGACGAGAGTGAAGAATAATTTTTATCTTTTCACTCAATCTCTCCGAGGCGATGCAAGAGAGGAGTCGAAAGCGCTCACTCTTGCCGCCTCGGCGGATTATTTTTCCCGCATCGGCAAAAAAGCGGAAGAAGTGCGGTATCAAGAGAGCGGAAAGCCCGTGTTTTCCTCGATGGCGCATCATCTTTCGGTAACTCACGCGGGCTCTTTTTTCGCGGCGGTTTTTGCGCCGTTTCCCATTGGGATTGATGCGGAAGAAGAGAATTTGCCGTATCGCGAAAAAATTGCAGAAAAATATTTTGATTCCGAAGAAAAAAAGGAGCCCTTTTCCAGAATTTGGACCGCCAAGGAAGCGGTTTCCAAAATTGGCGGAGAGGGAATTTCGGCACTGAAAAAGATTTCGGTGCGCGAAAATTTTGCCTTTTATGCCGGAAAAAAATTTCGGATCGAATATCAAACGATCGGAAAGCACCTGATTGCGATCGCTTGGCAAGAATGAGGAGATTGGAATGGAAGAAAAACGGTTTCGGAAAAACGATAGCGGCTTTCTTTGCGCGCACTGCCAAAAAGAAGTGCTTCCGAATGAAGTAACCAGTCGCGATCACTGCCCGTTTTGCCTTCATTCGCTTCATGTGGATCTTTTCCCGGGAGATCGCGCCAATCCCTGCCGAGGGGAATTGGTGCCTGTGGCGGCGAGCCCTCATCCGAAAAAGGGCTTTGTGATTTTATATAAATGCAAAAAATGCGGTGAGACGGTGCGCAACAAAGCGGCGCTCACCGGAATTCAACCGGACGACACGGATCTTTTGATCCGCCTGACTGCCAAATCATCGGAGGAATTTTAATGGCACAAAGAAAAAGAACTGCGAAAAGAAGCCCGAAGGATTTAAAAAGAAGGCCAAGGGCAGAAGACCGCGCGATTCATATTTTGATGCCCTATATTTTGGGGCTGATTGCCCTCTTTTTGGGGCTATGCTTCCTTTTGGGCAAAGAAAAACTCGGATTTTTGGGAAATATCAGCACCCTGCTTGCGGGGCTTTTTTCCGTTGGTGCCTATGCGTGCCCGATTTTTCTTTTGCTCCACGCTGTTTTTTATAAAAGAGATTTAGAAGCGGGAAGCTATCTTTATAAATTTTGGTTTTCCTTTGCCGATATGGCATTTTTAGGGGTGATTTGCGGAATGTTTTCCGGAAAAGAACCCACCTTCCTTCCCGATCAGAATTTTTCGGGAGGAATCAAATTTCAAACCGGCGGCCTCATTGGCGGCACCCTTTATGCCCTGCTCGATGCAGTGGTGGGGATTTTTGCGCCCGTGATTGCTTTGATTGCGGTGATTGTTTTCACCACGTTTTTATTCGGAAAAACCCCTGCGGATCTGATTCGCGCGGTGATTTATCCTTTGATTGAAAAATGGAAAGAAGAGCGCGAGGATCGGCTTGACCGCCGGCAGAGCGCCCGTGAACAAAGAGAAGAAGAGCGCCAGAGATTGGCAGAGCTTCGCGCCGCGGAAGGAAATGAAGAATTCCGCGCGGAAAAGAAAAAGAAAAAGGGCAAATGTGCGGCGAATTTGGAAAGCGGTGAGCCGGTAACCGAAGAAGCGCCGAGCGATCTGATTTCGGATGATGAGCTTGCCATTCGCCTTCCCTATGAAGAAGAGGCCGCTGCCGCGGCCGAGGCACTTGCCGCCGCCGAAGAAGCCGAGGCAAGAGAATTTATGCCGATCGAGGAAATGGATTCCGAGCCGGTGCCGAAGGTTTATGCCGAAAATGCTGAATTCAACGGCGATTTTGCCGCCGCCGAAGCAGAAACGCGCGCCGCACTGGAAGAAAAATACGGCGAGCAGATTCCCGCCGAAACCACCGAACTCGATTTTGAAGGAGAAGAAAAAGAAGAGGAATATTCTTTCCCCACCGTATCCCTCCTTCAAGCCGCTCCTCCCGCCGATCCCGGAAGCAGAAGCGAGCAGGAAGGCACGGCGAATAAATTGGTGGAATGTCTTTCCAGCTTTGGAGTGAAAACCACGGTAACGGGGATTGCAAAAGGCCCCGCGGTAACCCGATATGAGCTTCAGCCCCAAAGAGGGGTGAGAGTTCGCTCGATTGTGAATCTAACGGATGACATTGCGCTTGCCATGGCGGCGGGCGGAGTGCGCATTGAAGCGCCCATTCCCGGAAAAGAGGCAGTGGGGATTGAAGTGCCGAATAAGGAAAGAGAAACGGTATTCGTGCGCGAGCTGATTGAAAAGAGCGAATTTATGAACAGTGCTTCGAAATTGAACTGCTGTCTTGGAAAAGATGTGGCGGGCAATTCGATTTTCTGTGATCTTGCCAAAATGCCGCATATTCTGATTGCGGGTGCCACGGGTATGGGTAAATCCGTGTGCTTAAACTCTTTGATCGTGAGTATTTTATACCGCGCCACCCCCGAAGAAGTGCAAATGATTCTCATCGACCCGAAAAAGGTGGAAATGAGCAAATACAACGGAATTCCGCATTTGATTGTGCCGGTGGTGAGCGATGCCAAAAAGGCCGCGGGTGCGCTGAACTGGGCTGTGATTGAAATGGAGCGCCGCTTTATTGAGCTTGAGGAAGTTGGCGTGCGCGATATTAAGGGCTATAATGAAGTAACCAAAAACGATCCCGATCGCCGCCACATGAGCCACATTGTGATTATCATTGATGAGCTTGCGGATTTGATGATGACCGCCAAGGCCGAAGTGGAAACGAGCATTTGCCGCCTTGCCCAGAAAGCAAGAGCCGCAGGGCTTCACCTTGTGATCGGTACCCAAAGACCTTCGGTGGATGTTATCACCGGTTTAATTAAGGCGAATGTGCCTTCCAGAATTGCCTGCACGGTTGCCAGCCAAGTGGATAGCCGCACGATCATTGATATTATGGGTGCGGAAAAACTGCTCGGCAAGGGCGATATGCTTTATGCGCCCGTTGGCTCTTCGAAGCCCTTGCGCGTGCAGGGATGCTTTGTTTCGGATTCGGAAGTGGAATCGGTTTGCGATTATATTCGCGCCCGCAGAGGGGCATCTTACGATGAATCGGTTTCGAATTTGATTGAGCGCGAAGCGCAAAAATGCGGCGAGAAGAAAAAAGGCGGATTTTTCGACGAGGAAGACGATGCGGCAGGCGGAGGGCTTTTTGCCGATAAGGATCCGCTGCTTGAGAAGGCAATTTATATTGCAGTAACCGAAAAGAAAGTTTCCACCTCGCTTTTGCAGAGAAAGCTTTCGGTTGGTTATGCAAGAGCCGCAAAACTGATTGATTTTATGGCGGAAATGAATGTGGTTGGTCCGTTTGCGGGCGCAAAGCCGCGCGAAGTGCTTTGGACCGAGCAATTTTTTACCGAATATAAAATGAGAGCGCTGGAAGACCAGCCCATCGACTAAACTTTGGAGGAATGAATATGCTTACAAATCCTTGGAAACATTTAAAGAGCGGAACCGATATCCGCGGTGTGGCGCTTGAGGGCGTGGAAGGCCAGAATGTGGATCTGACCGATGAAATTATTGAAAAAATTGCCGCTTCCTTTGCGCTTTGGCTGCAAAAGAAAACGGGCAAAACCGAAAATCTGATTGCCATTGGCAGAGATAGCCGCCTTTCCGGCCCTCGCATTATGGCAATTTTGGAAAAAGTGCTTATGGAAAAGGGAAATCACGTGCTCCTTTGCGGGCTTGCTTCCACTCCCGCGATGTTTATGACCACGGTGGATCTGAAAACCGATGCCGCCATTCAAATCACCGCATCCCATCATCCTTGGAACCGCAACGGACTGAAATTCTTCCTTCCCACGGGCGGTTTGGAAGGAAACGACATCAAAGAGATTCTCACCCTTTGCCAAGAAGAAAAATTTGCTCCCAATGCCGAGGGCGGCAAAAGCGAAGAAGTGGATTATATGACCACCTATGCCGCACGCCTCAGAAAACTGATTATCGATGGCGTTGGCGGTGGCGAAAAAGCGCTTGAGGGCTTCCATGTTACCGTGGATGCCGGCAACGGCGCGGGCGGATTTTATGTGGAAAAGGTATTGAAGCCCTTGGGTGCCAATACCGATGGCTCGGAATTTCTGGAGCCCGACGGTTCTTTCCCGAATCATATTCCCAATCCCGAAAATAAAACCGCGATGGAATTTGCATGCTCTGCAGTGAAGAGAAGCGGCGCGGATCTTGGTATTATTTTTGATACCGATGTGGATCGCGCAGGATGCGTGGATTCCACGGGTCGCGAAATCAACCGCAACCGCCTTGTGGCGCTGGCTTCCGTGATTGCACTTGAGGGCAACGAAGGGGGCGCGGTGGTAACCGACTCGATCACTTCCTCGGGACTGAAAACCTTTATTGAAGAAAATCTCGGAGGCACTCACCTTCGCTTTAAGCGCGGCTATAAAAACGTGATCAATAAGGCGATTGAAATGAACCAAGCCGGAATCAATACTCCTCTTGCTATTGAAACCAGCGGCCACGCGGCTCTGCGCGAGAATTACTTCCTTGATGACGGGGCTTATCTTGCCACCCGTATTCTGATTGCCGCGGCAAAGATGAAAAAAGAGGGCAGAGATTTGGTGGAACTCATTGCCGATCTTGCCGAACCGAAAGAATCCATCGAGCTTCGCTTTGATATTACCGAAGCCGATTTTCGCCCTGTTGGCGAAGCCATTCTTGCAAAGCTGGAAGAAAAAGGCAAAGAAAACGGCTGGGCAGTTGCCGATGATAGCTTTGAAGGAGTGCGTATCGCATTCGGCGAAGGCGAGGGCGATGGTTGGTTCCTTTTGCGCCTTTCCGTGCACGATCCCGTGATGCCTTTGAATGTGGAATCCAATATTTTCGGCGGATGCAAAGTGATTGCCGAAAAATTATTTGATCTTTTGAAAGAAGAAAACGCGCTTGATCTTGCTCCTCTGAAGGAGTTTTTGAAATGACCAAAGAAAAGATCGATCGCATCAATGTTCTTGCCCGCAAATCGAAAACCCCCGAGGGGCTCACCGAAGCGGAAAAAGAAGAACAGGCAGCGCTTCGCAAGGAATATATCGAGGATTTTCGCCGCAGCACCTTGGCGGCGCTCGGAAGAATTGATATTCAGAATGAAGATGGCTCGATTGAGCCGCTTCTGAAAGAGAAGCACTGAAGATAAAGTGAGTTCGAAACCATCCTCACTCAAAACAAAACTAAGGAGAATGAAAAATGAAACGCAATTCCCTGCGCTCGCTTACTTTGGGCGCAATCATCGCCGCGCTTTATGCGGCACTCACCCTTTTATCCGCCTCGCTCGGACTTGCCATCGGCCCCTTTGAACTTCGGTTTTCCGAAGCACTTTGCATTTTGCCCGTGTTTTCCGCGGCGGCGGTGCCGGGGCTGACGATTGGCTGTTTTTTGGCCAATATTCTTTGCGGCGGAATTTGGATTGATGTGATTTTTGGCACCTTTGCCACCTTCCTCGGCGCAATCGGCACGCGCTTTTTTCGAAAGAAAAAGTTTTTGCCGTTTTTGCCGCCCATTCTTGCCAATGCCTTGATTGTGCCGCCTGTTTTATATTTTGCCTATGGCTTTCGGGATTCGGGATTTTTATTCCTCTTTTTCTCGATTTTGGTGGGCGAAGTGATTTCGGCGGGCGGATTTGGCTATTTTGTGAAAAAAAGTTTAGCTTCCAAAAAGATTTTATGGAAATGAGGTTTTTATGCCTGCCACGATGATGCACCTTGCCGCAGGATGGCAACTGATTCCTTTGCATTCGGATTCTTTTTTGCTTGGGTGTATTTTGCCCGATTGCCTTGATTCCTGCCGCGAAAAGAAAGATAAGGTGCATTTTCGCGATGTGCCCCCCGAAAATCGGCTCGAAAAGCTGATTGAATTTGCATCTTCTCTTGATTTATCGCTTGATTTTGATTTCGGGGTGCTTTTTCACTTATATCTTGATTATTTATGGGATAACGGCCCCCAAAAAGCCCATCGCAAGAGCCACGGCGAGGAAAATTGGTTTTTGGATTACCGAAAAGAGCTCGCACGCGCGGGAAATCGAGTGGCGCAGAGAAGCCAATGGGCAAAAGAAGTTTGGGCGCGCCTTCGGAATCCCGAGCCCTTTCAGGGCACAATTTCCTTTCCCGAAGAGGATATTCGCGCATTTTTGGAATTCAATGCCACTTGGCATACCACCCAGATTTTGCCCGAATCGGAAATTTTCACCGATGCGCTTGTGGATGCCTTTTTGAAGCGATCTTGCAAGGCATTTGCCTTGTTTTTGCGCGATTTTTTGCCGAAGGTTTATGCTGAAAAGAGGGAATTTTTTTCCCAAGCGGCATCGCTTTGAATTCACGAAGCGAAGAAAAAAACATATCCTATGGAAAAACACAAAGAGGATTTTTTATGAGAAACGAACATATTTTGGTTCTTTCGGGCGGGAATAGCACCGAACGCGAGGTTTCCCTCCGAAGCGGCGCGGCGGTTGCCGAGGCGCTTGGAGAAAAATTTGCACGCGTGAGCCAACTCGATCCGCAAAAAGAGAATCTTTCCAAAATTGCCTCTCTTTCGCCCGATGCGGTGTTTATCGCGCTCCATGGAAAGGGCGGGGAAGACGGTTCGATTCAAGGGCTTCTCGATCTTCTTGAAATCCCTTATACGGGCCCCGGTGTTTTAGCAAGTGCGATTTGCATGGATAAGATTATGACCAAAAAGGTGCTTGCGGCTTCGGCGGTTTCTACTCCCGAATTTTTGGTGATTGAAAAGGAGAGCGAACCCGAAAAGGCGCTTCTTCGGGCGATCGATTCCCTTGGGCTTCCGCTTGTTTTGAAATCTCCCTTGCAGGGAAGCAGTATCGGCACGGTGATTCTGCGCGATCAAACCAAAACAAAAGATGCCCTCGAAGAACTTTTTTCCTATGGAAATTTGATTTTGGCGGAAAAATTCCTTGCCGGCACGGAGCTTACTGTTCCGGTGATGGGAAATGAAATCATCCAAACTTTGCCCGTGATTGAAATTGTTTCCGAAGGGCAATTTTATGATTATGAATCCAAATACACCCCCGGTCAGAGCCACCACATTCTGCCTGCAAGAATTCAGCCCGAGCAGGAAGAAAAGGCGATTTTACTTGCCAAAGAGGCCTATCTTGCCACGGGATGCCGCGGGCACGCGCGGGTGGATTTGATGCTCGATGAAAAGGGCGATCCTTTTGTGATCGAAATCAATACCTCCCCCGGAATGACCTCGCTCAGCTTATTCCCCGATGCGGCGAGAAGTGTTGGCATTTCGTTTCCCGAGCTTTGCGAAGCGCTTGTGGATCTGGCACTCCAAAAATAACCTACTTTCTTTTAAAAAAGAAAGTAGGCAAAGAAAATTTTAGGTTTTAAAAATCAGTGCCAATTCACTTTGCAAAAAAGTGGGCAAAGAAAACTTTGGATTTTAAAAATCAATCCCAATTTACATTGCAAAAAAGTGAGCAAAGAAAACTTTAGGTTTTGAAAAGCAATACAAGAAAAAAACAACCTCGGCAAAATAGCCGAGGTTGTTTCATTTTTTATTTATCCGTGCATTTTTCCGTTGAAGCTTTGGGCGGCAAGATCAATTTTGCCATCCACAAAAAGCTCTGCGGTTTTCACCACATCGGAGAAGGTGGCGCGGATTTTGGCTTCGTCTTCCGCGGAAGGATTGCCGAGCACCCAATTCATCAGCTCCCATCCCTCGGGGGGATTTCCCACCCCGATTTTCACGCGCGGGAAGGCATCGGAAGAAAGGGAAGAGATGATGCTTTTGATTCCGTTGTGCCCGCCTGCGGAGCCCGAGGCGCGGATGCGGAAAATGCCGGGGGCGAAGCTGATATCGTCAAACAAAACAAGAATTTTTTCGGGCGGGATTTTATAGAATCGGGCGGCTTCCGAAACCGCTTTTCCCGAAAGGTTCATATAGGTTTGCGGTTTTAAAAGAAGCACTTTCTTTCCGCCGATCATCGCCTCGCCCGTGAGTGCGGAAAAGCGAAGATTGCGGATGGGGGCGGAAGCATTTTCTGCAATGGCATCGATTGCCAAAAATCCGCAGTTGTGGCGATTTTTTTGATATTTGGCATCGGGGTTGCCAAGACCCACGATCATAAATTCGGGGGAAGCCATAGAATCTCCTTCGGATTGGATTTTATTTTCTTGCCCTTTGGTTTTGGGCAGTGCCCGACGAATGAGAATCATGCCGAGCGGGAGCGACAGGGCATAAAAGAGCATGGCGGCAAAGGCGAGAAAGAGGGTGGCGGTATCGTTTTCGGAATAGCCAAGATAAAGCCCGAGCCGCACGGGATAATTTGCAAAATTAAAGGCGGAGTGCAAAAGAACCGAGGGCAAAATCGTGCCGAAGCGATGGGCGAGGAAGGAAAGAAGGATGCCCAGCGGAAGGGTGAACACGATCTGATAAAGATTGCCGTGGATCAGGGAGAAAAGAATTCCCGAAAGAAGAATTGCAAAGGCGGGGCGCATGCTTTTTTTGAGGGTGTTTTGAATGAGCCCGCGGCAAAGCCACTCTTCGATGATGGGCGCGCCGATGCAGGTATAGAGCAGTTCGAAAAGAAAGGAGGTGCCTGCTTGGAGGATTGCTTCGTGCTGATCCATATATTCATTTTGCGAAGTTCTCACTGCGGGAATGAGCGAGGAGAGCGAGATGAGCTGATTGGCAAGCCAAAAGCATCCGAATCCGAGCAGAATCACCCCGAAAACGGCTTTGGCGGAAAGATTTTTGGGCTTGAAAGGGGAAAACGCTTTTCCTTTATGAATCAGATGCACGATCGCGGCAAAAAGAATGGCGGAAAGAAACATCATTTCATAGGTTACGGAATACAGCGCGGTTTGAATGCTTTGGTGGATGATCGCGCCCGAACTGACTCCTTCCATGCCTGCGCGGAATAAAATCACAAGCTCGGAAAGAAGGGAGGCGGCAATTTGCGCGCCCCAAAAAAGAAGCACATATCCCAATGTTTTGATCAGGGCGGAAAACACGCTTTGCTTTTTCATTTTTTTCCTTTCTTATGCGCGATCTACGCGGAAAAATTCAATCTCGGAGAATGCTTTTTCTTCCAGTGCGGGAAAATCGATTTTGGCTTCTTCCTCGAGCACCTCTTCGATTTTGGGATTGAGCTTGGGATGACGAGGGGTAAACACGGTGCAGCAATCTTCGAAGGGCAGAATCGAGGTTTCAAAGCAATCGATTTCGCGGCTGGTGCGCACGATTTCTTCCTTATCCATTCCGATTAAGGGGCGGAAAATGGGAAGGGTGGAGGCATGGTCGGTGCAGTGGAGGGCGTGCATGGTTTGGCTTGCCACCTGACCCAAGCTTTCGCCGGTTACAAGAGCACCGCATTTTTGCCTTTCTGCCACGCGGCAGGCAAGGCGCATCATACTGCGGCGAAGAAGGATGGTGAAATATTCTTCGCGGCAGTTTTCTTGCATTTGAAGCTGAATTTCGGTCATACGAATGGAAGCGAAATTGATGGTATCGGTATATTCGCAGAGCTTTCTGGCAAGATCCACCACTTTTTCTTTGGCTCGTTCGGAGGTATAGGGGAAGGATTCAAAATGGAGCGCATCGATAAAAGCGCCGCGCTTTGCCATGCGGAATCCCGCCACGGGGGAATCGATTCCGCCCGAAAGAAGAAGCAGGGCTCTGCCCGAGGTGCCATAGGGCATACCGCCCGCGCCGGGGAGCTTTTTGGAGTGAACATAGGCAAAATCTTCGCGGATTTCCACCCAAACCACCTCTTCGGGATGATGAACATCCACCTTGGGGGCATTTTTCTTTAAGGTGGAAAGAATGACCCCGCCAACCTCACGGCTGATTTCGGGCGATTTGAAAGGGAATTTTTTATCGCTTCTTCGGGCATCGGCTTTAAAGCTTTTGGCTCCGATGAGGGTGGGGGCGATTTTTTCTTTCACCGCTTCCAAAATGGCGGGCATATTTTTTTCCACGCGCCACGCAATGGAAACGCTCACAATGCCAAACACCTTTTGCACTTCGGGAAGCGCAAGATCCAGCAAGGCATCGTCTTCAGATTCCACAAACACGGTGGACTGCGAAGAAAACACGTGAAATTCCCCGAGGGGTGCGAGTTTTCTGCGGATTTGCTTTAAGAGCATGGCATCGAAATAGCTTTTATTGGCACCTTTTAAGATGAGCTCGCCATACTTTAAGAGGATTGATCTTTTTTCCATATTACTTTACCATATCTTTCAAAACTTGGCAGAATTCCTGAGCTTCTTCTATGGTATTGAGCGGAGAGAAGGAAAGCCGAACGGTGGAATCTGCTTCTTTGGGATTGAGCCCGAAATTTTTGAGCACGGGGCTTTTGCCGCTATGAGAGGAGCAGGCACTGCCCGAGGAGATGAAAATATTTTTTGCCGAGAGGGAATGAAGCAAAACTTCGCTTCGAAAACCTTCCACCTGCATAGATAAAATATGGCAGGAGGGATTTTGCGGGAGATTGAAATGAATCTTCGGATGATCGGCAAGATGTTTTAAAATGAATTCGCGGATGGAATTCATTTTTTTTATATTTTCTGCAAGGTTTTCGCATCCAAGGCGCGCGGCGGTGCCGAAGGAAGCGATTCCAAGAAGATTTTCCGTGCCCGAGCGAAGCCCTTTTTCTTGCCCGCCGCCGAAGAGGACGGGGGGAAGATTCAGCCCTTTTCTGATATAGAGCGCACCCACTCCCTTGGGGCCATTGATTTTATGGGAAGAAAGACTTGCCAAATCAAGCCCGAGCGCTTTGGGGGAAAGCGGGGTTTTTAAATACCCTTGCACCAAATCGGAAAACACGATGGCTTCTGGATTTTTTTGTTTGACAATGCGGGAAAGGGAGGCAATATCGTAAACGGCGCCGGTTTCGTTGTTTGTGTGCATCACGGCGGCAAGAATGGTGGTTTCATCGGCTGCGGTTTCGATTTCTTTGAGCGAGAGGGCACCGCCTTTGGTGGAAAGGCGCACCACTTCAAAGCCCTCTTTTTCGAGTTCCTGAAGGCATTTTTCCACTGCGGGATGCTCGGAATCGGAGGAGAGGATTTTTTTGCCTCGGCGGCGCATTTTGCGCGCCGCGCCGAAAATGGCAAGGTTATCGGCTTCGGTGCCGCCCGAGGTGAAAATGATTTCCTCGGGAAGAGCGCCGAGGGATTTTGCCACTTCTTCCCGCGCTTTTTTCATTCTTTTTTCAGATTCAAAGCCAAGGGAATGGAGCGACGAGGGATTGGCAAACAATTCCGCTTCGGCAAACAGCGCCTTTTTTGCCTCTTCGGAAAGAGGGGAGGAGGCGGAATTATCAAAATAAATCATAAAAAATCCTTTCTATTTGGAAAAATCAAAAACGGCTTTTCCGTTTTCCAGACGAAGACAGGCGGAGAAAAAATTTCCCGTGCGGGGGGAAACAAAGCCCTCGATCAGATCGGTTTTGCCTTCCGAAAGGAGCTTTCTTGCTTGGTGGATGGGGATGGCGCGCGAGCAGATGGAAAGATTGATGCGGAATTTGCACCCTTCTTTATAGCCGCGACAGCCATAGGAATATTTTCCTTTCACCACCTCATTCCCGCAAAGGGGGCAGGTGCCAACGGCATCGCCAAAAAAGCCGATATCGGATTGCGATCCTTCTTTTCCCGAATCGAAAACGGATAAAATTTCTTCTTTCGCAATGCCAACGGCATCCGAAATGCCGATGTTGCCGCGGAAAACCTGCTTGAGGGCTTTGCCGGTGGTGGCGGTTTTATATTTATCCATGGAAATTCCCATCAGGGAAAGCTGCTCGATTAAATATTTGCCATCGGGCAGAATGGTATACACATCTTTTTTGAGCTGAATATACTTTGAGTTTCGCGCATTTTCAATGATGCCCGTGCGGGTGGCTTCGGTGCCGAGCTCGAGCCCTTCAAACATGGCGCGGTATTCTTCCGCATCGTCGATTTCTTCGTCATCGGCTTTTTGCTTTTCTTCGCGGAAGGGGTTTTTCAGATAATTATTCAAGGTTTCGATGGTATAGTGCTTGGGGGGAGTGGTTTCTTTTTCTTTCACCGAAAATTCCATCGGCACGGCATCGCCTTCCTTGAAATCGGGAAGGATTTTATCGTTTCGGGTGGCATCGTCGAAGCGGGTCCAGCCCTTCTCCAGAATCACCGTGCCCTTTAAAGTGAATTCTTCCACCTCGCCCGCCGCGATCACAAGCTCGGTTTTTTGGCAGAGGCACTCTTCCGAGCAGAAAACGGCAACGAAGCGGCGAAGCACCATTTGATAAACCTTCTTTTCTTCCTCGGAAAGCGCTTCCTTGGCGGGAATTTTGAAGGTGGGGGTGAGGGCGGAATGGGATTCGATTTTGCTATCGTCGAAAATGGTTTTTTTATCTTTGAATTCCACGGGATAGCCGATTTCGGAAAGATTTTTGATGATGGTTTTCATTTTATCTTTCTCGGCGGTGGCAAGATATTCGGAATTGGTGCGGGGATAGGTGAGATACCCTTTTTCATAAAGGGATTGCACAATGCGAATCGAATCGTCCATCGGCATTTTATATTTTTTTCCGAGGGCGTTTTGGAGCTTGGAAAGGGAATAGAGTTTGCCCGGATTTAATTTATCTTTTTTGCTTTTTTTGCTTTTGACGGTGCAGGTTTGGGCTTTCAGAAGGGCGGCATACTTTTCGGCTTTTTCTTTTTCTGCGGCCGAAAATTTCTTTTTGCTCTGCACTTCCACCCCGTCTTCGCCTTCGGTTTTGCCGCAAACGGCATAATAGATTTCGGGCTTGAAATTTTCGATTGCCATATCGCGATCGTAAATGGCTTTCACAATCGGCACGATCACTCTGCCCACGCGCAGGAGGGTGCCGCTTTTTAAGGTGGCAAAGCGGGTGAGGTTCACACCGTAGAGCCAATCGATATAAGTGCGGGCAAAGCCCTCGGAGGCGAGAAGATCATAATTTTCTTCGGGCAAAAGATCGGAAAGCGCGCTTCGCACGGTTTCGGGAGTTTGATCGGGGAGCCAAAGGCGCAAAAGGGGCTTATTCACTTCGCCCGCATGCTTTAAAATCAGGCGCACGATGATTTCACCCTCGCGATCCGCGTCGCCCGCATTCACGATGGACAAAACATCTTCGCGGTGGCAGAGGGCTTTTACCGTTTCAAATTGCTCGCGCACTCCCGCATCCACCTTGCCTTCTTTATCGTGCTTGAGCGAGAAGCGAAATTCTTCGGGAAAGCACGGCAAATTTTCCATGCTCCACTTGCCGCTTTCGGTTTTGCCGGTATAATCTTCAATATCGCAAAGGGAAAAGAGATGGCCGAATGCCCAGGTGATCAGATAATCCTGCCCCTCCAAATACCCTTTTCTTTTTTGGAAGGAGCCGATTGCAGAAGCGATATTGCGCGCAAGAGAGGGTTTTTCTGCGATGATGAGGATCATATTCGGGCTCCTTTCAAGATTTTTTTATACAAAGTCAGTATATCACAAAGCCGCTTTTTTTTCAACCGATTTCATTGACTTTTTGCCCAAATCGTGCTATGCTTTCCGTGTTTGAGAAAAAGGGGGAGGAAAAATGAAAAAACCGTGTGAAATCCGTGTGAAAAGCACTCGACTTTTCCATATGGCAGAGGCATTTTTACCGCAAAACAATCTCCCCGCTGAGGAAGATTTTTTAGACGATTTTCTTTTTGAAGAGTTTGAAGAATCCGATCAAATGCAAATTCCCGATGCGCGGGAAAACGGCCATTCCGTGCTCACCACGCGCGGCGTTTATTCCTTTGAAGAAGACGGCTCGTTTCGCGCAAGCTATGAAGATTCCGAGATCACGGGGCTTGAGGGTTGCCTCACCACCTTTTGCCTTTCTGCCACGGGGATGCTGATTCTGCTTCGAAGCGGGCAGATGCGAACCTGCATGGTGTTTGAAGAGGGGCGCCGCCACCTTTGCGATTACGGCGCGGAAGGCGGAGTGCCTGCGGTGGTATTGCAAACCCATAAGCTCGAAACAAATTTTGACGAATCGGGATGCCGCTTTTTTGTGGACTATTCGGTGGAGATTCGCGGCACCCTCACCGAGCGAAACGAGATTTTAGTGGAAATTCAATTTGAAAAATAAAAAGAAAAGAAAAAAACAACCTCGGAAAATCCGAGGTTGTTTTGTTTTTTATTTGGTGCCGAAGAGGCGGTCGCCCGCATCGCCGAGACCGGGAAGGATATAGCCGTTTTCATTGAGACAGCGATCGAGGGTGGAAACGAAGATTTGCACATCGGGGTGCTCTTCTGCCACGCGGCTCACGCCTTCGGGAGCGCCGATCACAGCCATAAACTTAATGTTTTTACAGCCCTTTTCCTTGAGCTTTAAGATGGCATCGCAAGCACTGCCGCCGGTGGCGAGCATGGGATCGACCACAAGCACGAGCTTATCTTCGATTCCTTCGGGAAGCTTGCAATAATATTCGCAGGGCTCGAGGGTTTCTTCATTGCGGTAAAGACCGATATGACCCACTCTTGCAGAGGGGAAGAGAACATGGATTCCGTTTACCATGCCAAGACCGGCTCTTAAAATGGGCACGATCACGATGGCATTATCCTTGATCACTTCCTGAGTGCAGGTTTCCAGAGGAGTTTTCACTTCCTTTTTGGTGGTGGGCACGCCCTCGCGAAGGCACTCAAAGGTCATGAGGGTGGTGATTTCTTCCACGAGCTCGCGGAATTCCTTCATGCTGGTTTTTTCATCGCGCAGAATGGCGATTTTATGATTGACCAGAGGATGATTGAAAATGGTTACGTTTTGATATTGCTTCATTTTATGCGTTCTTTCTGTTTAAAATGATGTTGGTGATGATACCGAGAATAAGAGCACAAGCGATGGTGGTGATGGTGATCTTACCGAAGGAAATGCTCAATCCACCGATACCGGGGATGAGAATGGAAGAAACCACGAAGAGGTTTCTGCTGTCGTTAAGATCCACTTTCTGGATCATCTTCAAACCGGATACTGCGATAAAGCCGTAAAGTGCCACGCAAACACCGCCCATCACACAGTTGGGAATGGAAGAGAGGAAAGTAACGAAGGGGCCAAAGAAGGAGATAACGATGCTCATAATGGCAGCGGTGGTGATGGTGATTACCGATGCGTTGCGGGTAATTGCCACACAGCCAACGCTTTCGCCGTAGGTGGTGTTGGGGCAGCCGCCGAAGAGTGCGCCTGCGATGGAGCCAACACCGTCGCCCAGAAGGGTGCGGTGCAGACCGGGATCTTCGAGAAGATCCTTATCGATGATGGAGGAAAGGTTTTTATGGTCTGCGATGTGCTCAGCAAATACCACGAAAGCCACGGGCACATAAGCCACTGCAATGGTTGCGATGAAGGAAGCGTCAATGGCCTTAACACCCTTGATCGCTTCGATAAAGGTGAAATCGGGAATTGCAAAGATTTGCATATCCTTGAATGCGGCAAAATTGATTACCTGAAGAGCCGCATTGTCGGTGATAATACCGATTACGGTGAAAACAGAAGCAACCGCATAGCCGATGAGGATGCCGATGATAAAGGGAATAAGCTTTGCCATCTTTTTGCCGTAAACAGAAACAACAAAGATGGAAAACAAGGTAACAAGACCGCAGATCAAAGCAACATAGGGGCTGCATCCGGAAACCATGGAAATCTTTTCAACGATTGCGCCGTCTTGAATGACTTGCTCAACTTTTTCAACCATTACCTTACCGGTGGTGAGATCTCCTACCGCATTAACAGCCAAAGAAAGACCAATGAGAGCAACGGTGGGACCAATAACAACAAGGGGCATCAACTTATTGATCCAATTCACGCCGGCAAATTTAACGATGATTGCAATTACCACATAAACAAGGCCTGCAAAGGTGGCACCGAGAATCAAACCTGCATAGCCCGCTGAAGCGGAAACAGCACCGCCGAATGCCGCGAGCATAGAACCGATGAAGGCAAAGGAAGAGCCGAGGAACACGGGGCTGCGGAATTTGGTGAAGAGCTGATAAACCAAAGTGCCGATACCTGCGCCAAACAGAGCAGCAGATTGGCTCATTTCGTTGCCAACGATGGCGGGAACCAAAATGGTGGCGGCCAGAATGGCAAGCACCTGCTGAAAAGCAAAGATGAGCATGGCGCCGAATTTCGGCTTGTCGTGAATGTCGTAAACGAGTTTTTTCTCCATAGAAAGTTTCCTCCATAGAATTTGTTTTGGAAGGCAAAAGCATTTTTGCCCTACTGCCAAGTATTTTATCACATCTTTTTTCAAATTCCAACCCTTTTTTCAAAATTTCGACAAATTTTTTTAACAAAATTTTCTTTTTTGCCGCGCGGCGCTTTTCGGTTGACAGAAAAAGAGAAATATGATATGATGAAAAAAAGCGTTGAAGAGGACACGACTTCGATTAAGAACTGCCAGAGAGAAGGAATCGCGGCTGAAAATTCCTTTCTGTTTGCCTCGTTGCCACCACCTCGGAGCCATCGGTGAAGAGCCGATCGGGTAGGCCCGTTACTGCCGTGAAAAGCGATAGGGAAACCTATAAGCAGGGTGGAACCGTGAGATATTTTTATCCCACCCCTGACAAAACGTCGGGGATGGGATTTTTTTATGGAGGAAATTATGGAAAACGAATATTCTTTTGAAAATCCGGAATTCAAGCACCGTTATTGGCACACTTGCTCCCATATTATGGCGCAGGCGATCAAAAGAAAATTCCCGCAGGTAAAACTTGCCATCGGCCCCGCAACCAAAGAGGGCTGGTATTACGACATTGATCTGGATCGCTCGATCTCTTCCGAAGATTTGGAAGAAATCGAAGCGGAAATGAAAAAAATCTGCAAGGAAAAGCTTCCTTTGGAGCGTTTTGTGCTTCCCAAAGCCGAAGCCCTTTCGCTGATGGCAGAAGAGCCCTATAAGGTGGAATTGATCGAGGATCTTCCCGAGGGCGAGGAAATTTCCTTTTATAAGCAAGGGGAATTCACCGATCTTTGCGCCGGCCCGCATCTTGATTCCACGGGCAGAGTGAAGGGAAATGCAATCAAGCTTCTTTCCGCCACGGGCGCTTATTGGCGCGGCGATGAAAAAAATAAAATGCTGCAAAGAATTTACGGCATTTCCTTCCAAAAGAAGGAAGAGCTCGATGCTTTCCTTACCGCGCGCGAAGAAGCAAGAAAGCGCGATCACAATAAACTCGGCCGCGAGCTTGGCTTTTTCACCACGGTAGATTCCATCGGTCAGGGCCTTCCCGTGCTTCTTCCCAAGGGCGCGAGAGTGATTCAGCTTTTGCAGAGATGGGTGGAAGATATGGAAGAGCAAAACGGCTATCTTTTAACCAAAACCCCTCTCATGGCAAAGCGCGATCTTTATCGCATTTCGGGCCACTGGGATCATTACCGCGACGGCATGTTTATTTTGGGCGATCCGATGGATGAAGAAAAAGAGTGCTTGGCGCTTCGTCCGATGACTTGCCCCTTCCAGTATCAGGTATATTTAAACGAAGCAAGAAGCTATCGCGATCTTCCGATGCGCCTCGGCGAAACCTCCACCCTTTTCCGCAACGAGGATTCCGGCGAAATGCACGGCTTGATTCGCGTGCGCCAATTCACCATTTCCGAGGGCCACTTGGTGCTTCGCCCCGATCAGCTTGCAAAGGAATTTGAGGGATGCCTTTCCCTTTCCAAATATTTCCTTGAAACGGTTGGCCTTTTGGAAAACTGCACCTTCCGTTTTTCGCAGTGGGATCCGAATAATTCCAAAAAGTATGAAGGCTCTGCCGAGCAGTGGGAAGAAGCGCAGGCGATTATGGGCAAGATCCTCGATGATCTTGGGGTGAAATACGAAATCGGAATCGACGAAGCCGCCTTCTACGGGCCCAAGCTCGATATTCAATATAAAAATGTGTTTGGCAAGGAAGATACCATTGTTACCATTCAGATCGATATGCTCCTTGCAGAAAAATTCGGCATGACTTATATTGATTCCGACGGTCAGAAAAAGCTTCCTTATATTATTCACCGCACTTCCCTTGGCTGCTATGAAAGAACCTTGGCATATCTCATCGAAAAATTCGCAGGTGCGCTTCCCACTTGGATGGCGCCCGAGCAGGTTCGTATTCTGCCGATCACCGATCGCGCGCTTGAATATGCCGAAGAAATCAGAAAAGAGCTTGCCGCGAAAAAATATCGCGTGAGTGTGGATGATTCGCAGAACACCCTTCGCTATAAGATCCGCGGTGCGCAGATGGAAAAAGTGCCTTATATGATCATTTTGGGCGATAAGGATATGGAAAATAAAACCGTTTCCGTGCGCCACCGTTCGGGCGAAGATCTGGGCGCGATTTCCCTTGCGGAATTCGAAGCGATTTTATCTGATGTGGTAACCGAAAAGAAGCAAAAGTAATAAGAAAACAACCTCGGATTTTCCGAGGTTGTTTTTTTGTTTTCCCGAAAGTTCTTGCAAAGGCGCGATCGATACGCTAGAATAAAAAAAGAGAATCTTTGGGAGGGCTTTATGGAACAAAAAAATCCTTATCTGCTTTTTGCCACGGGCGATCAAACCGATCGGAGTGCCGAAATTGAAACGGCGCTGATTTCCCATGGCGCGGTGATGCTCGGCACGGGAAAATTTTATGTTTCGGGGATCAAAATGCCCGATGCCACCGCTCTTTTTGGCTTTGGTGCGGCGAGCGAAATCATTTTGCTCGATGAGGTGAAAGAAGGATATGCCATCACCCTCGGCTCTTCTTGCACGGTAAGCCATCTTGCCATCACGGGGGCAGAAGGAGAATTTCCCATTCCCGAAAAGCTTGGCACTCGCCACGGCATCGGATTTTTGGGCAAGCAAATTCCCGGAATCAAAGGGGAAGATATTACCCGCGTGATCCTTTCCGATCTTTTTATTCAAAAGTTCTCGGGCGGCGGCATCACGGGGCTCGATACGGGATATTCCACCGATGCCTCGATTGCAGGAAACAACATTCGCATTTCCTATTGCGGGGCGGGGCTGAATCTTTCCCGCTTTAGCGAATACCATAAATTTTCCAATATTTATTGCACTTGGAATCATTTCGGCTGTATCAACAACGGGGGCAACAATGTGTTTTCGGGATGCTCCTTTGATCGAAACAAAATCGGCTTTTTGATGGACAACAGCCAAAAGCAATCCCATAATTTTGCCCACGGAAGCGCGATCGGATGCACCTTCAATCATTCCGATTTCAATGAGGGCATCGGCATTATGCTTCTTGGGGTGGATTCGGGCTTTGTGTTTTCCGCGTGCCAGATGGGCGGATCGAAGATTATCTGCCAAAAGTGCCGCGGGGTGCAATTTGCAAATTTGAATTCCTGCGGAGTGATACCGATTTCGGTATCGGGCAAGGGGCTTGTGAGATTCACCGATTGCATTTTTGCCTTCCCGCCCGAAATTACCCTTGATCAAGAGGCGCGCCTTTTGGCGATCGGGTGCCATGATCGCTACGGCGAAACAATTGAATTCGGAAATTAAAGCAAAAAGAGGTCTTTTCAAAAAGGCCTCTTTTCTTTTTTTCTTTGCGGGGGATTTTTATGCAAAATTTGGGGAAAAATGTGCTTTTTTGTTGCATTGAGAGGGGATTTGGGTTACAATGAAAAAAATGCTCGGAGGAAAAGAAAAATGAATTCGATGTTTCCTTATTTTCTTGCTTCCACAGGAGATCAAACCGATCGAAGCAAAGAAATTGAAAAATTGCTTTCCGATCATAAAGCCGCCTTGCTCGGCACGGGAAAATTTTATGTTTCGGGGATCAAAATGCCCGCGGGCACTTCGATTTTCGGGCTTGGTGCGGCGAGCGAGATTGTGCTTTTGCCTGAAGTGGAAGAAGGCGCGGCAGTGGAACTTTCCACTCGGTGCACGGTGAAAAATCTTGCCTTTACGGGGCATGAAGGAGAATTTCCCCGTCCCACCGAAGTTGGCACTCGCCATGGCATTTGCTTTTTGGGCGAGGATGATCCGGCGGATCGAAAGGCGGCAGATCAGGATATTCTTCTTTCCGATCTTTTTATTCAAAAGTTCTCGGGCGGCGGGATCACCTGCATCGGCACGGGATACAACATCGACTGCTCGATTTCGGCCACCAATATGCGGATTCACGGATGCGGCGCGGGGCTGAATATTGCGTATTTCAGCGAATTCCATAAATTCACCAATATCCATACCACCCGCAACCTTTACGGCTGTATCAACAACGGGGGCAACAATGTGTTTTCCGCTTGCTCGTTTGATGGAAATACCATCGGCTTTTTGATCGACAACAGCGAAAAAAAGTCGCCCAATCACGGCCACGGCACGGTGGTCGGATGCACCTTCCAGCATAGTGGAGGAAATCACGGAACCGCGATTGAGCTTCGCAGGGTTACCATCGGATATCATTTTTCCGCTTGCCAGCTTGGCGGGGGAAAAATCATTGCCGAAAACTGCAAAGGCATTGATTTTTCGGGCTTTCGCATTGGCGGCGGGGTGAAGATTGAAGCGCTCGGAAAAACGGCGATGCAATTTTCGGATTGCGTTTTTGCAAGTCCTGCCGAGATTTATGCCGATGAAGAGGCAAGGGTTGATTTGATTGATTGCAGAGATAAAACCGCAGAAAAATTTGGCTTTGAAAATTTAATTTCAGGAGAGAAACAATGAAAAAAATACGATCGGAAGCGGCGCTCAAGATCATTCGCAAAATGCAGCAGAATGAACTCAACGAGAGCATCATTTATAAAAACATTGCAAAATTTGCCAAAGGCGAGAAAAATAAAGAAACCCTTCTTCGCCTTGCCGCCGAGGAAAAGGCGCATTATGAAATTTGGAAAAGCTATACGGGCGAAGAGAAAAAGCCGAATCGCCTGAAAATCTTTTGGTATACCGCGCTTGCGCGCACCCTTGGCTTCACGTTTGCCGTGAAATGGATGGAAAAGGGCGAAGAAGGCGCGCAGGAAGAATATGCGCTTTTGGAAAAAGAAGTGGAAGAGAGCAAAAAAATCCGTGCCGATGAAGCGGCGCACGAAGCGGCACTGCTTGAAATGCTGGATGAAGAATCGCTTCGCTATGTGGGCAGTATGGTGCTTGGGCTTTCGGATGCTCTGGTGGAACTCACGGGCAGTATTGTTGGCTTTACATTTGCCATGCAAAACACCCGTCAGGTTGCGCTTTCGGGGCTGATTGTTGGCATTTCTGCCACCTTTTCCATGGCATCGAGCGAATTTTTATCTGCCAAAAGCGAAGGCAGAAAAGATGCGGTGAAGGCCTGCTGCTATACGGGCTTTGCCTATCTTGTTACGGTTGTTTTGATGGTGCTTCCTTATTTGCTTTTCGGTGCGAGTGCTTATTTGCCCGCGCTTCTTACCATGCTTGCGATTATCATTGCCATCATTGCAGGATTCACCTTCTATACCTCCATCGCGCAGGATCAGCCCTTCGGCTCGCGCTTTTTTGAAATGGCGGGCATCAGCTTGAGCGTGGCGGTGATTTCGTTTGTGGTTGGCCTTTTGGCAAAGCAGTTTTTGGGAGTTGAGATTTAAAAGAAAAGGGAAATTTGCTTGCAGTCGGCTTTATTGCCGACTGCTTTTGTTTTGGTTGCTTTTTTTTCGGGTTTATTGTATGATAAAAGAAAGAAAAAAGAGATTTTCTGCAAGTTCAGTCCCGTTTTTGGGACAAGTGATTTGCTAAAATGATAAAAAAACAGAGAGGACGGAAGAGAAGATGCTTTATCGCGTGATCGCGCCGGTGGGGGCAGGGAAACGGGAACTTTTGTTTCAAAAAGCAAAAGAGGCCTTTTTGCAGGGAAAAAAGGTTTATTTTGTGGTGCCTGAGCAGGAATCGGCGAGTGTGGAAAAAGAAGTTCTTTTGCGCCTTGGCCCCGAATCGAATGAAGGGGTGGAAATTTGCAATTTTTCGCGATTGCCGAATGTGGTTCTTCGCGAATACGGGCTTTTGAGCAAAAAGTGCATCGGCGATGCCGAAAAGAAAATGCTCCTTTCCGAATGTGTGGAAGAAGTGAAAGAAAATTGCGCTCTTTTGGATTTGAAAAGCGATGCCGATTCGATCACGGAATTATCTTCTCATCTTGCCGAGCTCTCGCGCGCGGGGCTGAATGCCAAAACCCTTTCGCGCCTTGCCGAAAGCGAAAACTTTGGTTTGGAATTCCGCGAAAAGCTGGCTCAAACGGCAAAATTATCCGCTGCTTTTTTTGATGCGATGGGCGAGCGCTTTTCCGATCCTGAAGAAGAGCCCGAGCGCCTTGCGCGGATTTTGGAATCCTATCCCTTTTTTGCGGGGAGCACGGTTTTGATTGATGGCTTTTGGGATTTCACCGTGCCTCAGGAGAAATTGATTCAAAGAATCCTTCTGCAGGCAGAAGAGGTATACATCACTTTCGCCGCAAAAAAATCCGAGCCCGAGCTTTTTTCGCTTCCGCTTCGCTCGGCTTCGCGCATTTTGCGCGCCGCGAAGGAGATTTCGGTGCCTTCTTTTGATATTGAAATTCCTTTTGAAGAAGAAAAAACTTCCCTTGGCTTTTTGAAAGAAAATCTTTTAAACGGAAACAAAGCGTTTTCCGAAAAGCCCGAGGGGCTTCGCATGATTTCCTGCGCCTCGGCTTCGGAGGAGGCCTTGATGGTGGCTTCGGAATGCCTTCGCCTTGTGCGCGAGGGTGCCCGATGGAAAGAGATTGCGGTGCTTTCCCGCGATGGTGCGGGAGAAGAGAATCTTGCCCTCACCTTTGAAGAAAAAGGGATTCCCACCTTCCTTGATTCCAAAAAGGCGCTTCTGAATACTCCCCTTGCCAAAACGGTGCTTTTGGGCGCTCGCATTGCGCTTGGAAAAGCGGGTGAGGAGGATGTGAGAAATTATCTGAAATACGGGGTATTTTCGGGTGATGAGGAAGAAATTTTCCTTTTGGAGCAATATGTTTCCACTTGGAGCTTAAACGGCAAAAAAATGCTTTCGCCCGAGCCGTTTTGCATGAACCCCGAGGGGTATTTTGAACTGCGCGAAAGCGAAAAGGCCGTTTTGGCGCAGGTGAACGCGGCAAAAGAAAAATATTTTGCGCCCCTTCGCGCCCTTTCCGAGGGGCTTTGTTCTGCGAAAAACGCAGAAAAGATTTCTGCGATTGTGGAGTTTCTGGCGAAAATCGGTGCGGAAAGAGAAATTTCTTTTGCCATTCAAAGCGCCAAAGAAAAAGGCGATTTTGAAAAGGCGGGCGAGGTGCTTTCGCATTGGAATTCGCTTCTTGGCGCGCTTTCCTCTTTTGGCAGAGCGCTTGGCGAAAAAGAAAGCTCCGCTTCTCGCTTTTTGGAGCTTTTAAATCTTGCCCTTTCCGCTTCGCTCCCCGGTGCGCTTCCGCCTTCGGAAGATCGCGTGCAGGTGGGCAGAGTTTCCTTTTCGCGCCCTGCGGGAGCAAAATACATTTTCCTTTTGGGGCTCAATCACGGGGTATTCCCCGCGCCCGAGCCGATCGGGGGTATTTTCCCCAAAAAAGAGCGCGCTTTCCTTTCCGAGCTTGGATTTTCTCTCCCCGGCGGGGAAGAGAATCTTACGGATGAATATTTTTATTTTTATCTTGCCGCCTCGTTTGCCGAAAAGGAGCTTATTTTATCGTTTACCACTGCCGAAAGCGGCACGGAAAACGGTGCTTTGAGCGTGATCGGAAAAAGAGTGCTGGCGCTCTTTCCGAAGCTTGAAATAGAAAGTTTCTCTTCGAAAACAGCGATTCCCTCCACCAAAGAGGAAGTGTTTTCCTATTTTTTGAAGAATCTTGGCAAGGATACCGAAGAGCAGAAAAATTTGCAGGAATATTTCCTTTCGGATCCCGAATATCACGATCGGGTGCTTTCCGCTTCGGCGGGCAAGGCCTTTTCGGGCAAGGAATTTTTCCTTTCGGAAGAAAAGCCCTATGAGGGTGCCGATGTGAATATGGTGTATTCACGGCTCGAAAAATATTCCCTTTGCCGATTTTCTTATTTTTCGCGCTATCTTTTGGAAGCAAAAGCGCGCGGGAAGGCAGAAGTGGGGGCAAACATTGCGGGCTCTTTTGTGCATCGCGTGATGGAGCTTGTGCTCCTTTCGCTTTCCCAAAAGAAAAAGGATCTGCCTTCGCTTACCCCGAAGGAATTGAAAGAAGAAAACGAAACGGCGGTTCGTCAGGCGGTTGCGGAGCTTGGCGAGATTTCGGATGCGCGGGCGGAATATTTATTCTCGATCCTCACGAAAAGCTGCCTTTTGCTTCTTAAGAATTTGCAAAAGGAATTTGCGGTTTCCGAATTCAGACCGATCTTTTTTGAAAAATCGCTTTCCGAATTATCGGGCGCTTATCAAATTCCGCTTGCCGACGGAAAAAATCTTTGCCTTTACGGCGAAATCGACCGCGTGGATCTTTATCAGGGCAAAAACGGAAAAGAATATGTGCGCGTGGTGGATTATAAAACGGGCGGCCATGATTTTTCGCTTACGAATGTGGCAAACGGGCTCGATTTGCAGATGCTTTTATATCTTTTTGCGCTTTGGAACGAGGGCTTTGAATATCAAAATAAAAAGATTTCTCCCTTGCCCGCAGGCGTGATTTATTTAAACGGGCTTGAGGATGCCATTTCTTGCGATACGCGCGAGGATTTGGAAAAAGTGGAAAACGATCCCTTTTTCTCGCTTTCGCGCAAGGGGCTTTTGGTTTCCGATCCCGAGCTTCTTGCGGCGCAGGATCCTGAGGGAATGGGCGAATTTTTGCCTGTGGCTTGGGGAAAGAGCCGCTCTTCCAGCGCGGCAAATCTTGTTTCCATGGCGCAGATTGGGCGCTTGAAGGAAAAGGTGGAGCGGGATTTTGCCCGTCTTGCGGAAGAATTGAAGAAAGGGCGCATTGAAGCCGCGCCGCTTTATTCGAAGGGCAAAAAAATCGATCCTTGCCTTTACTGTGAATATTTGCCGCTTTGCAAAAGAAAAGAATGTGATCGCAGGGCATATCGCGCCTCGATTGCAAAGGAAGAACTTTTTGGGAAGGAGGAAGCGTGATGGGAAGAAACTGGACCGAAAATCAGAAAATGGCCATTGAAGCCCGAGGAAAAAGCTTGGTGGTGAGCGCCGCCGCGGGAAGCGGAAAAACGAGCGTTTTAACCCAGCGATTGGTGGAGCTTTTATCCGAAGAAAATGGGCTCGACGCTTCGCGCCTTGCGGTGGTAACCTTCACCAAAGCCGCGGCGAATTCCCTTTCCGAAAAGCTTTTTGCCGCGCTTTCCGAGCGGGTGGCACAAAATCCGGAAAATAAGCATCTTTCCCGCCAGCTTCTGCGCCTTTCGCGCGCGCAGATTTCCACCATCCATTCCTTTTGCTTTTCCCTGATCCGAAAATATCCGAAGGCGCTTGGCCTTACGGGGAAGATCTCTATCGGGGATCC
Organism: Eubacteriales bacterium; assembly: GCA_045658765.1. Classification (GTDB taxonomy): domain Bacteria; phylum Bacillota; class Clostridia; order Oscillospirales; family SIG627; genus RGIG5579. Next base: position 10,503 of record JAZOVP010000010.1, on the reverse strand, counting down.
CGCGCGGATCGCGCTTTTGCGGGAAAAGGCGGTGGAAGAGGCGATGGAAGAATTCCTTCGCGAAAAAACCGAAGAAAACAAAGAAAAAAGAGAGGCGCTTTGCCGCATTTTCGGCTCGGCAAGATCCCTTTCGGGGCTTTCGAATACCGTTTTGACTTTTTTGGATAAAATTTCCTCGATTCCCGATGCGATGGGGCATTTTGAGCAGATTTTGGAGGAATCGTTTCTTGAGGCAAAAAAACTTTCCGGAAGGGAAAAATCCTTTTTTGATACCCCTGCCGGCAAGGTGATCGCTCTTGAAGCGATGGCGGAATTCTCCCGCGGGAAAGCCACGCTTGATTTTTTGGCAAAAGGGCTTTCTTCTTATTCGCTGGTGGGCGAAAAATATGCACCGTTTTTTGAAGAAAGAAGCGCTTGTTTGGCGCATTGTCTTGATCTTTTAAAAGAAGGTGCTTTTTGGGATGCGGCAAGATTTTTGGAAGAGGGCTTTTCTGCCTCGATGCCAAGAATTTCAAAGTGTCCCCCCGAAGAGGCGGAAATCAAAACCGCCTTTGCCGAGGTGCACAACCGCCTGAAAAAAGAACTGATTTCCTTCTGCAAGGAGCATTTTGAGAAAACCGAAGAAGAAATGCGAACAGAATGGGAAGAAGCGCTTTTTCTCACCAAGGAATTTTATCTTCTTTGCGCAAAAGCCGAAGAAAAATTCAATTTGGCAAAGCGCGAAAAGAAGATTTTGGATTATGCGGATTTGGAAAACATGGCGCTTTTGCTTGTTGCCGAAAAGAAAAACGGCACTTGGCAGAAAACCGCAATCGGCGAGGAGATCACCGAGGAGCTCGGGGCTGTGTTTGTGGATGAATATCAGGATTCCAACCGCATTCAGGATTTGATTTTCAGAAGCATCACCAGAAAAGATAATCTTTTCATCGTGGGCGATCCCAAGCAGAGCATTTATCGCTTCCGCGGTGCAGAGCCCTCGATCTTTTCGGAATATAAAAATTCGCTCCCGCTTTATCCCGCCCCCGAGGGCGAGATGCAAAAGATCTTTCTTTCCCATAATTTCCGCTGCGCCGAGCCGATTATTGATTTGGTGAATCGCATTTTTGCGGTGATGATGGATGAAACGGCGCGGGATTCGCTTTATAAAAAAGAAGATGCGCTTGTGTTTTCCAAAGAAAAGGCGCCTTCGGAATGCACCGAGCTTGTTTTGATGGAAAAAATCCTTGAGGAAGATGCCGAGCGGGCTTTTGATGAAGAAATTCTGATTCGCGATGAAAACCGCGAAGCGGGCTATCTTGCCGATCGAATTGCAAAGATTCTTTCGGGCAAAGAGGGAAAACAGTATCAGCCCGAAGAGATTGCGGTGATTTGCCGCACCCATCGCCAGATCGCGCTGGTGCGCGAAGCACTTGCGGCAAGAAAGATTCCTTGCGGCGATGCGCCCGATGCGGTGTTTAAGGAAAAAAGCGAGTATCTTTTTGTTTCCTCTTTGCTTTCCGCGCTGGATAATCCTTCCTCGGATGTGCCGCTTCTCGGTGCTTTGATTTCGCCTGTTTTCCGCTTTTCTGCCGATGCGCTTTACCGCATTCGAAAGGGCGCAAAAAAAGTGCCGTTTTACACGGCCATGCGCCGCTTTGCCGAAAACGGCGAGGAGGGCGAGGTGCGCGAAAAGTGCCGAGAAACGCTTGGGGAGCTTTCGCTTCTTCGCGAAAAAAGCAAAACCCTCTCGCTTCCCGCTTTTCTCTTTTATTTATATCGTTCGCTTTCGATTTCGGAGCTTTATTCCGATGGGGAAGAGGTGCGTGAATTCTTCCTTTCGGCGGCGGAAACCGCAGAGAGCTTTGGGGAAACCTCGCTTTCCGAATTTTGCCGCCTTGCCGAAAGAAGTGCCGAGGATCTGGCAAGTCCCGAAGAGAGCAGCGGCGTGCGCCTTTTCACCATTCATAAATCCAAGGGGCTGGAATTTCCCGTGGTGTTTGTTTCCTTTTTGGCGCAGCCCTTCCAGCTTCGCGATGAATATGCGCCGCTTCTGATTTCCGAACGCTTCGGCGCGCAGTTTCCTGTTTTGCGACTTGGCGGTCGTGCCAAGGTGAGCCCGCTTTCCCGCAAAGGCGCGCGGCTTGCCATTCACAGCCAAACCCTTGAGGAAGAAAAAAGAGTGCTTTATGTGGCGCTCACCCGCGCTTCGGAAAAACTCATTTTAACCGCAAATCCCCGAAGCTATGCCACCCTTTCCCGCGATCTTTTATTGGCATCGCCCGAGCCCTTTTCGCCCGAGCTTTCGCGGCTTTTGATTCGAAAGGCATCTTCTCCGCTTTCACTTTTGCTTCTTTCTTTGCGCGATTGCCCTGCGCTTGGGCAGGTGCTCGAATCGGGAGGGGAAGCCGAGGAGGGGAGTTTTCAGATTCGCCTTGCGGGGATCGAGCCCTTCACGGAATTTAAAAACGATGCCGTAAAGGCCGAAATGCGCGCTTCTGTTTTCCCCGAAATGCGTGCCCGCATGGAATTTCAATATCAGGAAAATGAAATGGAAACCTTGCCGAAAAAGCTTTCTGTTTCGCAGATTCTGCGCGAGAATCGGGAAGAGGAGGAAACGGAATTTTATCCGCACCGCCTTTTGGATTTTGAAAACGGAACCTTAAAATCAAATGCCGCTAAAATCGGCACGGCAACGCATCAGGTGATGCAATTTGCCGATTTTGCCGCGCTTTTTGCCGATCCCGAGCGCGAATTTTTGCGCCTTACCGAAAGGGGCTTTTTATCCGAAGAGGAGATGGCGCTTGTGGAAAAAGAAAAGGTGCTTGCCTTTATTCGAAGCGATCTTTATCAAAGAATGGCATCTTCCCCGAAGCTTTGCAGAGAAAAACGCTTTAATGTGTTTTTGCCTGCGCGCGAGCTGATGCGAAAAGAGGGCGAGGTTTTGGTGCAAGGGGTGATCGATGCCTATTTTGAAAATCCCGACGGCACCATCACGCTTCTTGATTTTAAAACCGATCGGGTGAATCCCGAAACGGGCGAAACCATTCTGATCGAGCGCCATGCGCCCCAGATGCGCCTTTATCAAAAGGCGGTGGAAGCCATCACCAAAAGAAAAGTTTCCGAAATGCTGATCTATTCCTTTGCTCTGGGCAAGGCAATTCGAATTCCGGAAGAATAAAAAAGAAAACCACCCGAAATTTCGGGTGGTTTTCTTTAGTACCCCTTGAAAGATTGGGAAAAATAGGTTATAATGTATCTAATTATGTGGATTCGGGCTCATTTGTCCGGATTCGGAAAGTTGAGGTCCCCAAATGCAAAAAGAAAAATTCTATATCACCACCGCGATTGCCTATACTTCGCGCAAGCCCCATATTGGAAATGTGTATGATCCTGTGCTTGCCGATGCGATTGCAAGATTCAAGCGAATGATGGGATTTGATGTGTTTTATCTCACAGGAAGCGATGAGCACGGTCAGAAGATCGAGGAGCTTGCAAAGGAAGCGGGGGATACCCCGAAGGAATATGTGGATCGCATTGCCGCCGAGATCAAAGCGGTTTGGGATTGCATGAATATTTCTTACGATCGTTTTATCCGCACCACCGATGCCGATCACGAGGCCTCAGTGGAGCGTATTTTCCAGCGCCTTTTGGAAAAGGGCGATATTTATAAGGGCGAATACGAGGGCAAATACTGCGTGCCTTGCGAATCGTTTTTCACTGCCAGCCAATTAAAAGAGGGCGGGCTTTGCCCCGATTGCGGCAGACCTTGCGTGGATGCTAAGGAGGAGGCATACTTCCTTCGCCTTTCCAAATACGCCGATCGCCTTGTGCAGTATTATGAAGAAAATCCCGAATTTTTTGCTCCGCTTTCCCGCAAGGCGGAAATGATCAATAATTTTATTAAGCCCGGCCTTGCCGATCTTTGCGTTTCCCGCTCCACCTTCTCTTGGGGCGTGAAGGTGAAGGATGATCCTCGCCATGTGATTTATGTTTGGATTGATGCGCTTTCGAATTATATCACCGCGCTCGGCTATCATCCCGATGGAAGCGGCGAGAATTTTGAACGCTATTGGCCTGCAGATTTGCACGTGATCGGAAAGGATATTGTGCGCTTCCACACGATTTATTGGCCCATTCTTTTGATGGCGCTCGATCTGCCTTTGCCCAAGCGCGTGCTGGGGCATCCTTGGGTGCTTGTTGGCGAAGATAAAATGAGCAAATCCAAAGGCAATGTGCTTTATGCGGATGAACTTGCCGAAATTTTTGGAGTGGATGCGGTGAGATACTATCTTCTTTCCGAAATTCCCTTCGCGCAGGATGGCTCGATCACCTATGAAGCCATGATCGCAAAATTCAATGCCGATCTTGCCAATACCCTCGGAAACCTTGTGAGCCGCAGTGTTGCGATGGCGGTGAAATATTTTGACGGCAAGGTGAAAAAGCCCGCCGAATTTACCGATCCGATCGATTTGGATTTGATTGCTTGCGAGAAAAAAACCTTTGCCGCTCTTGGGGAGGGAATTGATACTCTTCATATCGGCGATAGTGTGAATGCCGTGATGGATTTTGCAAAGAGATGCAATAAGTATATTGATGAAACCATGCCTTGGGCGCTTGCCAAAGACGAAAGCCAAAAGGGCCGCCTTGAAGAGGTGCTTTATAATCTTTTGGAGGCGATTCGCCGCATTGGCGTGATGCTCACTCCCTTTATGCCCGAAACCGCAGAAAAAATTGCGCTTTTGATGGGCGAGGGTGCGGCAAGCAATTTTGATGGGGTTACCGCTCCGTTTGGCCTTTTTGAGGCATTTGAAGTTTCTGCTTGCCAGCCGCTTTTTGCAAGAATCGACGGCGATGCTTTAATCAAAGAGCTCGAGGCAAAAGAAAAAGCAAAGAAAAAAGCTGAAAAAGAAGCCAAAAAAGCAAAAGAAGCTTCTCCCGCCGCTCCGAAAGAGCCCTGCACCTTCGATGACTTTATGAAGATCGATCTTGTGTGTGCCGAGGTGCTGGAATGCGAAAAGGTGGAAAAGAGCGAAAAGCTGCTTCGCTTCCGCCTTGATCTTGGCACGGAAGAGCGCCAAGTGCTTTCGGGCATTGCAAAATATTATGAACCTGCCGAACTGATTGGCAAAAAGATTATTGTGGTGAAAAATCTTCTGCCCCGCAAGATGATGGGGCTGGAATCCCACGGTATGATTCTTTCCACCGAAGCCGATGGGGTGGTGCGCCTTATCACGCTTGATCCCGAAACGCCTGCGGGCGCAGTGGTTGGATAATGGGGCTTTTTGATTCCCACGCGCATTACGATGATCCGCGCTTTGCCGAGGATCTTGACGAGGTGGTGAAATGCCTTCGCGAAAAAAGCGAAATCTGCCCTGTTGGGGTGGAATATGTGGTGAATATCGGATGCGATATTCCCACCAGCCGCATTTGCCTTGATCTTGCCGATCGGTATGATCTTTTCTATGCGGCAGTTGGCATTCATCCGCAGGATGCGCATACCTTCGATGAACATTCGATTCCCGCGCTCAAAGAAATGCTTTGCCATCCGAAGGCGGTTGCCATTGGCGAGATTGGGCTGGATTATAAATATGAAAATGCCCCCCGCGAGGTGCAAAAGGATGTGTTTTGCCGCCTGATGGAGCTCTCGCGCGAAACGGGATATCCTGTTTGCATTCACGATCGCGATGCCCATGGCGATGTTTTCGATATTGTGCGCAAATTCCCCGATGTGAAGGGTGTGATGCACTCGTTTTCGGGCTCGAAGGAAATGGCAAGGCAGTATGTGAAAATGGGATGGCACATTTCATTTTCGGGCACCCTAACCTTCAAAAATGCTTCGATTGTGCCCGAAGCGGCGGCGGTGGTGCCGCTCGATCGGCTTTTGATCGAAACCGATGCGCCGTATCTTGCGCCTGTGCCGTATCGCGGGAAAAGAAACCGATCGGATTTTGCTTTTGCCACCGCGGCTCGTCTTGCCGAGATTCACGGGGTTTCCACTGATGAAATGATCCAAATCACAAGGGAAAATGCCCTTCGGTTTTTCCAAATGTAACAAAAATGAAAAAATTTAAATTTTCTCTTGTATTCTTTGGAAAAATATACTATACTAATGTTTGGTAAAAAAATTAAATTTTTAACATAAAGGAGATACCAAAATGTCTGTAAAAGTTGCCATTAACGGTTTTGGTCGTATCGGCCGTCTTGCGTTCCGCCAGATGTTCGCTGCTGAAGGCTACGAAGTAGTTGCCATCAACGACCTCACCAACCCCAAAATGCTCGCTCACCTTCTCAAATACGACTCTGCTCAGGGCCGCTACAACAAGACTGTTGAAGCTACCGAAAACTCCATCATCGTTGATGGAAAAGAAATCAAAATCTATGCAGAGCCCGATGCTTCCAAGCTTCCCTGGGGCGAATACGGTGTTGACGTTGTTCTCGAATGCACCGGTTTCTATACCTCCAAGGCAAAGGCAAGCGCTCACATCACCGCTGGCGCAAAGAAGGTTGTTATCTCTGCTCCCGCAGGCAACGATCTTCCCACCGTTGTTTACAATGTAAACCACAACATCCTCACCAAGGATGACACCGTAATTTCCGCAGCTTCCTGCACCACCAACTGCCTTGCTCCCATGGCAAAGGCACTCAATGATTTCGGTCCCATCCAGAGCGGTATCATGACCACCGTTCACGCATACACCGGCGACCAGATGATCCTCGACGGTCCCCACAGAAAAGGCGACTTCCGCAGAGCAAGAGCCGGCGCTGTGAACATTGTTCCCAACTCCACCGGTGCTGCAAAGGCAATCGGCCTTGTTATCCCCGAACTCAACGGCAAGCTCATCGGCGCTGCACAGAGAATCCCCACCCCCACCGGATCTACCACCATTCTGATCGCTGTGGTTAAGGGCAAGGATGTTACTGTTGAAGGCATCAACGCTGCTATGAAAGCTGCTGCTACCGAATCCTTCGAATACAACACCGACGAAATCGTTTCTTCCGATATCATCGGCGCTACCGCTGGTTCCATCTTCGACGCTACCCAGACCATGGTTGCTAAGATTGATGACGATACCTATCAGGTACAGGTTGTTTCTTGGTACGACAACGAAAACTCCTACACCAGCCAGATGGTTCGCACCATCAAGTATTTCGCAGAAATCTAAGAAATACAAAGCTTTTATGTGTCCAAGCACCCTCGGGTGCTTGGGCATTTTTTTATGCCAAAGAAAAAGAAAAGCAACCTCCGCTTTTGCTGAGGTTGCTTTTTTAGATTTTTGAAAAGAAATTATTGTTCCACGGGCTTGATCACGGGTTTTCCGTCGGCACCGAGCAAAACGGTGAGTCCCCCGCCATAGCCCGACGGGTGATAAAGATAATGAACACCGGTTTCTGCATCCACCCAAATTTCCATGGGGCTAAAACCCCCTTGAGAATAGGTTTTGATAAAACGATTGTTTTTTGCCATTTTTCATCCTCCGAGCTTTTTTCTTATTGTATCGCAAAAAAGGATGGAATGCAATATGTTTTCAAAACCCAAGGGCGGGGGAGAGGGAAAAGCAGATTATTTTACCATTGTCCAGATGAGCATATCGGCTTCTTCGCGGTTGGCAAAGGAAAAATAAGGAATCAGGCGCGCGGTGAAGGATTCTCTTTCCTCGGATTTGATGGAATAAAGGCGATCGGATGCCTTTCTTCTTTCTGCGGGGATATAGAGCACGGGCACGGCGGGATTGCCTTCGATTTTGATTTCAAAGGGGGCATTTTCGATTAAGGTGATGTCGCGCAGGTTTTCGCCGTTGTCGATGCTTTCCATGCAGTAAACAAAAGGCCCGTAGGTGATGGCAAAGCGGCCTGCATTATCTTGCACGGCGGGATTGGATTCGATGATATGGCGCTTCAAGGGCAGATCAATTTCGAAATTTGCACCGTTTTCCACTTCGAATTTGGCATAGCCGTTTTCGGTTTCGCCTTCAAATTCGATGCACCAATCGGGAATGCGCACATAGATTTTGGCGCTTTTGCCGTGATAGGTGAAGCAGAGTTTGCCATTGGTGGGATATTCGGTTTTCAGGGTGAGGGTGGCTTTTTCGCCGCCGATTTCAAATTCGGTGGTGCCGGGGAAGAATTGATGGCACCAAATGGAATTGCCTTCTTTGGAATGGGCATAGCGCGGAATGGTGGCAAGCATACGCACCACATTCGGCGGGCAGCAAGAACAATCAAAAACTTTCACTCTGCGATAAATGGGCTGCCAAGCTTTTCTTTTATGCTTTTTGCGATCGATTTCGAGGGGATTGGTATAGAAGAATTCATCGCCGCCGATGGATATGCCCGAAAGGAAGGCATTATAATAGATGCGCTCGATCAGATCGGCATATTTGGAATCGGGGGCAAGCTCCTGCATTTCGCCTGCAAACATGGCAAGGGAAATGGCGGCGCAGGTTTCGTTGTAGATTTCGCGGTTGGGAAGATCATAGGCATAGGTGAATCTTTCGCCGTTGTGATCCGCGCCGATGCCGCCGGTGATGCTCATTTTGAAATTGGTGATGTTTTCATACACGCGATGACAGGCATCTAAAAGCGCCTGATCTCCCGTGATTTTTCCGAGCATTGCCATGGCGGTATATAAATAGCCCGCTCTCACACTATGGCCCACCGCTTCGGTGATCTCGCGCACGGGCTCGGCGCTCTGCACCTGATCTGATTTCATAGAATCTTTTTCGTTTGCGCCTCTTTGATCAATGAAAAACTGCGCTAAGGATAAATGCTTTTGATTTCCTTCATAAAGATAAAGCTTTAAAAGGGCAAGTTCGATTTCTTCATGCCCGGGGGTAACAAAGCCCGCGCTTTCTTCTTCCACAAAAACTTTATAAATCAGATCCACCGCTTTTTTCACCACCAAAAGGAGCTTATCCTTGCCGGTGGCTCGGTGGTAGGCGATGGCACATTCGATCATGTGGCCGATGCAGTAAAGCTCGTGTTCATTCCGATCGGAGAAAATTTTAGAGGGGGCAACCGAAAGAAAATAGGAATTAAAATAGCCGTCTTCGCGCTGATTTTTGGCGATGGTATCAATCAATTCATCCACGATTTTTTCAAGCTCGGGATCGGGGCTTGTTTTCAGAAGGTAGGCGGCGCCTTCCATCCATTTCACAATATCGGAATCCCAATATACGTGCGGCTGATGTTCCATGCCCTCACGCCAGTTGCATTTTAAGGCATCGAAGCGCCCTGTTTCCTTGAAGCGATCGTATACTGCTTTCACGGTAACGGTGCGATTGAGGGTTTCGTAATACTTCCAAAATCCGTTGTTGAGCGCCGTGGCGGTGTAAAAAAGATTTTTCATTTTCTTTCCTCCGAAAACTTGCTCTTGTAATTTTTGCGCGGGTTCTATATAATGATTATAGAAAAGAACGGGGGTTCAAACAACTCGAAAATCAGTAGATTAGGGGTGAAAATCCGACTATGTTTGAAGGCGTAACGCATATTAGCTGCGGAAAATTTATTTCGAGGGATGAATGGTGTCATCCCGATCGCAAAGAAAAAACATACGAGATTTTATTTGTTACCAAGGGATTTGTGTATCTCAATGAGGGCGGCGCGGAATATGCTTTGGGGGAAAATGAAGTTTTGATTCTGGAGCCGAAAAATCGGCATTTTGGCACCAAAAAAAGCCGCGACACGCAGTTTTTCTGGCTTCATTTTTCGGGGATTTCGGCAATTCCCGAGGGGAAAAAGCATTTAAAAATTGAAAATAGTTATAACCTGCTTCTTCTTTTCAAGCAGATTTTATCGTATACCATTGATCGCAAGCCCGCGGAGAGTTTGGATTATCTTACCCGACTGATTTTGATTGAGCTTTTTTGCGAAAATTTATCTTATGATAGCGATTATATGGTGGAAAAGGCATCGGCTTGGATCAAGGCAAATCGCGATCGCGCGATCCAAGTGAAGGATCTTGCTCAGCATTTTGGCTATAATGAGGATTATTTGAATCGCATTTTCAAATCCTTTTATAAAAAGTCTTTGAAAAGCTATATCGACCGCGAAAGGATCGGCTTTATCAAGCAGCTTTTGCTCGAGGATGCCTTGCCCCTTGCCGAGGTGGCGCAAAAGGCGGGTTTTCAGGATTATAAATACTTTTTGAAATATTTTAAATACCACGAAGGCATCACCCCCACAGAATTTAAGCTCACCTATTCCAAAACCCTGATCAATACCTTTTAAAAGAAAAACAACCTCGCAAAAAAGCCGAGGTTGTTTTTTTCAATTTCTCTTTTTAGGAGAAAAAAGAGAAGATGGATTTCAGGCGGCGGGCATAGAGCTGAGCATATTTTCGATGAAAATGCCGTAGCCGCGGGTGGGATCGCTGATGAGAACGTGGGTTACGGCGCCGATGAGTTTGCCGTTTTGCACGATGGGCGATCCGCTCATGAGTGTGTCAAGTTAGGACCAACATGTATTTTAGGGAAATTTGCGGCAAATTTTATTATAAGCACGTCTAAATAAGTTGTTTTTGACTTA
>JAZOVP010000009.1:0-30252 GCA_045658765.1 Eubacteriales bacterium | reverse complement strand
GAGCGGCTTGGGAATTAGGCAGATTAGTCGCTTAACAGGGGAAAGCTACTATATTGTTCAAAAAAGCTGAGCCAATCACAGAACCGTCCCCTGATTTTTTGTTCAAAAAAGCTGAGCCAATCACAGAACCGTCCCCTGATTTTTTCCCCTGATTTTTTACGATAGATATATATGGGGTTATCGCATTGATTAAAGGAGGTAACTATGAAAAAAACGCGTAGCATTGCATTTCTTCTTGTTTTTTGCTTTATCCTCTTTACGATGGTGGGATGCGTTCCAAAATGGACTCAAAAACGAAATCCAATCTATTATAGAGGTTCTATTTGGGAATCGGAAGATGGGCGAGTTCAATTCAAGATAGATTTGGTTACAAAAAAACATTTTTTCGGAACTGTTGAAAGAGATGGCCGCCCTGTTGAAATGATATTTGCTTCCGGATATTCGTGGTATGGTATGGCTGGATGTTCGGTGGAAGATTATGAAGCAATTGAACCGGATGAACTAGGATATAAATATATTACCACTTCTGTGGTTCAGCAAACAGACAGCTACGAAGATTACGATTTTGTAGAGCTTCACGCACAGGAGCATTACTTTGAGGCGGAAATCATAGATTCTGCAATTTATGAAAAAGGCGAGCGTGTTACTTTTTACCGTATAGATGGAACAAAAGATATTACGGTTGAAAAGTTTGAATTGGCAGATTATAAAAAGCAAGAAAAAGAGCACGCATCTGATCAAAAACTTGAAAATTCAGAGGAGGATCTTGAAAAGGCTGTTTCGCTAGCAAGATTTGCTTTGGAACAGGAATTTGGTTCTCTTTCCGATCAATTGGAAGTATTTTACGATTCGCGTGAATCTTGTTGGTTGATAAAAGGAACCCATTCGTTTGAACTATTTTTCAAAGTTCCTCATATTCTTTTCCGCACAGATGGAACTATTTTGGCGATGTGGGAAGAATAAAAGACGAAAAGACAGCGCACGCTTCTATATCTTAACCTTCCCATCACCAAACCCCAAACAAGGCAGGAGCATTTGCTCCTGCCTTTTGATTTTTTTGAGGGGATTATTCAAAGAGCTCTTTGATGCGGATGGCTGCTTCCTTGAGATCGTTTTTCTTGAAGGGGGTGTTTTCCTTGGATAAAACGGCTTCGATGGCATCGCGCAGGGTTTCGGCGCCTGCGATCATTTCATCGATGAGGGCGGCATGGGGGGAAGAGGGCGCGGGTGCGGCGGCTTCTTCCACCTTTTCGGGAACCTCGATGATGAGGGTGAATTCGCCTTTTTCGGCATTGGGATTTTCTTCCAGTTCACGGAGAACCTCTGCGGGATTTCCGCGATAAAAGCGCTCGTGGGTTTTGGTGAGATCGTTGCAAAGGCAGATGGAGGCCTCGGGGAGCTTTTCGGCTAAAAAGGCGGCCGTTTTGAGGATGCGCTTGGGGGATTCATAATAGATGAAGGTGCGGGCGGCGCCCGAATTTAAGCGCTGAAGCTCTTTTTTGCGATCGGAATTTTCTTTGGGGAAGAATCCGCAGAAGAGAAACGAGGTGAGATCGAAGCCCGAAACGGAAACTCCGCTCACTGCGGCGCATGCGCCCGGAACGGGCACAACGGGAAAGCCCTCGGCGATGGCGGATTTAATGAGCTCATTTCCCGGATCGGAAATGCAGGGGGTGCCTGCATCGGAGATCACGGCGATGCTTTTTCCATCGCGCAGGGCGGAGAGGAAAAGCTCGGTTTTTTTATGTTCATTGAATTTCTGATTGGAAATGACTTCTTTTCGGATGCCGAGGATATTCAGAAGGATATAGCTTCTTCTGGTATCTTCTGCGGCGATCAGATCCACCCCTTCGAGCACCTTGATGGCGCGCACGGAGAGATCCACGATTCTGCCGATGGGGGTGGCAACCACATACAAGGTGCCGCCTTGAACATACACTTCTTTTTTCTTTAAAAGTTCCAGCGAGGATTCAAGATCTTCGTGCATTTTATTCTCCTTTTCGAAGGTGATAGAGGGTTTGGGTGAAGCCGTATTTTGCTTCTAAATCGGCAATTTGAGCGGTGCCCATTTTCTTTTTGCCCTGCACCTTTTTGGCGCGGAGCATTATATTTTTGGGGGAATGGGCGAAATCCACAAATTCGAGCACATCCACCTTATATCCTTCCGATTCGAGCACCTTGGTGCGGATGGCATCGGTGAGAAGTGCGCTCATTCGCTCTTTGAAAAGGCCGTGATCCAAGAAGAGATCGAGCTCGCCTTTGCCTTTTTTGATTTGGGAGCAGATTTCGTGCTGACAGCAGGGAACGGAGAAGATATAGGGAACTTCTTTTTCCAGAGCAAAATTCAGCGCAAAATCGGTTGCCACATCGCACGCGTGGAGCGAAATCACAAAATCGATTTTTCTGCCCGAGAGGGGATCGCGGGTAACATCGGCAACAATGAATTCAAGGCCGTGATAGCCATATTTTTTGGCTAAGGCATTGCAATTTGCCACCACATCTTCTTTCAGATCATACCCTGTGATATGCACCTTTTTCTTTTTCAATACGGCAAAATAATAATAGATCAAAAAGGTGAGATATGATTTTCCGCAACCGAAATCGAGAATGGAAATTTCATTTTTTTCGAAGGTGGAAAACGAGTGATCGATGATTTCCACAAAGCGATTGATTTGGCGGAATTTATCGTATTTGGAAGATACGGGTTTGAAATCTTTTGTGAAGATGCCAAGATCCACCAAAAAGGGAACGGGATCGCCCTCGCGAATGAGATAATTCTTTTCGCGGTTATGACCCGACGGGCGGAGCTCGGTTTTATTTTTGGTATTCACACAGCGAAGAAGCTTTCCTTTTTTGGAAATGCGGAAAGAGATTTCTTTTTCTTCGGTGAAAAGCCCGATTTGGCGAAAGGCAGAAGAGGCCATTTTTTCTTGCAGATAAGAGATCAGATCTTTTTCGGAAAGATTTTGATGGAATGCCTTGGCGCCGATGCGCTCTTCGGAAGAAAAGAGAATTTCGCCTGATTTTGAAATCTTTTTTTGCACCGAAATTTTCTCCGGAAGAGAATTTGATTTCTCTGCCGGATTGCTCAAAATGATTTTTGCAAGGTTTTGCATTTCGTTTTGAATTTCGGTGAAAATTTCGTGCATAATTCCTCTTAGTTTTTCAAGCTCTGCAGAGGAGCGGGGAGCCGACCTCCGCGATGAATGAAGATTTCGGGGGATTTGGTATTGACTGCCATTACGGGACCTTCGCCCAAAAGACCGCCGAAGGAAAGAACATCGCCCACTTTTTTGCCGATGGCGGGAATGAGACGACAGGCGGTGGTTTTGGAATTGACCATACCGATGGCGGCTTCGTCGGCGATGATGGCGCTGATCACTTCTGCGGTGGTATCGCCGGGGATATTGATCATATCAAGACCAACCGAGCAAACGGCGGTCATGGCTTCGAGCTTTTCTAAAATGAGGGTGCCTGAGGTGGCGGCATCGATCATGCCTGCATCTTCGGTAACGGGAATGAAAGCGCCCGAAAGGCCGCCGATATGGCTGGATGCCATCACGCCGCCTTTTTTCACGGCATCATTTAAAAGGGCAAGGCAAGCGGTGGTGCCGCAGCAGCCGCACATTTCAAGACCCATTTCCTCGAGGATATGGGCAACCGAATCGCCCACGGCGGGGGTGGGGGCAAGGGAAAGATCCACAATGCCAAAGGGCATGCCAAGGCGGGAGGATGCTTCTTTTGCCACGAGCTGACCCATGCGGGTGATTTTGAATGCGGTTTTTTTGATCAGATCTGCCACCTGATCGATGGGGGCATCTTTGGGGAGTTTTGCGAGTGCCGCTCTTACCACGCCGGGGCCTGAAACACCAACATTGATAACGGTATCGGCTTCGCCCACTCCGTGGAAGGCGCCTGCCATGAAGGGATTATCTTCGGGGGCATTGCAAAATACCACAAGCTTTGCCGCACCGATGCACTGACGATCGGCGGTTTTTTCGGCCGCTTCGCGCACGATTTTGCCCATCAGTGCCACGGCATCCATATTGATGCCTGCTTTGGTGGAACCGATATTCACCGAAGCGCACACATGCTCGGTGGTGGCGAGGGCTTCGGGGATGCTTTCGATGAGTTTGCGATCGCCTGCAGAAAAGCCCTTTTGCACCAGCGCGCTATAGCCGCCGATGAAATTCACGCCAACGGTTTGGGCGCATTTTTCGAGAGTTTGGGCAAATTTTACGGGGTTTTCATCGCCGCAAGCGGCGGCGAGCATGGCAATCGGGGTAACGGCGATTCTTTTATTGATGATCGGAATGCCATAGGTTTTTTCGATTTCTTCGCAAACGGGAACGAGATTTTTGGCTTTCGTGCAAATTTTCTGATACACTTTTTCGCACGCGCGATCAATATCGGGATCGATGCAATCAATCAGAGAAATGCCCATGGTTACGGTGCGGATATCGAGATTTTCATCTTGGATCATCGCAACCGTTTCGAGAATGTCTTTCGTATTGAGCATGGTTCCTCCTTAAATGCGGTGCATGGAATTGAAAATATCCTCGTGCATCACGTGGATTTTAAGGTTGTTTTCTTCGCCAAGTGCTTCTGCCTGATCCACAAAATTGGAAAAGGGGATGGAAAGGGCATCGGTTTCGCAGAGCATGATCATGCAGAAAAGATCCTGCATAACGGTTTGGGTAACATCGATGATATTGGCACCGTGTTCGGCGCAAAGCGCGGAAACTTTTGCAAGGATTCCAACGGTATCTTTTCCAACAACGGTAATAACGGCTTTCATATTAAATTCTCACTTTCTATTTAGTTGAGGGAATATTTTTCGGAATAATAGCGAAGATTTGCCTGATATTCGGGGCTTTCCACGCGGAAATGGCGAAGTGCTTCGTGGAGATTCATTTCATCGCGGTTCATTTCCAAAAGGCATCCTGCAATATTGGAGCAGTGATCCGAGCAGCGCTCAATATTGGTTAAAAGATCAGACCAAACAAAGCCCGCTTCGATCGAGCAGTTGCCGCCCTGGAGGCGACGGATATGCTGGGTGCGAAGGGCTTCTTTCAAATCGTCGATGATTTGCTCTAAAGGTTCTACCTTGCTTGCAACATCCACATCGTCTTTCAGGAAGGCATTCAAGGTGAGATCGAGGATTTCGCTGATTGCCGCGGTGATCACGGACAGTTCTTTTTCGGCTTGAGGAGTGAAATGAAGATCTTTTTCTTTCATTTCTTCTGCCGATTCCACAATATTCACACTATGATCGGAAAGGCGCTCAAAATCGCCGATCATTTTCAAAAGCTTGGTAACTTCGCCCGATTCTTTTTCGGTGAGGCGCTTATTGCTCAGCTTCACAAGATAGGTGCTGAGAATATCCTCGAAGTGATCGGATTTTTCTTCATCTGCACGGATTTCTTCCGCGAGCTCGGGGGTATAGGAAGAAAGCGAGAGAATGGATTTTTGGAGGGCGGCATGAGAGATTTTTGCCATTTCAGCGGTGAGGGAGTGGCATCTTTGCAAAGCAACCGCGGGGGTGGCAAGCAAACGCTCGTCGAGCTCCACCACATCCTCGGGCTTTTTGGATTCGGGAATGATTTTGAGAGCGAGTTTTTCCAGAAGTGCCGAGCAGGGGAAGAGGATCACCACGCAAGCCACATTGAAGATCGAGTGGCAAACTGCAATTCCCGCAAGGGTGGCGGGCTGGGAAAGCAGAGCGGGTGCAAAAGCGGCTTTTATGATCATGTAAACGCTCAGCAAAATGATGGTGCCGATGGTATTGAAAGCAAAGTGAACAAAAGCGGTGCGCTTTGCATTTTTGGTGGTGCCCATGGAAGAGAGGGCTGCGGTGATACAGGTGCCGATATTCTGACCCATGATGATCGGGATGGCGGCGCCGAAGCTTACTTTACCGGTTACGGCAAGGGCTTGGAGAATACCCACCGAAGCCGAACTGGATTGAATGATGGCGGTGAGCACTGCACCTGCGAGCACGCCGAGAATGGGATTCTGGAAGAGAAGGAAGAGCTGAGCGAACGCTTCGCTATTTTTAAGACCTGCCACGGCTCCGCTCATGGTATCCATACCAAACATCAAAGTGGCAAAGCCAAGAAGGATGAGCGCGGTATCTTTTTTCTTGGTGGTTTTGCCGAAGGTGAAAAAGATGATGCCGATGAGCGCCAGAATGGGGGTGAACGAGGTGGGTTTTAAAAGCTGAATGAAAAGGTTATCGCCCGAGATGCCCGAGAGGGATAAGATCCAAGCGGTAACGGTGGTGCCAACGTTTGCGCCCATAATCACGCTGATGGCTTGGCGCAAGGTCATCAGACCCGAGTTTACAAAGCCCACAACCATAACGGTGGTGGCGGAGGAACTTTGGATGATGGCGGTAACGCCGAGGCCGGTTAGAAGGCCAAGAAACGGATTGCCGGTGAGCTTTTCCAGCACGGTGCGAAGAGAGCTTCCTGCTCTTCTTTCGAGCGCATCGCCCATCAAGCTCATACCAAACAGGAAGAGCGAGAGGCCACCGATCATGGTGAGTAAATCAAAAATTGTCATTCTTTTTTTGTCTCCTTATTTTTCTTTACATTTTTTCTAAATATTCTCATTTTATATTATAGTGAAAAGGGGTGGCTTTGTAAAGATATTTCGCTAAAAATCGTGATTCTGCCACAAAAAGAAAATGATTTCGAGCGCCTTTCGGCAAGAGTGCAAAAAGGGCGGGAAAAATGCTTGACACCGCGTGCGGAGATTGGTATAATAAGAAAGTTGTTAGAAACCTAACAAAATCATTTTGAGAGGGGCGAAAAAGGAAAGGTGAAAAAAGAAAATTTGAGCGCGGAATTTCGCTTTGGAAGGGAAATTCAAAAGCTTGCCAACCGTTTTCGCCGACTGGGCGATGAAAACCTGCAAAAAGAGGGGATCACGTTCAGTCAGCTTCGTGTGATTGCTTATATTTCGCGATCTTCCGAAGAAAAGGAAGTTTATCAGAAGGATTTGGAAGCATATTTGGGGGTTCGCCGCTCAAGCGTTACAAGTTTGCTTCAGAATATGGAAAAAAGCGGGCTTCTTTTGCGCTTTGGTTCGGATTTTGATGCGCGCATCAAGAAGATTGCGCTCACGGAAAAAGGAAAAGAACTTGATTTGAATTTAAAAAATTTCATTCAGCTTTTGGAAGGCACGATGCTGAATGGATTTTCCGAGGAAGAAAAGGAAACCTTGCGGGGATTTCTGCTTCGGATGAACGAAAATTTGGAAGAAACGGAAAGGAGAAACGTATGATTAAAAAACTTGCTTCTTATATCAGAGAATATAAGATTTTTGCCATTTTAACCCCTGTTGTGATGATTGGCGAAGTTTTGATGGAGGTGCTCATTCCTTTTGTGATGGCCGATATCATCGATAAAGGAATTTCCTCGGGCGATGTGAAGTATGTTGCCATCAGAGGCCTTTTGATGGTGGGGATGGCTTGTCTTTCTCTTGTTTTCGGTGCACTCGGCGGATTTTTCGGAGCGAAGGCCTCGGCGGGATTTGCCAAAAATTTAAGAGCGGCGCTTTTTTCCAAAGTGCAGGATTTTTCGTTTGGAAATGTGGATCACTTTTCCACTTCCTCGCTCATCACGCGCCTAACAACCGATGTGAACCATATTCAGATGGCATTTATGATGCTCATTCGCGCCGCGGTGAGAAGCCCGATGATGCTGGTTGGCGCGGTGGTGATGGCAGTGAGAATCAATGCAAAACTTGCGAGTGTGTTTTTTGTGGTGATTCCGATTTTGGCATTTGCTTTTTGGAAGATTTCTTCCACGGCGCACCCCAGATTTAAGGAGATGCTCAAAAAATACGACGGGCTGAATGCTTCTGTGCAGGAGAATTTGATTGCGATTCGCATTGTGAAGGCCTTTGTGCGCGAAAAATTCGAAAAGGAAAAATTCGAAGTGAGCGCAAACGATGTGCGCACCGCGCAAATGAAGGCCGAAAAAGTGATTATTTTGAACGGCCCTGTTTTGCAGCTCACGATGTATGCCACCATTCTTTCCGTGCTTTGGATCGGCGGCAATATGATTATTGGCGGTGCTTTTGAGCTTGGAAAGCTTGCGAGCTTCTTAACTTATATCGGGCAAACTTTAAATAGCTTGATGATGCTTTCGATGCTCTTTATTATGATGATCATTTCCGTTGCCGCGGCAAGAAGAATTTATGAGGTGCTGGAAGAAGTGCCCGATCTTGGCGAAGAGAAGGCGATCGAAGGACTTTTGCCCGAAAACGGCTCGGTGGAATTTGAAAATGTTTCGTTTTCTTATCATAAAGATCCCGAAAACTTAAATCTTTCCCGGATCAATCTTTCCATCAAGAGCGGGGAAACGATCGGGGTGATCGGCGGCACGGGAAGCTCGAAAACAAGTCTTGTTCAGCTTATTCCCCGCCTTTATGATCCGCTTGCGGGCAGAGTTTTGGTGGGCGGAAAAGATGTGAAGGAATATAAACTTTCCGCGCTTCGCAATTCGGTTGCGATGGTGCTTCAGAAAAATGTGCTTTTTTCGGGCACGATCCGCGAAAATCTTCTTTGGGGGAATGAAAATGCCACCGAAGAGGAATTGATCGAAGTTTGTAAAAATGCCGATGCTTATGGCTTTATCACCTCCTTCCCCGATGGCTTTGAAACCATGCTCGGGCAGGGCGGGGTGAATGTTTCGGGCGGGCAGAAGCAGCGTCTTTGCATTGCAAGAGCGCTTTTGAAAAAGCCCAAGATCATTATTTTGGATGATTCCACGAGCGCGGTGGACACGGCAACCGATGCGAAGATTCGCTCGGCTTTCCGCACCCGCCTTTCGGGGGTTACCACCTTTATCATCGCGCAGAGAATTTCTTCCGTGCAGGATGCCGATCGCATTGTGGTGATGGACGACGGAAAAATTTGCGATGTGGGAACCCATACTGAGCTTTTAGAGCGAAATGAAATTTATAAAGAGGTATATACCTCTCAGCAGAAAGGAGAGAACGAATAATGCCGCCACCCAAGAGACCGCCGGAAAAACCGAAGAACGTGCCGGCAACCTTAAAACGCATTTTTTCTTATCTTTCCGAAAGCAAATTCCTTTTGGTGATCTTTTTCTGCGGTGTTGTTGTTACCGCATTGGCGCAGGTTTACGGGGGTTCGCTCCTTCGCCCTGTGATCGATGAAGGGATTGCGCCCTTAACGAAGGATCCCGAAAATGCAGAACTTTGGAGCAAATTCATCCTGATGCTGATTCGGATGGGACTTGTGTATTTTGCGGGAGCGCTTTCCGCTTGGGGATATGCCAGAATTATGCTTGGCATTTCCACGAAAGCGCTATATCGGATTCGCTGTGATCTTTTCCACGCGATGGAATCGCTTCCGATTCGATTTTTCGATACCCATACCCACGGGGAACTCATGAGCCGATACACAAACGACGTGGATACCCTGCGCGAGATGATGTCGAACTCGGTGGCAAATATTCTTTCGGGGGCAATTACTGTTTGCGGATATTTTGCGGTGATGCTCCTTACTTCCTGGCAGCTTACCATTCTGGTGCTTTTGAGTCTTGTGGTGATGGCGCTGGTAACCAAATTTGTTGGCGGAAGAAGCGCGAAATTCTTTATTCGCCAGCAACGAGAGATCGGTACGGTAAACGGCTATATCGAGGAAATGATCGAGGGGCAGAAGGTTGTGAAGGTTTTCTGCCGTGAAGAGAGAGCAAAAGAAGATTTTGATCGATTAAACGAGAGTTTGTGCTCTGCCGCAACGAATGCCCACACCTTTGCCAATGTGTTGATGCCCGTGATGAACAATCTCAACCACATCACCTATGCGGTGGTTGCCACGGTTGGTGCGGCATTTGCCATTTCGCGCCCCGAGGTGCTTTCGGCAGGAATGTTGATTGCATTTTTGACCTATATCAATCAGTTTTCTCGCCCGTTTAGCATGCTTTCTCAACAGCTCAACTCCATTCTGACCGCGCTTGCCGGTGCGGAAAGAATTTTTGCGGTGATTGACGAAGTGCCCGAAGCCGACGATGGATATGTTACCTTGGTGAATGCGGTAAAAGAGGAAGACGGAACCATTCGCGAGGTGAGTGAACGCACGGGAATTTGGGCTTGGCGCCATCCGCATAAGAGCGACGGCACGGTAACCTATACCGAGCTTCGCGGCGATGTGCGCTTTTTCGATGTTACCTTTGGATATGTGCCCGAAAAAACGGTGCTCAAGAATGTTTCCCTTTATGCGAAACCCGGTCAGAAAATTGCTTTTGTGGGCTCTACCGGCGCGGGCAAAACCACGATCACCAATTTGATCAATCGCTTTTACGATGTGCCCGACGGAAAGATTCGCTACGACGGGATCAATATCAATAAGATCAAAAAGAGCGATCTTCGCCGATCGCTTGGCATGGTGCTTCAGGATCCGCATTTGTTTTCGGGAACGGTGCTTGATAATATTCGCTACGGTCGATTGGATGCCACCGATGAAGAGTGCATTGAGGCGGCAAAACTTGCGGGTGCCGATTCCTTTATTCGCCATCTTCCAAACGGCTACCACACTTATATCACAGGCGATGGAGCCAATTTATCGCAGGGGCAGGTGCAGCTGCTTAATATTGCTCGCGCCACGGTTGCCGATCCGCCGGTTTTGATTCTTGACGAAGCAACTTCCTCCATTGATACCAGAACGGAAGCACTGATTGAGAGGGGAATGGATAAGCTGATGGAAAATCGCACGGTGTTTGTGATTGCGCATCGACTTTCCACTGTTCGCAATTCCAATGCGATTATGGTGCTGGAGGGCGGCGAGATCATTGAACGAGGCGATCACAACGATTTGATTGCCCAAAAAGGCAAATACTATCAGCTTTATACCGGCGCATTTGAATTGAGTTAAAAGGAAAAAAGCAGAAGAGATTCTTCTGCTTTTTCTTTTTTGGAAAACCACTTGCAAGATCGCAAAAAAAGGAATATAATGAAAGATAATTCAAAGGAAAAGAGAGAAAAGATGGATCAAAAAAATTCTGCGAATTGCGAAACTTGCCTATATTTCGATTACGACGAAGAATGGGAAACGGAAATTTGCACGCTTGATCTGGATGAAGATGAAATGGAGCGATTGGCATCTGGAAGATATGCAGGTTGCCCGTATTATCGCTTTTATGATGAATATAAATTTGTGCAGAAGCAGAATTAGAAAGTGAGAAAACAATGAGAATTGTGATTAAAGTGGGAACTTCAACGCTTGCGCATTCCACGGGGCGGCTTAATATTCGCCGAGTGGAAGAGATGTGCAAGGTGCTTTCGGATCTGAAAAATTCGGGAAACGAGATTATTTTGGTTTCTTCCGGTGCGATCGGAATGGGAGTGGGCAAGCTGAATTTGAAAGCCCGCCCGCAGGATATTCCCACCAAGCAGGCCGCCGCCGCGGTGGGGCAGTGCGAATTGATGTATACTTATGATAAGCTTTTCTCGGAATATAATCATACCGTGGCGCAGATTCTGCTCACCGGCTACGATGTGAGAAACGAAGAAAGTCATCTGCATTTTTGCAACACGATGAGCCGCCTTTTGGAGCTTGGGGTGCTTCCCATTATCAATGAAAACGACACGGTTGCCACGGAAGAGATTGTGATTGGCGACAACGATACCCTTGCCGCGATTGTGGCAGAATCGGCCAAGGCCGATCTTTTGGTGCTTCTTTCCGATATCAATGGGCTTTATACCGCCGATCCCCATAAAGATCCTTCCGCTTGCCTGATTGAAGAGGTGAGAGAGATCACCGATGAAATTCTGGCGCTTGGCGGAGAAAAGGGGTCGGAGCTTGGCACCGGCGGAATGAACACGAAGCTTTCTGCCGCAAAAATTGCGGTTGCTTCGGGATGCGATATGATCATCGCAAACGGAGAAGATCCTTCGATTCTTTATGCCATTGCGGATGGGAAAAAGATTGGCACCCGCTTTGTGGCCGGAGGCAAAAAATGAAAGAAACAAAGGCGATTTTAAAAGAAGCAAAAGAAGCATCTTTGAGAATCAACACGCTCACTTCCGAAGAAAAAAATCGTGCGCTTGATGAAATGGCAAAGGCGCTTTTGGCCGCCGAAGAAGAGATTCTTGCGGAAAACGAAAAGGATTTGGAAGCGGCAAAAGGGAGCATTTCGGATGTGATGCTCGATCGTTTGCGCCTTGATCACAAGCGGATTTTGGGAATGGCAGAGGGAATTCGTGCTTTGATTGCGCTTCCCGATCCCGTGGGCCGAATTTTGAAGGAAGTGGAAAGAGAAAACGGGCTTTTGATCCGTAAAATTTCCTGCTCCCTCGGAGTGATTGGCATTATTTATGAATCCCGCCCGAATGTTACCAGCGATGCGGCATCTCTTGCCATTAAAAGCGGAAGTGCTTGCGTGCTTCGCGGCGGAAAAGAGGCGTTTCGCACTTCGTTTGCCGTGGTGAAGGCGATGAGAAGAGGGCTTTCTGCCTGCGATTTGCCGGAAGAGGCGGTTTCGCTGGTGGAGGATACCAGCCGCGAGAGCGCAAATGAAATGATGCGCGCGGAAGGATATTTAGATCTTTTGATCCCGCGCGGAGGCGCAGGGCTGATTCGCGCTTGCGTGGAAAATGCAACCGTGCCTTGCATTCAAACGGGAACGGGTATTTGCCATGTTTATATCGACAAAGCCGCCGATCAAGAGATGGCGCTTTCGATTTTGGAAAATGCAAAAACGAGCCGTCCTTCGGTGTGTAATGCGGCAGAGGTGGCGCTGATTTCCGAAGAAATTGCAGAGGAATTTTTGCCCAAGCTTTATCAGAAGCTCGTGGTGGGAAGAAGCGAAAATCCGGTGGAGCTTCGCCTTTGCGAGAAAGCCGCGAAGATTATTCCCGGCACGCCTGCGGGCGAAAAGGATTTTGATACTGAATTTTTAGATTTCATTCTTGCGGTGCGCGTGGTGAAAGATACCCTTGCGGCGTGCGAACATATTCGAAAGCATTCCACGGGCCATTCCGAAGCGATTGTTACGGAAGATGAAAAGGCAAAAAAGATCTTTTCTTCTTTGGTGGATAGCACCTCGGTTTATATCAATGCCTCCACCCGCTTTACCGACGGCGGAGAATTCGGGCTCGGATGCGAAATGGGAATTTCCACTCAAAAGCTTCATGCAAGAGGTCCGATGGGACTCGAGGAGCTTTGCACTTATAAATACATTATTTCAGGAAACGGAAACGTAAGATAAGGAGAATTTATGAAAATCGGCTTTATCGGAACGGGCAATATGGGCTCTGCCCTTGCGGGCGCAGTGGCAAAAGCAAAAGAAAAGCCCGAAATTTATTTGGCGGATTTCTTTCCCGAAAAGGCAAAAGAATTGGCAGAAAAGCTTTCGGCAACTGCCTCGGATAATCTTACTCTTTTAAAAGAATGCGATTTTGTGTTTTTGGGAGTAAAGCCGCAGGTGCTTCCCGCGCTTTTGGAAGAAATCAAAGAGGCGGTTTTAGAAAGAAAAAGAGATCTTACCTTGATCACCATGGCGGCGGGAATTTCGATTTCTGCCATTGAAAAGGGGATCGGAGAGAAGATTCCCGTGATTCGCATTATGCCCAACACTCCCGTTTCGGTGGGAGAGGGCGTGATTGCCTTTTGCGCAGAGAATGTTTCGGAAGAAAAAGAAGCAATTTTTGTTTCGCTGTTATCCGAAGCGGGACTTGTGGAAAAAATTGATGAAGCCAAAATCGATGCCGCGAGCGCGCTTCACGGTTGCGGTCCTGCTTTTGCTTATCTTTTTATTGAAGCGCTTGCCGATGGTGCGGTTTCTTGCGGGCTTCCCCGCGATACGGCGCTTTCCTTTGCGGCAAAAACCGTGAAAGGGGCGGCGGAGATGGTGCTCAAAACAGGGCTTCACCCCGGCACTTTAAAAGATGCGGTAACAAGCCCCGGCGGCACGACCATCGAAGGAATTCGTGCTTTGGAGGAAGCGGGCTTCCGCGGTGCCGCGATGGATGCGGTGATTGCCGCTTATAAAAGAACCTTGGAACTCGGAAAATAAAAAAGAAAAGACCTTTGCGAAAGCAAAGGTCTTTTTTTGTTTAATATCCGCGGTATACGCTATCGACTCCGAAATATTCTTCCATGGTGATCCAGTTGCCGCCATTATATAATTTTGCGGCAAGATCATTGCCCACATAGCGATAATGCCACGGCTCGAAAATATAGCCCGTGATATGGGTTTTTCCTTCGGGGTAGCGGAGGATGAAGCCATATTGATAGGCATTATCATTGAGCCAAGCCAAGGGAGCGGCAAATTCGGGAAGTTTGGATTCGGCAGTGCCGGAAGTGATCAGATCCATTCCGAGCCCCGTTTGGTGCTCACTATGGCCCGGTCTTGCGGAATAGGTGAGCGCGTTTTCAAGGGAATCATCGCGAACATAGCCGTTGAAGATATAGTTCTGATCGTTCCAAGAGCGATAGGCGCTCTTGATTTTCAGTTCGAATCCGGCGCTTCTTGCGGCAGAGAGCATTTTATAATATGCCGCTTCGGCTTCGGGAGCCAGATACGAGGAGGTATAACTTTTCGGGAGGGCAAAGCTTTTATTTGCCAACAGATATCCTTCCACATAAGCGGTGGAATTTTGCACTTTGATGGTATATCCTTTTGCGGTTTTATACTCCCCATCGATCAGCGCGCCCTTTTCTGCGAAAGGAGAAGCAAGCACGGTGAGCTTGATTTCTTTTTTGGTTTCCTTTCCGTTTTTGGTGGTGGAAAGGGTGAGGGGATAAGTTCCGGGGACATCCAGCGAATAGGAACCCGAAATTTTGGCAGAAAAATGCGCTTCCAGATCAACGAAATCTCCTTGCCAAACAAAAATTTCTTTTTCTGTTTGATACAAAACGGAACCGTTTTGATTTTGAATGGGATTTTGCGTGCTAGGAGTTTCATTTTTGGGAGGATCGGTTTTTGGGGGTGCTTCCGGCTTGGGTTCTTCTTCGATTTGAGGAATTTCTTCCGCTTTGGGAGATTCTTCCTTTTTGGGCTCTTCTTCGGAGGGAATAAATTCGATCATAAAGCTTTCCTCACTTTCAAAACCGAATCGGTTTTTGATGGTAAAGATTACTTTTTGACTTCCTTCTTTGGAGGAATCAAGCACCCTCTCGGGATCGACAAGGCGCCCGCCTTCCACATTCAAAACCACGTCGGAAAGCAAAACCTTTTGCCCCACGGAAAACTCCAAATTTTCGGAAAGTGTGATCTCGGGCTTTTTCATATCGTTTCCAAGTTTTTTCAAAGCGAAAAGCAAAGCTCCGAGAACAACAAGAGAAGCCAATGCAATGATGACAACGAGGCGAAGGTTTTTACGGGTTCTTTTTTTACTTCTTTTTGCACTCATTTTTTCAGCATATACGCCCAACCGTGGCGGCACATATCTTCGATGTTATACTTTGCCTTCCAACCGAGGAGCTTTTCAGCTTTTGCGGTATCGGCATAGCAGGTGGCAATATCGCCTGCGCGGCGTTCGGTGATGCGATAGTTTACTTTCACTCCGCTTGCTTTTTCGAATGCCGAAACAAGTTCGAGCACGCTCGTGCCGCGGGAAGTGCCGAGGTTGATGGCTTCGGAGCCCTTATGAGCCATTGCATAGTCGAGCGCTTTGAGATGACCCTGCGCAAGATCCACCACGTGAATATAATCTCTAACACCTGTTCCGTCGGGGGTGTCGTAATCGTTGCCGAATACGGAAAGGCAGGGAAGGATGCCTGCTGCCACTCTGGCGATATAGGGGAAGAGGTTATTGGGAATGCCGGTGGGGTTTTCTCCGATGAGTCCGCTCGGATGCGCGCCGATGGGATTGAAATAACGAAGGAGTACCACGCTCCATTCGGGATCGGAATGGGCGATGTCGGTGAGGATCTGCTCGAGCATCAATTTGGTCCAGCCATAGGGATTGGTGCAAGAGGTGGGCATATCTTCCTTGAAGGGGGCGATATTGTTCATTCCGTATACAGTGGCGGAAGAAGAGAATACGATGTTTTTACAACCGAATTTGCGCATGGTTTCGCAAAGAACGAGGGTGCCGTTCAAGTTGTTTTCATAATATTCCATGGGCATCTGCACGGATTCGCCAACGGCCTTCAGACCTGCAAAGTGAATCACGGCTTCGATTTTGTTTTCGGAAAAGATCAGATCCATTCCGCTTCTGTCGCGGATGTCGATCTCGTAGAACTTAGGGCGGATGCCGGTGATGGCTTCGATATCATCGAGCACTTTGATGGAAGAATTGCAAAGGTTATCCACGATGATGGGAGTGTGCCCTGCTTCGATGAGTTCCACCACAGTATGGGAGCCAATAAATCCTACGCCGCCGGTAACAAGAATATTCATAATAAAATCTCTCTTTCTTTTTTTTAGTTATGGAATAATTTTTTGGTTTGGTATTCGGGATCGCAAGTGAGGTTCATTCCGAGCTTGCGGAAAATTCCCGCATCCACTTCCGTGAGGATCACGGTGGAGTGGGCTTCGCACCCTTTGAGCTTTGGAATTTCTTCCACGGCGCGCTTGGCATTTTCATCGTGCGCCGCCGCAATGGAAAGGGCGATCAAAACTTCGTTGGTATGAAGGCGGGGATTATGATTTCCTAAAATATTGATCTTGAGTTCCTGCACGGGCTCAATTACCTCGGGGGAAATCAAATCCACTTCTTTTTCGATGCCCGCAAGGGTTTTGAGGGCATTTAAAATGAGAGCCGAAGAGGCACCGAGAAGGGCGGAGGTTTTTCCAACCACCACTCTGCCATCGTGGAGCTCGAGCGATGCGGCGGGCTGACCCGTTTCTTCTTTTTTATCGCGAGCCGCCTGCGCAAAGGCGCGATCTTCGGGGCCGATTTGCGCTTGGCTCATCAAAAGCTTGAGCTTTGAAATGGCGGAATCTGCGGGGAGGCCTTTTCGCTTATCACATTCGGCGGTATAGTAGCGGCGCAAAATTTCATTGCGGGATGCGCGGCAACAGATTTCATCGTTTGTGATGCAATTTCCCACCATATTCACTCCCATATCGGTGGGGGATTTATAAGGAGAGGCACCGAAAATCTTTTCAAACATTGCCTTCACCACGGGGAAAATTTCCACGTCGCGGTTATAATTCACACAGGTTTGCCCGTATGCTTCGAGATGGAAGGGATCGAGCATATTCACATCGTTTAGATCTGCGGTTGCCGCTTCATAGGCAAGATTTACGGGGTGATTGAGGGGAAGATTCCAAATGGGGAAGGTTTCAAATTTGGCATACCCTGCTTTGATTCCTTTTAGATTATCGTGATAAAGCTGGGAAAGGCAAACTGCCATTTTTCCGCTTCCGGGACCGGGCGCGGTGATCACAACGAGCTGACGCTGGGTTTCGATGTATTCGTTTTTGCCATATCCTTCGGGGCTGATTACTTTTTGAATGTCTTCCGGATAGCCCTCGATGGAATAATGACAAAACACGCGAATTCCGAGGGATTCGAGCTTGGTGCGGAATTTGATCGCCGATGCCTGCCCTGCAAATCGGGTGAGCACCACGCTTCCCACCAAAAGCCCACAGCCGCGGAAGGCATCGATGAGGCGAAGGGTATCTTGATCGTAGGTGATACCAAGATCTCCGCGAACTTTGTTTTTCTCAATATCGTAAGCATTGACAACCAAAACAATTTCCGCTTGATCCTTCAGCTGCATAAGCATTCGGATTTTGCTATCGGGGCGAAAGCCGGGGAGCACGCGCGCGGCATGAAAATCATCGAAGAGTTTGCCGCCGAATTCCAAATAAAGCTTTCCGCCGAATTGATCGATTCTTTCGCGGATTTTTTTGGATTGAAGCGCAAGGTATTTGTCGTTGTCGAAGCCGATTTTTTCCGTCTTCATTTTTTCTTCCTAATCCCTTCCCAAAATACTCCCTTTATTATAATATAAATAAAAACGATTTTCAACTACTAATGAAGAAAAAAATAAAAGAATTGCGAAAAAAAGGAACCCACTCGGTGGGTTCCTTTTCGGATTAAAGACCAACTTGATTCATAATGTCTTTTAATACTTTGGCGCTGTTTTGAAGATCCTTCATTTCTTCGGGGAGAAGGGGAGGATCCACTTCGCGCAGAATGCCTTTGGGGCCGAGCACGCAAGGCAAGGAAAGACAAACATCTTCTTTGATGCCATAGCGATTATGAGCAAGGCAAGACACGGTGAGAACGGTGCCGTTGGAGGAAAGAACGGCTCTTACGATGCCTGCAACACAAGTGGCGATGGCATAATAAGTGGCGCCTTTTCTTTTGATGATTTCGCCCCCCGCATCTCTTACATCTTTTTCAATGCCGCGAAGGAATGCTTCGGTTTGCTCGTCGGTATAGTGATGAATGGCGCGGCAGTACTGCTTGAAATCCATACCGATCACGCTGGTAACACTCCACGGGAAGGTGGAAGAATCGCCATGCTCGCCAAACACATAGGCATGGATATTTTTGGCACTCACCTGCAAACGATTGGAAACCAGAGCGCGCAGACGGGAGGTATCGAGCATGGTGCCGCTACCGATTACCTGACTTGCGGGCAGACCGGAGTATTTGATGAAAGCATAGGTGAGAATATCAACGGGATTGGACACGATGATATAAACGGCATTGGGGCAATAGCTTGCAATTTTGGGTGCGATTTCTTTCATGAGATTGGTGTTCACACTGGCAAGCTCAAGACGGGACTGACCGGGCTTTCTGCCGATACCGGAGGTGATGATCACAAGATCGGATCCGGCGGCATCGGGATAATCGCCTGCATAGATATTCAAAGGAGTGGAAAAGGGAGCGCCGTGGGAAATATCCATGGCTTCGCCTTCTGCTTTGGCGCGATTCACGTCGATCAAAACGATCTCAGAGGCAAGAGAGCCCTGGGTGAGGGTGTAGGCAACGGTGGCTCCCACATTGCCGGTGCCGAGAATGGTGATTTTTTTGCTCATTTGATTGCTCCTTTTGCAAAAACTAGATTCATTTTTATTTATTTTAGCGTTAAAATGCAAAAATTGCAAGAGAATCTTTGAAATAATTGGAAAGCAATCCTATTTTTTTATTCAAAAAGCGTTTCGAAGAAAAATCATCGCCAGAATTTTACAAAAAATAAAGGCGCGGCGAGGTATCATTTTTTCGGAGGCAAAAAATGAAAGAAGTACTTTATTTGGATGTTTATTTCCTTTTGAATTTCGCGATGGATTTGGTTTCTCTTTCCACGGCTAGCTTGATTTTATCGGAAAAGACCACGCTTCGGCGCCTGATTTTTTCGTCGGCTTTCGGGGCGGGATTTTCTCTTTTTTTGGTTTTCGTTTCCGCATCGGATGCGGCAACGCTTTTTTGGGGGGTTGCCGCCTTTTTTGTGATGGTGCGGATTGCATTCGGAAAAAAGAATTTTCGGCGCACGGCAAAATTTGCGCTATTCTCCTTTTTGACCGCGCTTTTTTTGGGCGGTGCGGCGGAGTGGATTACTTATTATATTTTTCTGTTTGGCGGAAGTGCGCGAATCGGGATTTCGGTGTTTTTGATTGTGGTTTTGCTTTCGTTTGGGGTGTTTTCCTTGTGGGGAAAATGCCTGCATCGAAAGCTGGAAACGGCGGTGGTGAGTCTTTCGATTTCGTTTTGCGGAAAAAACGAGCACTTTTTTGGTTTGGTGGATTCGGGGCTTCTTTTGAAGGATCCCGAAAGCGGAAGGCCGGTGCTTCTTTTGAAGGCGGCTTTTGCAGATTCGCTTTTGCCGAAGGATTTTCTTTCGCACTTGAAAACAGGGCAGCTTTCAAGCGGAGAAGCGCTTTTTTCGGTGCCGATCAAAACGGCATCGGGCAAGGGAACGATGTATGCGTTTTTGCCTGATCGGGTTTCGATTGTGAAATCCAAAAAAGGGAAAATGAAAGCGGATTCGGTGGAAATGCTGGTGGCGCTTGATTTTACCGAAGGCGGCTATGGGGGATGCCCATGCCTTGTGCCGCTATCGGTTCTTTAAAGGAGGAGAAAATGAAAAAAGCATCGGGAAGGAAACACTTGGTATTTCAAAAAATCATCGCCTTTTTGCGAAAAACAAAACTTTTTGCGGCGTTTTTTGATGAGGTTTATTATATTGGCGGGCAGGATGAGCTTCCCGCGCCGCTTTCGCCCGAGGAAGAAAAAAAGCTGGTGGAGAAAATGGAGGCGGGGGACGAGGTTGAGGCCTCCCGCAATACTTTGGTGGAGCATAATCTTCGGCTTGTGGTTTATATTGCCAAGAAATTCGAAACCAGCGGGGTTGGGATGGAGGATCTGATTTCCATCGGCACCATCGGGCTGATGAAGGGAGTGGCAAGTTTTCGCTCCGAGAAAAACATAAAACTTGCAACCTACGCTTCGCGCTGCATTGAAAATGAAATTCTGATGTTTTTAAGAAAAATCGGCAATCGGCGCAATGAAATTTCCTTCGATGAGCCGCTGAATGTGGATTGGGATGGAAATGAACTTTTGCTTGGCGATGTTTTGGGCACAGACGGAGAGGAAATTCATCGGGATTTGGAGCGGGAAGAGGATCACAAAATGCTGATGCGGGCGCTGGAAACGCTGTCTTCGCGGGATCGTGCCATTATTGTTTCCCGATTTGGGCTTTTGGGGCAGAAAGAGGAAACACAAAAAGAGGTTGCCGAGAAAATGGGGATTTCCCAATCGTATATTTCGCGGCTCGAAAAGAAGATTATTGCACGCCTAAAAAAAGAAATTATTTCGCACACATAAAAAACTCTTTCCTCTTCCGAATCTTTATGATATAATGGGATGAAAATAACCAAGGAGAATTCTATGAAATCCCTATCTTCCTATTTGATTCCGGATTTGATGTGCGATACTGTTTTTGATATTCCCTTTGATTCCTTTTTGGAAAAAGGGATAAAGCTTGTGATTTTTGATATTGATAATACGCTCGTGCCGTATGATGTTTCGGTGCCGTATGAAAAACTCAAGCAATTTCTTTTTTCCTTGAAGGAAAAGGGATTTGAAATTGCTTTTGTTTCCAATAATACTCCCGAGCGGGTGGAATTGTTTAATCGCGAGCTTGGCTTTTTTGCCACGCCCGATGCCCATAAGCCCTTAAAGAGAGCGCTTGTGCCTGCGGTGGAGCATTTTTCGGTTTTGCCGAAGGAAATTCTTTTGGTGGGAGATCAGCTTTTAACCGATGTTCTCACTGCGAGAATTTGGGGAGTGAATGCGGTGGCGGTTTCGCCGATTAAAAAGGTGGAAAATGCGTTTTTCCGTTTGAAAAGAAAGATTGAAAAGCCCTTTGTGCGCGCTTATTATAAGCAGGAAGCAAGAAAGAAAGGAAATCAAAAATGAGCGCCTTGAACCGATTTCAAAGCTCTTTAAAAGAGGGCGAGAGTGCTGTGATTTTTTCCACGGTTTCCCGCTTTTATCTTGCGGAATTTTCCTCTTCCGACGGAATCCTTTTCATCACGCCTTCCACAGCGCATCTTTATTTGGATTCGCGCTATTTGGAAATGGCCGAGATCAAGCAGAAGAAAGGAGAAATTTCGGAAGAGATCGTGCTTTGTGGCTCGGGCTTTGCCGAGGATTTTGAGCGCTATCTCAAAGAAAATCCAAATCAAAACACCTTTTTTGAAGATAAAAGGGTAACGGTGTCGTTTCTTTCTTCGCTTCAGAAAAAATATCCCTTGGCAAACTTTTTGCCGCTTGGTGGGGCGATTGATGAGATGCGCATTGTGAAAAGCGAGGCGGAGCAGAAAAAGATCGCTTTCTCGCAAGAGCTTGCCGAATCGGCATTTGAATATATTTTATCCAGACTTGCGCCCGGCAGAAGCGAGAGGGAAATTGCCGCTGAGCTTGAATTTTTTATGAAGAAAAACGGGGCGTCGGCTCCGAGCTTTGAAACCATTTGTGTTTCGGGATCCCGCACTTCGCTTCCCCACGGAAGAGCAAGCGAGAAGGTTTTGGAAAACAATTCGTTTGTTACAATGGATTTTGGTTGCGTGCTCGACGGATATTCTTCCGATATGACCCGCACCGTTTGCATTGGAAGAGCAAGCGATGAAATGAAGCAGGTTTATCAAACCGTTCTTTCCGCGCAGCTTTCTGCCATCCAAGCCGTGCGCGCGGGAGTGAAGGGCTCGGAAGTGGATCGCGCGGCGCGCGATGTGATCAAAAATGCGGGTTTTGGCGAATATTTTGGTCATAGCACGGGGCATGGAATTGGAATTGAAGTGCACGAAGCGCCTTCCTTTTCCCCGAAAGCGGAATCCGAGATCCCCGCGGGAGCGGTGCTTTCGGTGGAACCGGGAATTTATCTTCCGGGCAAATTCGGTGTGCGAATTGAGGATCTTGTGGTGGTGGAAAATGCCGGAAGCAGGAATTTAAACCGCACTCCGAAGAATTTGATTGAATTATAATGGTATTTTTTGCAAATTTATCTTGCAAAGACGCGAGAAAAGTAGTATAATCATTTCTGTAAAACTGATATTTTATGTTTTGGAGGACTCTTATGGCAATTACAGCAGGCGATTTCAGAAACGGCGTTACCTTTGAAATGGACGGCGCTGCAATGCAGGTAATCGAATTTCAGCACGTGAAGCCCGGTAAAGGCGCGGCATTTGTTCGCACCAAGCTCAGAAATGTGATCACCGGTTCCGTGGTGGAAAAAACTTTTAACCCCACTGAAAAATTCACCCCCGCATTCGTGGAAAGAAAAGATATGCAGTATTCTTACGACGATGGGGATCTCTATCACTTCATGGATACCGAAACTTGGGAAGAAACCCTCGTTGGCCACGATTTGGTGGGCGATAACTTCAAATTCGTGAAGGAAGAAATGATCTGCAAAGTTCTTTCTTTCAAAGGCAACGTGTTTGGCGTGGAACCCCCCATGTTTGTGGAACTTGCCGTTACCCAGACCGATCCCGGCTTTAAGGGAGATACCGCCACCGGCGCTTCCAAGCCCGCAACTCTGGAAACCGGCGCTCAGATCAAGGTTCCGCTCTTTGTGAACGAAGGCGATGTGCTTAAGATCGATACCCGTACCGGTGATTACCTCGAGCGCGTATAAGCGTTTGGATTGGAGAACAAAATGACTGTGAACGAAAAGGTTGCATACTTAAAAGGCCTGATGGAAGGGCTTGATTTCGATGCCGAAACCAAAGAAGGCAAGATTATTAAGCTCATGGCCGATATTTTAGAGGATCTTGCGGATGAAGTTCTGGATACTCAGGATGATATTGATGATATCAATGAATATCTTGAGGCGATGGACGAAGATCTTACCAACGTGGAAGAAGAAATCTTCGGCGAATTCGAGGATGATTGCGATTGCGATTGTGATTGCGATTGCTGCGATGAGGATGAGGAGTGCTATGAAGTAACCTGTCCCAGCTGCGGCAACAACATCTGCTTCGAAGAAATGCCGGAAGAAAAAAGCTTCCCTTGCCCCGCTTGTTCCAATCCCATTCCTTTGGAAGACTAATCAGAAAATCTCCGGCCTTTTGCCGGAGATTTTTAATTGTGAAAACAAAGCCCCGAAGTGTTTGCCCGCATTGTTTGAATGCCGTCGGGCAGGGTTCTTGTTTTTAGGAATATTTTTCGTTTTTAGAGGATAGAATGAGAGAAAAACTGAAATCTTACCCTTTTTCCGATCGTGCGGCATCTCTTTTTTTGGAAGGATATAATTGCGCGCAGGCGGTGTTTGCCGCCTTTGCTCCCTCGCTCGGAATCGAAGAGGAAAAAGCTCTTTTTCTGGCTTCCGGCTTTGGCGGGGGCTTTGGCAGAATGCGCGAGGTTTGCGGCGCATTTAGCGGAATTACTTTGGTGATCGGTCATCTTTTTGGATATTCCGATCTCTCTTCTCCCGAAAAGGATGCGCTTTACCCTCGGATTCAGAAGCTTGGAAAGCGTTTTGAAGAAGCGTGCGGTTCGCTTGTTTGCAGAGAACTTTTGAAAAACAAGGCCGAAATCGGAGGGCTTGCTTCCGAGCGGAATGCCGAGTATTACGCTTCGCGCCCCTGCCTTCGCGTGGTGGAAGCGGCGGCGAAGATTTTGGAAGAATACTTCATTGAGGAGGGGCTTTTATGAAAAAAAAGCTTTGGGAACTTTTTGCCACCTTTTTTAAAATCGGCGCTTTCACTTTTGGCGGCGGATATGCAATGATTTCGATCATTGAAAATGAGTGTGTGGCGAAAAAGAAATGGATGACCCATGATGAAATGATGGATATTACCGTGATTGCGGAATCCACCCCCGGTCCTCTTGCGATCAATACTTCCACCTTTGTTGGCTATCGGGTGGGCGGCTTTTTTGGCGCGCTTTGCGCTACTTTCGGCACGGTGCTTCCTTCGCTTTTGATCATCTCGATCATTGCGCTCTTTTTGGATCATTTTTTGGAAATCACCTGGGTTGCCAGTGCGTTTCGCGGGATCAAGGCGGCGGTTGCTTTCTTGATTTTTGCCGCGGGCTGGAAAATGGCAAAGAAAATGAAAAAGAATGCTGTTTCGATCACGGTATTTGCCATTTCTTTTCTTGTGATGATTCTTGCCAATCTCGGCTTTTATCGTTTCAGCTCCATTTATTTGATTTTGATTTTTGCCGTTTTGGGCTTGGTTCTTTACGGTGTGAATGAGATTCGCGAAAGGGGGAAGAACAAATGATTACTTGCCTTCGCCTTTTTTGGGAATTTTTAAAGGTTGGACTTTTCACCTTCGGTGGCGGATATGCCGCCATCCCTCTGATTCGGGATGCCCTTTTGCAAAACCCTTGGATGGGTGTTGACGATGAAATGTTCACCTATATTGTTGGGGTTGCCGAATCCACTCCGGGCCCGATTATGATCAACACCGCAACCTATGTTGGCACCACCACCGCAGGCGTTTTGGGCGGAATTTTTGCCACCCTCGGCGCGGTTACTCCTTCGTTTGTGATCATTCTTTTGATTGCGAAGTTTTTGCGCTCCTTTATGGAGAAAAAGGGAGTAAGATCGGTTTTGGATACGGTGAAACCTTGCGTGGTGGGGATCATTCTTTCCACCGGTGCATACTTTTTGCTCTCGGGGCTGATTCCCCAAATCAATTCGCTTTTTGCCAAGGGCTTGGGTGCCCATCTTTTGCCCGAATGGAAAACGATTTTGATTTTTGCTTTGGTTTTTGCCGCTCGAACGATCTGGCGCCTTTGGAAGAAAAAAACCATTTCGCCCATTCTTTCGATTGGAATTTCAGCGATTTTGGGTATTTTGGTGTTTGGAGTATAAAATGGAATTTCAGAGTGAATTGCTTTCCCTTTTGGCAGAAAAAGGTTTGCCTCGCGAGGATATTTTCTCGGTGATGCTAGTTTTAACCAAAAAAGAAAAGGCCGATGAAATGATTTTGTTTTTAAAAGAAAACCAAACCCTTTCGGCAGATCAGATTTGCGAAAAGGCGGGAAAAATCGCCTTTGGGGAAAACGCTTGACAAAGAAATAAAGCTTTGTTATAATGAAAAAAACCGTTGAGCAAGAAGAGTACTTTTTTCAAAACGCTCTTGCAGAGAGCCGCAGGCGGTGGGATTGCGGCAGAGCAGGAAAAAAGGAATGGCCTTGCGAGGGCGAACCCAAATGCTTCTGGCAGAGTAGGGAAGACGGGTGCCGACCGTTATATCGGATTGTGTATGATAGTACATAAGAGTGCATCGCTTCGGCGGTGAATTTGGGTGGTACCACGGATCAAAGCTTGATTCGCCCCGAACGGATTTCGTTCGGGGCTTTTTATTTTGATTTGCAGAATCGCCCCGAAAATAAAATTTTCGATCGAAGAAAGGAAAAAGTATGAACCCTTACAGAGATTTTGATAATTATTTAAAAGAATTTCCCGATGCAAACGGCTATTTCGGGGAATATGGCGGATCGTTTATTCCGGATGAGCTCGTGCCTGCATTCAAGGAAGCGGCCGATTCTTACGAGGCAATTTGCCATTCCGCTCAGTTTATCAATGAATTGCGCCGTATCCGCAAAGAATTTCAGGGAAGACCCACACCGGTTTATCATTGTGAGCGCCTTTCGGGGCTTTTCGGAAACTGCCAGATTTATTTGAAGCGCGAAGATCTTAACCACACCGGTGCGCACAAATTGAATCACTGCATGGGCGAAGGCCTTCTTGCGAAATACATGGGCAAAAAGAAGCTCATTGCCGAAACAGGCGCAGGTCAGCACGGGGTTGCTCTTGCCACTGCCGCCGCTTATTTCGGTCTTGAGTGCGATATTTATATGGGTGAGGTTGATATTGCAAAGCAGCATCCCAATGTGATCCGCATGAAAATGCTTGGCGCGAATGTGATTCCCGTTACCCACGGGCTGAAAACCTTAAAAGAAGCGGTGGATGCCGCGTTTGATGCTTACCTGAAGGAATATGATCACGCGATCTACTGCATCGGCACTTGCGTTGGTCCTCATCCGTTCCCGATGATGGTGCGCGATTTCCAATCGGTGATCGGAATTGAAGCAAGAGAGCAGTTCCGCGAAATGACCGGGCTTTTGCCCGATGCGGTTTGCGCTTGCGTGGGAGGCGGCTCGAATTCTCTTGGTATGTTTACCCCCTTCCTTGCCGATCCCGTTGAAATTTACGGAGTGGAACCTTTGGGCAGAGGAAGCAATGTGGGCGATCACGCCGCCACAATGACCTATGGCACCAAGGGAATCCTGCACGGCTTTGAAAGCTATCTTTTGCAAGATGAAAACGGTGAACCCCTTCCCGTTTATTCCATCGCAAGCGGGCTGGATTATCCCGGAGTAGGCCCCGAGCACGCGTATTTGAAGGATGCGGGCAGAACTCATTATGTTACCGCTTCCGATGATGAAGCCATGGAAGCATTTTTCCTGCTTTGCCGCAACGAAGGCATTATTCCCGCCATCGAAAGTTCCCATGCGCTCGCTTATGCGATCCGCTATGCCAAAGAGCACAAATCCGGCTCGATTCTGGTTTGTCTTTCCGGAAGAGGCGATAAGGATATTGATTATGTGTATGAAAATTACGGTTGCGGAGAAAAATTCATTTTAAATAAGTAAAAGAAAAAAGAGAGTGCATCGCACTCTCTTTTATTTTGCTTCTTTTTCTTTATAATAAAGCTGACAGTGGCAATAACCCTCGAAATCGGGATCTGCCATTTGCTCGCGAAATTCCTTGCAGATACATTTATTGTCTTCGCTCATCTCGCGGCGGCAGGGGCAATATCCCCCGCGCTCGGCAAGCCCTTTTTTGATCATTTCCACAAGCTCGCGATTTTCATTGAAGCGAATTTTCATCCGCGAACCTCTTTTAAAATGAGCTCCAGCGCATCTTTCGGGTAAAGACCCGTTTTCTTTTTGATGAGTTCGCCTTTTTTGAAAAAGAGCAGGGTGGGCACGGCTTCAATGGCAAAACGATCTGCCAGATCGGGATTTTGATCCACATCGATCTTGAAAACCGAAACGTCGCTTTGCTCGTTTTCAACCTCTGCCAAAACAGGGGCAATCATTTTGCAAGGGCCGCACCAAGTTGCAAAAAAATCCACCAAGGCAATGTTGGCCGATGCCACCTCGGATTCAAAATTGGCAATGTTTAATTCTTTCATAAGATACCTCCAAACGATTGACTTTTCATTCTTATTATACCATAATAAAGAAAAAAGTAAAACCTTTTTTATTTTTGGAGAAGAAAAATGAAAGTCGATCTGAAAAATGTGGCTTCTATGATTGGCGGTGCTCGAAAAAAAGAGATAACCGAAGAGGGAACTCTTTTTCTGCAGCGCTTTTCCGATGCGCAGCTCGCATCTCTTTCGGGATATGATGCGCCGTATAAAGATCATCTCACCTCGATTTATCTGGAGATGGAAACGGATTCGGATTTTTTAACCTTAACATATACCAACGCAAGAAGCCATATCGATCTTCCTTTTTTGAATTTTGCGGTGTATGAAAACTCCTTTTTGGTTTCTCATATCACCAATCGCAAAAAGAAAAGCGATCCTTCCGAGCTTCCGATTCCTGTTCCCGAGGGCACGGTTTCGTTTCCGCTTTCGAAAGGCAGAAAAATTGTTACCCTTTATTTTCCGATGATGCACCTTCAGATCAAAGAAGTGCATCTTTCCGATGGAGCTGAGTTTAAAAAGGTGAATCGATTGGGAAAAACGGTGGCGTTTGGCGATTCGATCACCGAGGGTTCGTGTTGCGAGGTTGCGGGAATGGGATATTTTGATCAGCTTTGCCGCCTTTTGAATACCGAAGGAAATAACTTTGCGATTTGCGGCTCCGAATTCCGCGAGGAGTTTCTTCCCGAAGGGGAGATCCCGATTTGCGATCGCGTGATCGTTTGTTTTGGCACCAATGATTTTCATTATCGCGAAAAAAGTGAATTCGAAGAAAAAATGCCGCTATTTTTCCAAACTCTTTTCGAGCAGGTGCGGGAGAAGCCCGTTTATGTGATCTTGCCGTTTTGGAGGGAAGAGGAAAACGAAATCTTCCAAATGGGAATCACCTTGGATGAAGTGAGGGCACGGATTGAAAAAGAGGTTTCAAGATTTCCGAATGCGTTTGCGATCAACGGAAAATATCTTTTGCCGAATGCGCGTGTGTTCACCTTTGAAGGGGTGCATCCGAATGCGCTTGGCGGCACCCATATCGCGCGCGGTTTATTGGAAAAAATCAAATCTTTTGAATAGGCAAATATAAAAAGGAGAAAAATAATCGGGAATGAAAAAGAAAAGGGTGGTTCAGATAATCGGTTTTCTTTTGTTGCTACCTATAATATTATATATAGCCATCAATGTGTATTCTTATGCCCGTTCGCGCGGCGAGATCGTTTCGCTGGAAAATGCAGAAGAAATTTCATCCGCGCCCGATGCGATTTTGGTTTTGGGAGCGGGAGTGCGCCCCGGCGGAATCCCCTCGAATATGCTTGAGGATCGCCTTTTAACTGCAGTTGAACTTTATAAAAAGGGAATTTGCGATACAGTGATCGTGAGCGGGGATCATGGGAGTCCCGATTACGATGAAGTGAATGTGATGAAGGAATACCTGATTGAAAAGGGGATTCCTTCCGAAAGGATCTTTATGGATCACGCGGGATTTTCCACGTATGATTCTTTATATCGGGCCAGAGCGATTTTTGGTGCGGAGGAGCTTGTGATTGTAACTCAGGAGTATCACACCTTTCGCGCTTTGATGATTGCTTCGGCATTGGAGATCGAGGCGTTTTCGGTTCCCGCGCCGATTTTATCCAGCGAAAATGAGCGCTATCCCAAGCAAACCTGGTATTCTTTCCGCGAAAGTGTGGCGAGAGTGAAGGATTTTGTGTTTTGCTTGTTTCAGCCGGAACCGGCTCTTTTGGGCGAGGAAATTTCACTCCGCGAAAGCGGAGATGCCACCAACGATCGGGCATAACGCTCGATCATTGGTATTTTTGCACAAGAAAAAAGCATGGTTTTGGAAATTCTTTTGTTTGAAAAGTAAAAACGGAAAAAAATTAAATTTCCCCCTTGACAAAGGGGAGAAATTTTGGTAGACTAAAAATCCACCGCCGCAAAGAAGCGGAAGCCGGTTGAGGAAAAAAACTTTGAAAAAAGTTTTAGAAAGTACTTGACAAAGGGCAGAGAGGTGGATATAATAGACAACGCTGCGCCGAGCAGCGCCGAACCTTGAAAATTGAACAACAAAGACGAAAATGTACAAAGACAAAGCACGATTAGTGGTAAGAGATTACTTTTAATTGTGTGGAAGCTTTAGTCATTCCTTAAGAAAAATACAAACCAGAAACAAAGTAAAAGAGCAATCAATTACTCTAAGATGATTTTAACTACTGGAAAGTAGATAAGATACCAATTTTAGAGAGTTTGATCCTGGCTCAGGATGAACGCTGGCGGCGTGCTTAACACATTCAAGTCGAACGGGCGAAGGGAGCTTGCTCCCCTAGCTAGTGGCGGACGGGTGAGTAACGCGTGAGTAACCTGCCTTTCTCTGGGGGATAACATTGGGAAACCGGTGCTAATACCGCATAACATATCGACCTCGCATGAGGATGATATCAAAGGATTTATTTGGAGAAAGATGGGCTCGCGTCTGATTAGGTAGTTGGTGGGGTAACGGCCTACCAAGCCGACGATCAGTAGCCGGACTGAGAGGTTGAACGGCCACATTGGAA
Organism: Eubacteriales bacterium; assembly: GCA_045658765.1. Classification (GTDB taxonomy): domain Bacteria; phylum Bacillota; class Clostridia; order Oscillospirales; family SIG627; genus RGIG5579. Next base: position 89 of record JAZOVP010000009.1, on the reverse strand, counting down.
CTGAGATACGGTCCAGACTCCTACGGGAGGCAGCAGTGGGGAATATTGGGCAATGGGCGAAAGCCTGACCCAGCGACGCCGCGTGAAGG
>JAZOVP010000008.1:0-1568 GCA_045658765.1 Eubacteriales bacterium | reverse complement strand
TACTGTGCCCGGGGTAGAGGATGCGGTATTCATTAAAGGTTATGAGGCTGGCCAAAGAAGCAATCAGCGTTCCCGTTCCGCCGATGTTTACGCCCAGCAAAAGAGAGCGATAGTCTGCGGTGAAGCGGGATAAGAGGATCGCGGAGGGAACATTGCTGATCCCTTGGCAGGCGGCGATGGAAAGGAGCAACGGATCCTTTTGCAAAAAGGTCGATAGAAGATCATTAACCGCTTCGATCCGCGCCAGATTTCCCGCAAAGATAAAGAAGAAAAAGAAGGTTCCAAGCAGAGGATAATCAACGGCAAAAAGAGCCTTGCGATCAATGAAGAATAAAACAGCGGGAACCAGGATCAGCCCGATCCAAAAGGGAATTACGCGAAAAACGATTAAAATCGAAAAGGCAAAAAGCGCCAGATATAGAGTGGTTTTTCCGCGGGGAAGGGTTTCGGGGAAGGCTTCTTCAATGTTCAGTTTTTCGCGGCGAACCAAAAAACAGCCGCCCGCCAGCAGGGAAATCGAAAGCAAGAAGGGCGGGAGCATAATCAAGGTAAATTCCCCGGTCGGTATGTTAAAATAGGAATATAGATAAAGGTTTTGCGGATTGCCGAAGGGCGTCAGCATCCCGCCCAGATTGGCGGCGATATTTTGCAGGATAAAAAGATAAGCCATCTTATGCTCTTTGCCAGCCGCCGAAAGGGCGAAATAACCCAGCGGCAAAAAGGTGATCAGCGCCATATCATTGGCGATCAGCATCGAGCCGATAAAGGTAATGGCAAGGAGCATTAAAAAAAGGGCGCGCAAATTGCCGGTGAAAAGAACCAACCGCCGCGCCAAAATGGTAAAGAACTTAATGTTGCGCAGCGCGCAGATAACGGCGAGGGTGATAAAAAGGCAGGCAAGGGTTTTCCAATCGAAATAATGCAGATATTCGCCATCGGGCGGAATGAAAAAGCAGGTGATCAGTGCCGCCAATGCCGCAATGCAAAAAACGATGTTCTTTTTGATAAAGCGAAAAACCTTCATCCCGTGGCTCCTTATATAAATATACCGCTTGCCATCATACACCTTTTTTCGCCCTATTTCAAGCAATTTTGCAAAAAATCATCCCAAGGGCGTCCTTAGTTTTCCGTTTTCGGGCAAAAAGACAGAGGGATCGGATTTTTCTTTATCGGGCGGAAGGATTTCGATTTCCAGCGCCTCCAATTCTTCGATCAGATCGGAGGGCGGCAATTCATCGGCCATCTTATATGCCGATAATGCAGCGGCATAAAACGCAAGGGGATCTCGCGCCTTATAGAAGGTCAGCGCCAAAATGTGCTTTACCTCGGCAATTGCATAAGCGGCAGGGAAGAGATAATGGATTTTTTGGAGGCATTCGGTATACCATTGGGGGATGTGCGCATTTTTCAGCAGCGCCATTGCTTGGGCATTATGGCGGAGCTTGCCGCGCCAAACATGCTCGGCGATGAAGAAGGCGTCCGTTCGATTCATCCCATAGCCTTGCAGTTGCTTTAAAACATCGTCGCGGCAGCAAGGCAGCTTCCCAAGGGGGATCCGCTGCTTCAAA
>JAZOVP010000007.1:0-20027 GCA_045658765.1 Eubacteriales bacterium | reverse complement strand
AAAATAGCCAAAAAAAGATTTTTTCTCATCATTTGTTTTATATAGAAACCCATATAGGTCGGCCTCAAAAATTTTATAGAATATCATCTTTTTATCCTTGAAAAATTTCAAGATATATATTATAATAATCATTTGAGAGTAGTAAAGTGCCTTTTGAGTATCATATCTGCATTTTGGCGAAAGGAGAAAAACGGTGAAACTGGATCGAGTGATTGCAGTCAGAAACAATAAAACCGTATTCCGCGACGGAAAACGTTGCGTGAAAATTTTCTCCTCGGATTTTGCCAAATCGGGCGTGTTTGCCGAAGCACTCAGCCATGTTCGGGCAGAAGAAAAAATCGATTTTGTGCCAAAGCTTCTCGAAGTGATCCGCCACGATCGAAAGTGGGCGATTGTGTATGATTTCGTGAAAGGCAAAACCCTTCTCCAATGGATGCAGGATGAGCCCGAAGCCCTTTCGGATCAAGTGGCATCTTTTGTGGGGGTTCAGGCAAAGCTCCATCGCACCGAAGGAGCCCCGATGCCTGAAATGAAATCCGCTTTTTTTGATGCGATCCGAAAAGCACCTCTGGAGCCGGATTTAAAATGCAAGTTGCAAAACGGACTTCAGAAAATGCAGTTTTCTTCCCTGCTTTGCCATTTGGATTTCGTTCCCTCCAATGTGATCCTCTCGGAAGAGGGAAAAGCGTTTGTGATCGATTGGGCATCGGCGCTTTCGGGTGAGCCCTTGGCGGATGCCGCCGCCACTTATCTTCTGATGAAAATTCGCAAATGGAATGAATTTGCAGAACTTTATCGCAAGAGATATTTGCAGAAAATGAAAAAAAGCAAAAAAGCTCTTGAGGAGTGGATCCCGTATGCCGCGACATACCTTATGAAATTTGTCAATCAGGCCGAGCGCGAAGCGCTTTTGCCTTATGTAGAATCCATTGAAAACAAAGGAGAAACAAAATGAAAATCACAGTTTGTATCGGTTCTTCCTGCCACATCAAAGGTTCCCGTCAGGTGGTAGAGCAGCTTCAGGAGCTTATTCGTGAGCATGAACTTTGCGACAAGGTGGAGCTCGCAGGTACTTTTTGTCTGGGCAAATGCCAGCAGGGGGTTTGTGTAACCGTTGGAGATGCTTTGTATTCGGTTTCTCCCGATACGGTGGATGCTTTTTTTGAAGAAAACGTGTTGAAATTTGTAAAATAATCAGAAAAGGAGAATCGAAATGGCAGTAAAACTTGATCTTAGCGCAGTAGATGCAATCGTGGAAAAAAGCGGCTACAAACAGGAAGCTATCATTTCCATTTTGCAAGAAATTCAGGAAGTATATCACTATCTCCCCAGAGAGGTATTTCCCATCCTTTCCGATAAATTGAAAATGAGCGAGGCAAGAATTTATAGCATCGCAACTTTCTATGAAAATTTTTCCTTGGAACCCAAGGGAAAATATGTGATCAAAATTTGCGACGGCACCGCTTGCCACGTAAGAAAATCCATTCCGATTTTGGATAAACTTCGCAGCGAGCTCGGCCTTTCCGCCGATAAAAAGACCACCGACGATTTGAATTTCACCGTGGAAACCGTTTCCTGCCTCGGTGCTTGCGGTCTTGCTCCCGTACTTACCGTGAACGATGTGGTTCACGCGGAAATGACCCCCGAAAAAGCGGTTGCCCTTTTGAAACAGCTCAAGGAGGAGATCAACAATGCTGAATAACAGAGCAGAATTCATTGTATACAGACAAGAAGCGGAAAAAGATTATGCCGCTCAAGAAAAGAAGATCATTGTTTGTGCAGGTACCGGTTGCGTTGCAGGCGGTTCCTTGAATATTTTCGATCGCTTAAAAGCTCTTGCCGAAGAAAACGGCCTTTCGGTGGAAATCGGATTGATGGAAGATCCCCATAGCCCCGGAATCGGTTTGAAAAAGAGCGGTTGCCATGGCTTTTGCGAAATGGGACCCTTGGTTCGTATCGAACCTCAGGGCTGGCTCTATACCAAAGTAAAACCCGAAGACTGCGAAGAAATCATCGAAAAAACCATCATGAAGGGTGAATGTGTAGATCGTCTTGCCTATAAGAAAGACGGCGAAGTTTACCGTGAGCAGTCTGAAATCCCGTTTTATCGTCAGCAAACCCGTATGGTTCTCGATCACTGCGGCAAAATCGATGCCGATTCCATCCGTGAATATATCGCCATCGGCGGTTATAGCGCTCTGGAAAAAGCATTGTTTGAAATGAATGCCGATCAGATCGTGGATGAAATTTCCGCATCCGAGCTTCGCGGCAGAGGTGGCGGCGGATTCCCCGCAGGCAGAAAATGGGCACAGGTGAAGCGTCAAAACGTTACCCCCAAGTATGTGGTGTGTAATGGCGACGAAGGCGACCCCGGTGCCTTTATGGATCGCTCCATCATGGAAGGCGATCCCCATAGAATGCTCGAAGGTATGATGATCGCAGGCATCGCTTGCGGCGCCACCGAGGGCTATATCTATGTTCGTGCAGAATATCCCTTGGCGGTAAAGCGCCTCAGAAATGCCATCGCGCAGGCAGAAGAACTCGGCCTTCTCGGTGATCACATTCTCGGCACCACCTTCTCCTTCCATATGCATATCAACTGCGGCGCAGGCGCCTTTGTTTGCGGTGAAGGTTCGGCCCTCACTGCTTCCATCGAAGGCAAGCGCGGCTTCCCCCGCGTGAAGCCCCCCCGCACGGTAGAGCAAGGTCTTTTTGATAAGCCCACTTGTCTTAACAACGTGGAAACCTATGCCAATGTGGCTTCCATTATCAACAACGGCTCCGAATGGTTCCGCACGTTCGGCACTGAAAAGAGCCCCGGAACCAAGGCATTCGCCCTCACCGGCAATATTAAAAACACCGGTCTGATCGAAGTTCCGATGGGAACCACCCTTCGCAAAATCATTTTCGATATCGGCGGCGGTATGCGCGGCGACGGCGAATTCAAAGCTGTGCAGATCGGCGGTCCTTCCGGTGCTTGCCTCACCGCAGAGCACTTGGATCTTCCTTTGGATTTTGATACCTTAAAGAAAGTTGGCGCCATGATCGGTTCCGGCGGTCTTGTGGTAATGGATTCCAATACTTGTATGGTAGAAGTTGCCCGCTTCTTTATGAACTTCACTCAAAATGAATCCTGCGGCAAGTGCGTTCCCTGCCGTGAAGGCACCAAGAGAATGCTCGAGATTCTGGAAAGAATCGTGGCAGGAGAGGGAAGAGATGGCGATATCGAGCTTCTTTTGGAGCTTTCCGATACCATTTCCGCCACCGCTCTCTGCGGTCTCGGCAAATCCGCATCTTCTCCCGTTGTGAGCACCATCCGCAATTTCCGCGAAGAATACGAAGCCCATATTTATGATAAGCGCTGCCCCGCAGGTGCTTGCCAGAAACTCAAGCAGATCGTGATCGATCCCGATTTGTGTAAGGGATGCAGCAAGTGCTCCCGTATTTGCCCCGTGGGCGCAATCAGCGGCAAAATCAAAGAACCCTTCACCATCGATCTGAATCAGTGTATCCGTTGCGGAAGCTGTATCGATGCTTGTGCCTTTAAGGCAATCAAGGAGGTATGAGAAAATGAACGAAAAGAAATATATGAATATCGACGGGATCCCCGTGGAAATTGAAGGCGAGAAAAATATTCTCGAACTCTGCCGCAAGATCGGTATTAAAATGCCCACCTTCTGCTATCACTCCGATCTTTCCGTATACGGCGCTTGCCGTATGTGTATGGTGGAAAATGAATGGGGCGGGCTCGATGCCGCTTGCTCCACTCCTCCCAAAGCAGGTGCTTCGGTGAAAACCAATACCGAGCGCCTTCGCCGCTACCGTAAAAACATTCTGGAGCTTCTCCTTGCTAATCACTGCCGCGATTGTACCGTTTGTGAAAACAATAATAAGTGCAAACTTCAGGATCTGGCAATGCGCTTCAATATCGAAGGCGTTCGCTTCCCCAACCGTGCAAAATCCACCAAGGGCGAAGATGAATCCTCTCCTTGCATCTCCCGCGATGCAGGCAAGTGCATCCTTTGCGGCGACTGCGTGAGAGTTTGTAATGAAATCCAGCACGTTGGTGCGATCGACTTTGCTCATAGAGGCGCCAATATGACCATCAGCACCGCATTTGGCAAGCCCCTTGCCGAATCTCCTTGCGTTGGTTGCGGTCAGTGTGCAGCTGTTTGTCCCACCGGTGCTATCGTTGTGAAAAATCATATCGATAAAGTTTGGTGCGCCATCGATAATCCCGATGTGAAAACCACCGTTCAAATCGCTCCCGCCGTTCGTGTTGCTTTGGGGAAAGAGCTCAATATGGCAGAAGGCGAAAATGTGATCGGCAAGATCGTTGCCGCTTTGCGCCGCATGGGCTTTGATGAAGTATACGATACCACCCTCGGTGCCGATCTTACCGTTTTGGAAGAATCCGAAGAATTCCTCTCCCGTTTGGAAGAAGGAAAGAATCTTCCCCTCATCACTTCTTGCTGCCCCGGTTGGGTTCAGTTCTGCGAGAAGAAGCATCCCGAATTTCTCCCCAATGTTTCCACCTGCAGAAGCCCCATGCAGATGATGGCTTCCATTTTGAAGGATCAGAGCAAAAAATCTTCCAGAAAAATGTTCCACGTTGCTGTGATGCCCTGCACGGGTAAAAAGTTCGAGGCAGAGCGCGAAGAATTCAAAACCGAGCTCGGCCCCAATGTGGATGCCGTGATCACCACCCAGGAATTGATCCTCATGATCAAAGAATCGGGTATTATGTTTGATCACCTCGATCCCGAAGCTGTGGATATGCCTTTGGGCACCATCTCCGGCGCAGGTGTTATCTTCGGTGTAACCGGCGGTGTTACCGAAGCGGTGCTCCGCAGAGTATCCTCCAATAAGAGCCGCGGTGCTCTTTTGACCATTGCCAATGCAGGTCAGAGAGGAAATCAGGATATCAAAGAATTCACCGTGCCCTACGGCGAAAAAGAACTCAAGATTGCTGTTGTGAGCGGACTCGGCAACGCCGAAAGCTTGCTTGAGCGTGTGCAAGGCGGCGAGCACTTTGATTTCATCGAAGTAATGGCTTGTCCCGGCGGTTGTATCAATGGCGGCGGTCAGCCCTATGCAGGCAAAAATGGCTGCGAAGAAAGAAGCCGCGGCCTTTATGAAGCAGATCGCTTAAAGAGCATCCGCAGAAGCGAAGAAAACCCCGTAATGTCTACCATTTATCAAGATATTATCAAAGGAAAAGCCCATGAGCTTCTCCATGTAAATTATAACAAGGGGAAATAAGTATGATTCGAGTTTCTGTATGTATCGGAACTTCTTGCCATTTAAACGGAGCCAATAATGTTGCAATGAGCTTTCAGCACCTCGTTGAAGAATACGGTCTTCACGATCAGGTAACGATTGCGGCATCCTTCTGCATGGAGTCCTGCTCCAGAGGCGATGTTTCCGTTAAGATTGGGGAAGAGAGATTTTCTGTGAAAGCGGAGGAAGCCAGAGTTTTCTTTAAAGAAAAAGTGCTTCCCTTGGCAAAAAAAGCAAAATAACTCATTTTGTATCTTGCCTTGCAAAAGGCGGATAGAATCTTTTATCCGCCTTTCCTTTTAAATTCCGGAGGAAGTTATGATCATACAAATCTGCGTGGGTTCTTCTTGCCATTTAAAGGGCTCGGAGGAACTTGTCGCACTGATGCAAAAGGCCATCGAAGAAAATTCTTTGGAAAACGAGGTCGTTTTGATGGGAAGCTTTTGCATCGGAAAATGCAATCCCGTGGGAGTAACGATTCAGGTGGATGATGAAATCCATGTGGGAATCACTCGCGAGGGATTCAAAGATTTTTTTGCAGAGCATATTTTGGGAAAACTAGAGGGGGAAAAAAGATAAATGCAAAAGCATCTTACCCTGAAAAAATCAAATTGCAAAAACTGCTATAAATGTATTCGCCATTGTCCCGTCAAGGCCATTCGCTTTTCGGCAGGGCAGGCGCATATTATCCACGAGGAATGTATTCTGTGCGGTCAGTGCTTCGTGGTTTGCCCTCAAAATGCAAAAGAAATCACCAGCGAGGTAGAAAAAGTCAAGGTTTTTCTTCAATCGGAAGAACCTGTCTTTGCAAGTCTTGCTCCTTCTTTTGTGGCAAATTACGATGGAGCCGGCATTGAATCCATGCGCGCGGCATTGAAAAAGCTTGGATTTTTCGATGCGGAAGAAACCGCGCTCGGCGCCACCGTGGTAAAACGTGAATATGAAAAAATGCTGGAAGAAGGCAAAACCGATGTTCTGGTTTCTTCCTGTTGTCATTCCATCAATCTCTTAATCCAAAAGCACTATCCCGAGGCACTTCCGTATCTTGCGCAGGTGATGAGCCCGATGCAGGCGCATTGCCAATCCATTAAAACAAGATATCCCGATGCCAAAACTGTTTTCATCGGTCCTTGTGTTTCCAAAAAGGATGAAGCCGATCGCTATGAAGGCATTGTGGATGCAGTGCTCACCTTTGAGGAGCTTTCCGATTGGTTCAAAAAAGAGGGGATTGTGCCCGAAAATTCTGCCGATCAAGCAAAAGAAAGCCGCGCACGCCTCTTTCCCACCACCGGCGGAATTCTCAACACCTTCTCCACCCGCGCGGAAGGATATTCCTATCTTGCCATCGACGGGGTGGAAAATTGTATTGCCGCCATCAAAGATATCATTTCCGGTAAAATCCATAAGTGCTTCATCGAAATGAGCGCTTGTGTGGGTAGCTGTGTGGGCGGCCCGATTATGGAAAAATATCATCATTCTTCGATCCGCGATACCGTTGCGGTTCAGAATTATGCAGGCACCGAAGATTTCTCGGTTTCTCAGCCCGAAATCGGATTTTTGAAAAAGGGCTTTCCTTATATTGATTTAGAGGATAAAGTTCCCACCGAAGAAGAGCTTAGTGCGATTTTGCGTCAGATGGGAAAAACTTCTCCTTTGCAGGAATTGAATTGCGGCTCCTGCGGCTATAATACCTGCCGCGAAAAAGCAGTTGCCATTTTCCGCGGAAAAGCAGATGTTTCGATGTGCCTTCCTTATTTAAAGGAAAGAGCCGAAAGCTTTTCCGATTCCATCGTGAAAAACACTCCAAACGGAATTTTGGTTCTCAACGAACAGCTCGAGGTTCAGCAGGTCAATGCCGCCGCAAAGCGCATTTTGAATCTGCGTTCCGCTTCCGATATTCTGGGCGATCAGGTGATCCGTATTCTGGATCCCGCTCCCTTTATCCGTGTGCGCGATAACGGCAGAAGTGTGCGCAATGCCCGCACTTATCTTGCCGATTATAAGCGCTATGTGGAGCAAACCATAACCTATGATTCGGAATCCCATCTTTTGATCTGCATCATGCGCGACATCACCGATGAAGAAAATGAGCGCGAAGCCAAAGATTCGATGCGCTCCAAAACATTTGAAGTTGCGGATAATGTGGTGGAAAAGCAGATGCGCGTTGCGCAAGAAATCGCTTCTCTTTTGGGCGAAACCGTTGCCGAAACCAAGATTGCGCTGAGTAAACTCAAGGAGTCGATTTCCGATGAATGATTTTTGCGCCGATATCGGCTTTAAGTCGATCAATCATGAAGGCGAGCAGCTTTGCGGAGATCATATTGAGGTGATCGATTCTGCGGATTATTCCACCGTGGTGGTGCTTTCCGATGGCCTCGGAAGCGGTGTGAAGGCAAATATCCTTTCCACCATCACCTCCAAAATCATCTCAACCATGCTTTCCGAAGGGCTTTCGCTCGAAGAATGTGTGTCCACCATTGCCGCCACTTTGCCTGTTTGCTCGGTGCGCGGTGTGGCGTATTCCACCTTCACCATCCTTCATCTTAAAAATAATCAAACCGCCGAAATCATCCAATACGATAATCCGCAAGTAATCTTCCTTCGCGATGAAAAAAGTGTGGATTATCCGAAAACAGAAATGAACATTGGCGGAAAAAAGATTTTCAAATCCGAAATTTCTTTGCAGGAGGGCGATATTTTCGTTGCCATGAGCGACGGTTGTCCCCATGCGGGAATCGGCACTTCCTTCAATTTCGGTTGGAAGAGGGAAGATATCATCGATTTCTTCGAAACCATCGTTCCCGCGGGATACACCGCAAAAACCCTTGCCACCATGCTTGTCGATGAGTGCAATCGTCTTTATGGCGGCAAACCGGGCGACGATGCCACCTCTTGCGTGGTTCGAATCCGAAAAAGAGAACCGATGAATCTTTTGTTTGGCCCGCCTTATAACCGCGACGATGCCGATCGTATGATGAGCTTGTTTTTCTCAAAAGAAGGAAAGCATATCATTTGCGGCGGAACCACTTCGTCTATTGCGGCCAAATATCTTGGTAAGCCCCTTGAGGCATCCCTTGATTTTCAAACCCCCGGTGTACCCCCCATCGCGCATATTGAAGGGGTGGATCTTGTTACCGAGGGCGTGATCACCGTAAATCGTGTGCTGGAATATGCCAAGGATTATCTTGGAGAAAATCAGCATTATGAAGAATGGTGTTTCCAAAAAGATGGCGCCTCTCAAATTTGCCGCCTTTTGTTTGAGGAAGCAACCGATATCAATTTCTATGTGGGAAGAGCCATCAACCCCGCTCATCAAAATCCCAATCTTCCCATCAATTTCAATATCAAAATGAATCTGGTGGAAGAACTTTCCTTTTGCTTAAAGCAAATGGGAAAACGGATCAAGGTGAGTTATTTCTAAGGAGAATCCATGAGAAAGTTTGATACGAAAGTTCAGCACTTAAAATATAAAGTGCTCAGAGAAGTGGCAACTTGCGCTTGGAACGATACCCTTTTGGAAAAAATCACCGATATTCCCAAAACCATCGTTCCCGGCAAAACACCCACGATGCGTTGCTGTGTGTATAAAGAACGAGCCATTCTTGCCGAGCGAGTAAAGCTTGCAATGGGTGGCGATAAAAGCATTCCCGGCGTGATCGAAGTGATCGATATCGCTTGTGATGAATGTCCCGCTGCCGGCTATGAAGTAACCGATTCTTGCCGCGGTTGTCTTGCTCACCGCTGCGAAGATGTGTGTAAGCGTGGAGCCATCTGGTTTGATCATAATCATACCGCACATATCGATAAATCCAAATGTATTGAATGTGGCTTGTGTGCCAAGGTGTGCCCCTATTTTGCCATTGTGAATCGCAAGCGTCCGTGCCAGAATGCTTGCAAGGTAAAGGCAATCAGCATTGATTCGGAAAATGCCGCCAAGATCGATTATTCCAAGTGCACCTCTTGCGGCGCTTGTGTGTATCAATGTCCCTTTGGTGCTATCAGCGATCAATCGCAGATTCTTGATGCCATCCGCTATTTAAAGGAATCCAAAAAAGTCTATGCCGTTGTGGCTCCTTCCATTTCCAGTCAGTTTTCCTATGCCAAAACAGGGCAGGTGGTAACAGGGCTCAAAAAACTCGGTTTTTATACCGTTGTGGAAGCGGCACTCGGTGCAGATCTGGCGGCAGAAAAAGAAGCAGTGGAATTGAGCGAAAAAGGATTTTTAACCAGCTCTTGCTGCCCCGCCTTTGTTTCTTATATTGAAAATCAGTTTCCCGAGCTTGTTCCTTTGATCTCCCATACTCCATCTCCGATGGCACTGATGGGAGAATATATCAAGAAAACCGATCCCGAAGCAAAAATTGTCTTCATCGGTCCTTGCACCGCAAAGAAATTGGAAGCCAAAAAAGAGGCGGTTGCTCCCCATGTGGATGTTGTTTTAACCTTTGAGGAGCTTCAGGCACTTTTCGATAGCAAAAAGATTGATCTCACGGTGCTGGGAGAAGATGTTTTGAACAATGCTTCTTATTTCGGAAGAATTTTCGCCCGGGCAGGCGGGCTCACGGAAGCAGTTGCCCAAGCAATCAAAGAAAAGGGAATTGATTTTGAATTAAAAGCCATTCCTTGTGATGGCATTGAAGCTTGCAAAGCCGCCTTGTTGAAAAAATCAAAAGGCGTTTTAGATGCGAATTTTATCGAGGGGATGGCGTGCATCGGCGGTTGTATCGGCGGTGCAGGGTGCCTAACCCACGGTGAAAAAAATAAAAAACAAGTTGATGAATACGGCAGAGAGGCATTGGAAAAAAATATTTCGGATGCCACCTCGGTATTGATGTAAAGGAGAAAAAAACATGAACAAAATCACAGTCATCGGAACCGGAAACGTAGGTGCTACCATTGCCTACACCCTAACCACCGCAGGAGTTGCTTCTGAAATCGTTTTGATCGATATCAACACGGAAAAAGCACTCGGTGAAGCGCTCGACATTCGTCAAGGCGTGCCCTTTTTCACCCCCTGCAATATCTATGCCGGCTCTTATCAGGATGCCGTGGGCTCGGATATCGTGGTGATCACCTCGGGTATCGCAAGAAAGCCCGGCCAAACCAGATTGGAACTCGCTCAAACCAATGTTAATATCCTCAAATCGATTGCTTCCGAAATCGTAAAATATGCTCCGGAAGCCACTTACGTGATCGTAAGTAATCCTGTCGATGTACTCACCTATGTATTTTCCAAGGTTTCCGGAATTCCCGAAAACCGCGTGATCGGAAGCGGTACCATTCTCGATACCGCGCGCCTTCGTGCCCGTATTTCCGAATACTATTCCGTGAGCCAGAAAAACGTTCACGCATTCGTTTTGGGTGAACACGGCGATTCCTCTTTCGTTCCGTGGTCTACCGCAAATATTTCCAATGTTCCGATTCTTGAGTATCCCGAATTCATTTTGAATAAGGGCACCTATCCTGAATTCAAACCCGAAGAAGTGGAAGAATATATGCGCACCTCCGGTGGTCGCATCATCGGCAGAAAGGGCGCAACCTTCTATGCCGTTTCCATGTCGGTTTGCCATCTTTGCAGGTGCCTTTTGAACAGTGTGGATACCACTCTCACGGTTTCCACCATGCTCCACGGAGAATATGGAATCGACGATGTGGCACTGAGTCTTCTCACGGTTGTGGGCAATAAAAAAGCAAGCAATAAGATCTTGCTTCCCATGACTCCCGAAGAAATCGAGAAACTTCGTAACAGTGCAGAATGCCTGAAAAACGTAATCAATAAACTCGAGATTTAAGCGAAAAAGCGCGAAACGAAATTTCGTTTCGCGCTTTCTCTTGCATTTTTGGTGCCCTTGTGTTAAGATATGTTGTATTTTTTTATCAATGGAGGGCGTCTTATGAATATTCTTCATATCAAATATGCCGTTGAAGTAGCAAAGCTCGGCTCTGTGAGCAAAGCAACGGAAACCCTTTTCACCGCTCAGCCGAATATCAGCCGTTCCATTCGTGAATTGGAAAATGATCTGGGAATTGAAATCTTTTCCCGTAGTGCCAAGGGAATGGTTCTCACTCCGGAAGGCGAAGAATTCATTGGCTATGCCAAGGGAATTTTAAAGCAAATCGAGCAGGTGGAAACCATCTATAAAGAAAATTCGCCCCAAAAGCAGCGCTTTTCCATCTCGGTACCCCGCGCAGGTTATATTTCCGAAGCGTTTGCCGAATTTTCGAAAACGCTAACTGAAAATCCCGCCGAAATCTTTTATAAAGAAACCAATTCCGGCAGAACCATCACCAATGTTTTGGAAAATGATTATAAGCTCGGCATCATCCGCTATGCCGAAATGCACGATCATTATTTTAAAGAAATGCTGGAAGAAAAAGGCCTTTCCTATGAAATGGTGGCAGAGTTTTCTTATCATGTGATCATGAGCAAACAAAATCCGCTTGCTCAAAAAGAAGAAATCACCCTCGAGGATCTTTCTTCCTATATCGAAATCAATCATGCCGATCCCTATGTGCCTTCTCTACCGCTTTCCAAGGTCATCAAAGATGAATTGCCCGATCGAATCGAGCGTCGCATTTTCATTTTCGAAAGAGGAAGCCAATTTGATTTGCTTTCCGAAAATCCCAATACTTTCATGTGGGTTTCTCCCGCCTCGGAAAAAGTGCTCGAGCGTTATGATCTCGTTCAGCGCCGCTGTGTCGATAATAATAAGCGCTATAAAGATGTGCTCATCTATCGCAACGGCTATCGCCTCACCCCGCTCGATAAAAACTTTATCACCTCCCTCATCGAATCCCGCAGAAAATATTTGCCCTAAAGGCAAAAAACATTTTCCCAAAAACAAAACGGATACCGATTTTTCGGTATCCGTTTTTTGCAGGTATGTCTGACGGGACTAGACATTGACACCGTGCTTCTGCCGTCGCCATTCGGCTCGGCACAAGCGGGTGTCGGCTGTCGAAAACACATCGAAAAAGACACCCGTGTCTTTTTCTTGGTTTCCGCCCTACGGGTTCAAGCCCCGCCTTCTTCTATACAAAGCAAAAACAGGCACCCAAAATTGGGTACCTGTTTTGCTGGTGCGGATGACGGGACTTGCCTGCCTGCGGGCAGAGCTGTGGCGCGCTCTGACAGTCCCCCGGACTGTCATTCACTCCGCGCCCTTCAAGCCCCTCCACTATAACACAAAAAATAAAGAGCAGCGCCTTTCGGCACTACTCTTTATTTTGGTGCGGATGACGGGACTTGAACCCACACAGTATTGCTACCACTAGAACCTGAATCTAGCGCGTCTGCCAATTCCGCCACATCCGCATAGGGGAGCGTTTTTTGCTCACCTTGGCATTATAGCAAAGAGGAAGAGAAAAGTCAAGATAAAAAAAGAAAAAATCAAGCGTCAGAGGGTTTTTAGGGAAGGGGAAAAGCGTTGACAGGAAGGGAAAGGTGGGGTAAAATAAAGGGGTAATTTTGGAAGAAAGGAGGATGGCGATGTTTCTTCGAATCTTTTTTGTTTTGGGCGCTGTTTTGGCGCTTACTCTTGCCTTTTTTGATCCCTCTCTCTTCCCGTTTCTTCTTTTAATTTGGCTCGGTCTTTCCCTTTTGATCACTTCTTTTGCCATTTTCTTTCTTTTTATTTGCAGTTTGTTTTGCTATCGAAAAAAGCCCTTTGAAAAGGATCATCCCTTTTTCCGCTTTTTGGCATATCACACAATGGATTCCATTTTGGCTTTCTTTCGTTTTCGCGTGGCGGGAAAGAATTTGGAGCAATTTCCCGAAGAGTCGTGTGTTTTTGTGTGCAATCACTTATCGCAGTTTGATCCGATGGTCAGTTTTGTTTTGCTGAAAAAAAGAAGGGTTGCTTTCCTTTCCAAAAAGGAAAATATGAAGATCCCGATTGCGGGCCCTATTGTTCAAAAAATCGGCTTTTTGCCGCTCGATCGCGAAAATCCCTTGCAATCGATGAGAATTCTGCATCAGGGTGCAAAACTCGTTTCTAAAATGGGCTTTACCATGGGCATTTATCCCGAGGGAACCCGCAGTTTTGATGGCAAGCTTTTGCCCTTTAAGGAGGGCGCGTTTGTGATGGCAAAAAAGGCAAAATGCCCTTTGGTGATCACTGTGATCCGCGGAACCCGATCGTTTCTTGGCAGATATCCGCTTTTCACCTCCCATGCGGAATTTGAGGTGATTGAAGTGCTTTCTGCAGAAGAAGTGGCATCGAAAAAACCGCAGGAGCTTTCCGATTATTGCCAAGAAAAAATTGCCTCTGCACTGTGAAAAAAGGCGGAATTTTCCGTCTTTTTTTGTTTTTTCACGAACAAAAAATGTAGTTTTTTAAAATTTTAAAGAAAACAGAGCATTTTTTCTTGCAAAACAGGGGAATGGTGGTATAATTTAAAGGTAGTTTAATATTCTAAATTCAAAGGATTTTTTATGGAAAAAGAAAATATTCGCAATATTGCCATCATCGCGCATGTTGACCACGGCAAAACCACTCTTGTGGATGCTATGCTCAAGCAAACAGGCACCTTCCGTGCAAACGAGCAGGTGGAAGAGCGCGTGATGGATTCTAACGATCTGGAAAAAGAAAGAGGAATCACCATTCTCGCGAAAAACACTTCTTTGTATTATAAAGGGGTGAAGGTGAACATTGTGGACACTCCCGGCCACGCGGATTTTGGTGGCGAAGTGGAGCGCAGTCTTTCGATGGTAGACGGTGTGATTCTGCTTGTGGATGCATACGAAGGTTGCATGCCGCAAACGCGCACCGTGCTCAAAAAAGCCCTGCATTTGGGGCTCACTCCCGTGATTGTGGTGAATAAGATCGATCGTCCGATGGCGCGTCCGAAGGAAGTTACCGATGAAATGTATGATCTTCTCATCGATTTGGATGCCACCGAGGAACAGCTTGATCTTCCCGTGATCTATGCTTCGGGCAGAGATGGCTGGGCAACCACGGATTACAAGGTGAAAACCGAAGATCTCACCTGCCTTTTTGATGTGATTATCGATCAGATTCCGCATCCTGATGTGGAAGAGGATGCCCCCTTCCAGATGATGGTTTCCAATATCGATTTCAATGACTATACGGGCAGAATGGCAGTGGGCAAAATCTTGCGCGGAGGCATTCACGAAAAAAGCCCCGTATCCATTGTTCGCCGCGACGGCAAGATCGAAAAGAGCAAGATTGTTGGGATTTACACCTTTGATAAATTAAAGAAAACCGCCGCCACCTTTGCGGAAGCGGGCGATATTGTTTGTCTTACAGGCATTTCCGATATTGAAATCGGCGATACCATTTGCGATGTTGATACTCCCGAAGGGCTTCCGTTTGTGGAAATTGAAGATCCCGTGCTTTCTATGTTTTTCTCGGTTTCCACCTCTCCTTTTGCAGGGCAAGACGGAACTTATGTTACCAGCCGCCATATTCGCGAGCGCCTTTATCGAGAGCTCGAATCCAATATCTCCCTTCGCGTGGAAGATACCGATACCACCGATACCTTGAAGGTTTCGGGCAGGGGAGAACTTCATCTTTCTGTGCTCATTGAAAATATGCGCCGTCAGGGCTATGAATTTCAGGTTTCTCGCCCCACTGTTATCACCAAAGAGATCGACGGTGAAATTTGCGAACCCTATGAAAATCTTTATATCGATTGTCCCGATGAATTCTGCGGCACCGTGATTGATTTGATCAGCCGCAGAAAAGGCGAACTTTGCCAAATGGCACCCACCACCTCGGGCTTTACCCGCCTTGAGTTTTCCATCACAAGCCGTGGCATGATCGGATGCCGCGCAGAACTTTTAACCGCCGCCAAGGGAAATGCCGTGGTGAACACGGAATTTGAGGGCTACCATCCCATGAAATCCGGCCTTACCGCTCGTTCTCGCGGATCGCTGGTTGCTTGGGAAGATGGAGTTTCCACCTCCTATGGAATGTATAACGCGCAAGATCGCGGCACGATGTTTATCGATGTGCAAACCCCTGTGTATGAAGGAATGATCGTTGGGGAAGCTTCCGATTCGAAGGATCTTGTGGTGAATGTGTGCAAAAAGAAGCACCTCACTGCCATTCGTTCCACCGGCGCCGATGAGGCACTTCGCATCACCCCGCCCCGTCAGATGAGCTTGGAGAAATGTATGGAATTTATTGCAGACGATGAACTTTTGGAAGTAACCCCCAAAACGCTGCGCCTGCGCAAGAAGATCCTCAATACCGAGCAAAGAGCCAAAATCAAAGCAAAAGAAAAATTGAATTCTTAAAATAAAAAAGAGATAAGCCGAAGCTTATCTCTTTTTTTATTAGCATTCAATGCCGTTTTTCTTCAGAAGTTCGCGGGCCGAAACCACAGAGTCGATGCCTTCTTTATTTTTAATGGGAGCAAATTCGCGTTCGCGTTCCACTTCAAAGGAAAGGCAAGAGAGCATATCGCGCACCGTATCGGTGGCAAGGTATTCGAATTTATAGCCGTTGGGGGTTTCGGGCTTGATGAATTCGCCGTTTTCGGCAAGGTAGGGGATCTTCTTTTCCACAATGTGGAGCGGCATTTTGCCATCCACAATTTCATACATTCTCTTGAAACTGAACAGATAATTGAGGATCACACCGAAGCGGTATTTGAGTTTGCCTGTTTCATCTTTTTCTGCGGCAAGCTCATCGCCCATTTCATAGTATTCCACGATGGTGGGAAGATTATCTTTCAAGCAAAGAGCGCCCACTTTTTCGCCGGGAGCATTCTTGGAAACCACTTTCGCGCCGCAGTTGCAACCGGAAAGAAGGGTGGCACCGATGAATACGGGATCGCAGATTCTTTGCAAAACATTATCCATGCTGAACACATTGATCCATTCCACACCCATTTGGGTGAGCTTTTGATCGAGTCCCGATTTCACAAGCGATTTGAACCAACCGCCGTTTCCATTGGGAGAAAGGGAAAGCTGAGCTTTGCCTTCCAAATAGATCTTGCCATTGAAATCACAGCTCGGAGCCATATCCTGACGGAAAAAGCTAACCTTTTCTTCGGGGTAACCGAAGAAATTCTTTTCTTTCAAGAATCTTCTGGTTTCTTCATCGTTTTTATCGGAAGTCATAATCACAAGAGGGAAGTGGCATCCTGCCTTCTTGCAAACATCGAGCATATTATTGATCTGAGCTTCGAAGATATAAAAATCGCGGGTAACACCGAAATTATAGCTTCCCTTGGGGCCATCGAATCCGAGGCGGGTGCCTTGGCCGCCGCCCAAAAGAAGAGCCGCAACTTTTCCTTGGCGAATGGCTTCAATACCCACTTTTTCAAATTCTTCTTTTCTAGCTTTGATTTCATCAATTTCCAAAGCGCCAAGAGGGGCAAGGGCGCCTCCCTTATCATCGGTGGCTTTGTTTTGATCTTTATGGTTGAGCGCATCGAGCAGAGTGAAATCTGCATCGTTGATCTGCGCGATCAAGCTTTCTTTTTCTTCTTGGGTGAGTTCATCAAAATAGCGGAGAAGGTGCTCCTGACCATACTCCTTCAAACGATCGATATTTTTCATAATGCCTCCTTGGATTTTCTTCCATTTATTTTATCACGAAAGATTTTCCTTGTCAATTTTTTTGGGAATGGAATGGCGAAAAAGGACAACTTTTTTATTTGAAAAAGAAAAAGCATTGCAAACCGTTTGGCTTGCAATGCTTTTGGATCTAATCTTTTGGTGCGGTGGTAGTTGTGGCAGTGGTGGTAGTTGTGGTAGTGGGTTCGTCGGGCTTTGGCTCGGGTTCGGGCTTTGGCGCGAGCGTGTTTTCGGGGCGGGTGGTTCTTTTGGGGGTGGAGAGCACGGGCGGAAGCTCAATGATTTCATCCGGCTCATAATCGAAGGTGTTTTGCGGGCCCCTGGTGATGGTGATTTTGGTATAGATCGTTTCTTGAGGAGATGCGGGTTCTTCACTACCGAATTTTCCGTTTACCTTAGAAAGCAAAATCCATCCTGTTTCCTGCGAATATAAAAGCGCGTGGCCATCGGAAAAAGAGGTGATTTCATCAAAAGCGCAAGGGATCACAAAATTTCCGTTTTGATCGATCAGTCCCACTTTGCCGTGTTCGTTTTCCACTCGGGCAAGGCCTTCAAAAAAGGGCTCTGCCGCAGAAAACACGGGCGAAGCGATCCAAGCGCCCTTGGCGGAAAGATAGCCGTAAAGGGAAGAACTTTTCACCAAAAGGATTCCCTCGGAAAACGAAGCAATTTCATATCCTTGGGGAAGCGTGATTTCCTTTCCCGCGGTATCGATCGCGCTTTCGCGCCTTGAAACAAGATTTCCCTCGGCATCGTATCCTGCGATTTGAACGCGCAAAATTCCGTTTTGGAAATAATAGTAGCCAAGCGCCTCAATGCCTTCTTTTTCGGGCAGAATCAAAGAAAGGTGCTCGAATACGGGCTTTCCGTTTTCGCCGAGAATGGTGATTTTTCCGTTTTCATCGGCGGTAACCGCAAAGCCCTCGGAATAGGCAAATGCTTTGTGAAAAACGGGCTCAATTTTGAGTTTTCTGGTTCTTTTTCCGTCGAGATAAGTGCCCTCATAGCCAAAGAGCGAATTTTCGAAAATCAGAGTTTTGGTTTCATCGCTTGCTCCGTAATAGGAAGGGAGTGCCACGGGGCGCCCCAAGGCATCGCGCTCGGGCAGAAAATCGGAGGGAACAAAAGAGAGGGATTCAAAATCATAGCGGAAAAATTCTTCCGTGCCCTTCTTTTGGAACACTGCATTCTGATTGCGATCGCGAAAATGAGTGAGCTCGAAATCGGAAAAACCGGAAATTTCCTTCAAATCGGGCACGGTAAATAAAAGGGAGGAATCTGCATTTTCTTTGATCAAAAAGCCAAATCGGGTGCTATATTCTCCTTTGGAAATCGCCTGCTTTAAAAGCGACATGGTTTCGGGATCGAAGGGGGCGGAGGTGATAAAGGAGGCGGCATTTTCCACCGAATCAAAGGAATGAATCTTATCCAAAGCGTTTTGGGCAGTTTTCCCCCAATCAATTTCTTCGGTTTTATTTTCTTCTTTTGTTTGGGTTTCTTGGGTGATCGGATCGCGGCGATCGCGCCGAACCAAAAAGGGAAGATCGATCACGCCGCTATCCCATAAAATCAAAACAGCGCAAAGCGAAAGAGCAATCACCGCCACCGCAATTCGCGATGGGGAAAAGGAAAACTTTTTCGGAGCGCGTTCTTTTTTCTCGGTTTTCATAATTTCCGCCTATTCCAATTACTTTTTATTAGTATACCAAATTGGGGCGGAAAAGAAAAGTGTTTTTTCAAAAAAGGTTTTTCATTTTTTGATAGGTTTTACCCATAAAATCGATCACCTTAAAGCGAACCTCATATTTTTTTCCGTTTTTTGTGATTGTTTTCACATTTTCCTTCTCCATTCCTGCCTTCCAAAGTGCATCTTCGGCTTCGGCGGCGGAATCAAGGCAAATCGGCGGAAAGAGCACGCACCACCAATTTTTCCCTTCCGCTTTTCCCAAAAGCACGCGAAGGGAAAGATAATTTCCGCTGGGAAGCGAGAGAGAAGTATAATCACGCTTTGGATAGTATTCCTCGGTGAGCGTGATGCTTACGGGCATATCAATTCCGTTTTGCTTTAAGAAAAAGGCGGTATCTTCTTCCATTTGATCCAAATTTTGAGCGATCACTTTTTTTGCGCTTTCGCGATCTAATTCTTCTTTTAAATTCTTTTTGGCAAATTCCAAAATGTGATCGCGCACCAAGAGTTTATTTGCCTGATCCTCGGCGGAATCGGAATTGGCAAGCACATGAATTCGGATCACGGAGCCATATAGATTTTCTGCAGAAGAAAGAGGGAATAAACTCAAACATAAAATGAAAGCAAGTAAAAAGCAGATTAAGGCGATGGTTTGATTCTTTTTCATACTATGTAACCTCACAAAAAAATAACTTCGCAGTTTCCTGCGAAGCTATTGTGTTCGGTTTTCTTTTTGTTTAATCAAATCAGAGTGCAAAAATAGGATTCCATTCCCGCCTCTTTTAATTCTTTGGCAAGTTTTCGCGCTTTTTCTTCCGAGGAAAAGAGCCCGAAAACAGCACTGCCCGATCCGGTCATCATCGCCGCATCGGCTCCTCGGGCCAAAAGGGTGCTTTTTGCCTCGGCAATCTTTGGAAGAAGAGAGATCGCGGGCAGTTCCAAATCATTTCGCATGGAGGAAAAGAGGTTGGAAATTTGGCCCGATTCCAAAATGGAAATAAGATTCGGTGCGGATTTTTGCAAAAGGGGATCCGAGATCTGATCAAAAAGAGAAAAGATCTTCGGAGTGGAAAGCCCTTCCTCGGGCTTGATAATCACACAAAAAAGCCCATTTTTTTGCGAAAAGGAAATCGGGGTTAATACCTCGCCGATGCCTTCGCAAAGGCAAGTGCCTCCCTGAAGGAAAAAGGGCACGTCAGCACCGATTTTCACAGCGATTTCGGCAAGATCGGCATCCGAGGGATAAAGCGCTTTCATCGCTTTGAGCACCGCCGCGGCATCCGAACTGCCGCCGCCCATGCCCGCACCGTCGGGAATGGCCTTGAAGAGCGTGATCTTTACCCCGCCGCTGATTCCTGTTTTATCAAAATATGCCTTTGCCGCCTTGAAGCAAAGATTCTTTTCGTTTAATGGAATTCCTTTTTTATTGCAATCGATTACGATTCCGGAAAAGGTTTTCTCAAAGGTTAAAGTATCGGCAAGCGAAACTTCCTGCATCACGGTTTTCAGAAG
>JAZOVP010000006.1:0-1038 GCA_045658765.1 Eubacteriales bacterium | reverse complement strand
AAATCAATGTCAAGGGAGTATTGGGATAATCTGACAATTTTTGTGAAAAAATCAGCCTCTTTCGTTCAAATACGTTCTTAAAGCAAGGGTCCAGTCCGTTTGAATGATGTCAAATCCGCGGTCTATGATCCAGCCCCAGCCAAGATCGGGATCTACGGAAACGGAAATATCGTCGGTGTGGCCGCCGCTCAAAGGCTTCTTGCAGTTGTAGAGAATGGAGTTGCACCATAACAGACGCCCTTTGTCTTGATGACTTTTCATATACGCTTTTGTTGCAAGAACGTTGTTTTCCTCTTCGAAAACAAGCTCCGCTCCAATGAAGTTGATATTCATTTCTTCCAGAGTTTCGGTTAAAAGATCCTCGTTTTTGTAGATGGGCATATACATCATATCGGGAGCGATCTTCTCGATGATCTTTGCATATTCCAGATCTTCCATGCACTTCATCGGAGTTTTGATCAGTACCTGATCCTCAACTCCGTGTTTTTTTACTGCGTGGAGCATTTCGGGGAAAAAGTGCCAGCCGTGATCCAGATTGATCAGACAGCGATTTTTATAAATCTCAAGAAATTCGTCCAAGGTCAAGATTCCGAAATCGGTAACGGCGCGGCAATCGTTCAGGTAGCGAAGCTCTTTTACTTCATCGATGGTCATTTCGTCGATATGTACGTCCAGACCAAGATGATTCTTTTCCTGACGGGGGTGGAAAATGACGATGGTTCCGTCTTTGCACATCGTAAGATCCGTTTCGATCATATCGGTTCCGTGGCGGATTGCAGTTTCAAAAGCGGGAAGGGTGTTGTGAGGAATGTTTCCGGTTACCATACCGCGGTGGGTTGCAATCAGGACACCTTTTTTCTCTCTGAGTTCTTTGATCGTGTTGATTTTTTTCATAACTGACTTTCCTTTTCTCTATTTTTTGGGGGTTAAATTTTCAAAAATCCAGGTTTTAAAATAGCTTCCGTTGGTTTTCAATTCTTTGCTCGATCGAAACGTCCATCCTACGGGGAAAGCACCGAGCCAAACCACGAATTTCAG
>JAZOVP010000005.1:0-4227 GCA_045658765.1 Eubacteriales bacterium | reverse complement strand
CACAAATCTCGGCGCCCGCTTCCGCGGTGCATTCAAGCGCAAGCTTCAAACTATCCCGAACAGATCGGGAATTCACGGGAAAGGGCGCGTGCGCCTGATTGCACACAATGCCGTGATCCTCGCCGATTTTTTTGAGTTTTCGGGCAAAGGAAAGCTGCGAGGCAGGGTTTGGTCTGCAAAATCTTGGGATCACATCGCCCGTGATCCAATCGATGCGATGAAGATCCACCATGGTAAAATCCCAAGCATCAAAGCCGGCTTTTGCGCAAAGTTCCACCGCTTTTTCCATTCCGACTTTTTTGGAAATCGAACGAATTTCTGTTGATATTTTCATACTTTCAATCCTTTATTCGGGAGCTTCTTCATTTTCAAGAGTGAAGATTTTTGTTTTCCCTGTTTTCACTTTTCCAATAAAATCCGCCACGTTCAAAATGGGCTCCTCGCACTCAATTCCCGCAAGTTTTCTTTGTTTTGAACCTTTGTGGTTATCGGAACCTGCAAGAGTTAAAAGGCAATAATGCTCGGCATAAAGCTTTGCCATTTGGTTTGCTTCATCACTCACAGTGGCATTGATTATTTCAACCGCGTGCACACATCTTGGGAACAAACGAATATGATCGATATAGGAGCACTCACGAAACGGGTGCGCCTGCACCACAAATGCGCCGTGCTCGATTAAAAACGGAAGCTGACGGCTTTTCTTCATTTCCATCATTTCGGGATGCTGAAGATACCATTCTTTTTCAAGTCCATACACCAAAAAATCGGTGCCTTGATAGGAAAATTCTTGGCCGTGGAAAACGCGCAATCCGATTTCGTTTCCGATTTTAAGAGCAAGCTCATAATCGGAAAAATAAAATTCGATTTTTTCTTCGTATGGGGTTTCCTTTGGGATATTGATGCAACCGTCGAGAAAATGATTGGTAAGAAACACCCCGTCGTAGCCCATTCTTTTATAAAAATCAAGCGCTTTCGGCACTCTCACCTGCCCGCAACCGCTCACGGGATAGGTATGAAAATGGGTTTCATATCGATACATTTTGTTCACCTCGTTTTGATTATACCACACTCAATTTTGAAAGGAAAGAATTTTGCAAAATTATGCCCAAATTCTTTTGGAAAACTTGTTTTTCAACAAAATGCGTGGTATACTTTCAAAAGAAAGAAAAATTGAGGTTTGATATGCGAAAAGATTTTTCAAAAGGCATTTTCGACGGTCTTCCGATCGGGCTTGGCTATTTTTCGGTTTCGATCGGTTTTGGCATTTTGGCGGTGCATCAAAATATTTCGGCTTTTTTTGCATGGCTCATCTCTGCCACCAATCTCACCTCCGCCGGTCAAGCCGCGGGAGTTGGGGTGATTGCCGCAGGCGGCACCTTGATCGAAATGGCGCTCACTCAGCTGATTATCAATTTAAGATATTCTTTGATGGCGCTTTCCCTCACCCAAAAGGCAGATCGAAATTTTAGCACTTTAAAACGAATTTTTTTATCATTTGGAATCACCGATGAAATTTATGCGGTTGCCATTTCCCAAAAAGAAAAAATTTCCGCTTCCTATATGGCGGGGCTGATCGTACTCCCCTTTTTGGGATGGACAAGCGGCACCCTTCTGGGCGCTCTTTCAAGCAAAATTCTTCCCGAAATGATTTCTGCCAATATGGGAATTTTGCTTTATGGAATGTTTATCGCGATTGTGATTCCCCCTGCAAAAAAATGCAAGCCCATTCGCTTTGCCGCTCTCGTTGCTGCGGGAATCAGCATTCTTTTCCATTTTGCGCTCCCCTTTATCAGCACGGGCTTTGCCATCATTTTAAGCGCGCTTTTTGCCTCTGTTCTTTCTGCATTTCGATACCCCATCCATAAGGAGGAAACAAAATGAGTTTAATCCTTTATATCGCCGTGATGGCAGGGGTTACCTATCTGGTTAGAATGATCCCCTTCACCCTATTCAGAAAAGAAATCAAATCCGTTTTTCTGCAAAGTGTGCTTTTCTATTTGCCTTATGCGGTTTTGAGCGCAATGACCGTGCCCGCCATTTTCTATTCCACCGGAAATTTGGGATCTGCACTCATTGGCACCGCGGTTGCTCTGGCGGTAGCGTTTTTTAATAAACCCCTGATCGTGGTTGCACTTGCCGCCGCCCTCTCCGCCTTATCATTCGACTTTTTCCTTTAAAAAGAAAAACCTCCCCGCAAAAAAGCGGGGAGGTTTTTTATCTTTCAGCGGGCGAGCCAAAGGCAGGAAGGAGTTTTGGATATTGATCGATCGATGCCGTGGCGTGCCAGGTCATATAGCCGCCGGTGCAGCCCGAATCCCGCAATCCGCGAATCTGGGCTGAAATTTCATTGGGGCCGTATTCATTGTAGGGCGGGCGGATGGCGTTGTAGGCCTGAATCCAAGTGCGAACCACGGCAGGATTTGCTGTTTCGCCTTGGCGGCGCATCACGCTCTTGCCCCAAGTATTCAAGGTTTCATAAGGATGCTCCCAAGGAAGCCAAGAGCCCGAAGCACTAAAATGATCGGGATACGGCATTCCGCTGATGGCATCCACCACTCCGCTGATCGCAGGCCAATACTGCCCATAGGTGGTAACATAAGTATAAGCACTCTCGCCATAAACATCGGCACTCACATAAACCCCATGTTCATGAAGAATATCGGTGGCATACATCAAAAAACGCTGAATTGCCTGTGCCTTGGTTTCGCCGTAGCGATTCCCAAGATCCACCGTGCCCGCCTTTTCATAGCGGCGCACATTATCGGGAAAGCGCACATAATCAAACTGAATCTCATGAAATCCCATCAGTTCAGCCGCTTCCACTGCAAGATCCACCTTATATTGCCAAGCGGTTCGATTAAAAGGAGTGGGCCAAAAAGCGCCCGAAAGCTTGAGCGGATTTCCGCTTAAATCCTTGATTGCATATTCGGGATGATCGGCAATAAAATAGGAATCGTTGAATGTGGTGATGCGCCCGATCACATAGTATCCCGCATCTTTTAGCTTTTGAATGGCGGCCTTGTATTGCTCCGCAGAGTTGCCTGCCGCAGAAGCCGCAGACGGGCTATATTTTCTCATCACCTCGGAATCGTATCCGATCGCGCCGCCATCCATAATATCCACCACAAACGTGTTGATACCGGTGTTTTCTGCAAGTTTAATATATTCATCCACCGCGCCGATCCGCCAAGTAACAAGATAAAGCGCATGGCACTCCGAAGGCATCGTGTTTCCCTCAATCGCGCCTTTATTGCGGGGGAAATAATCAAGATCGGCCGCTCCCCCACCACCGTATTCATCGCCGCGGGCGGCATGGGTGGAATAATTACCAACATCGTAATTTTCAAGCGCCTCTTCCCTGGTATCGGCAAGATACCAAGGCATAATAAATCCAATTTCACCGCCAAGGTTCACCTGAAACATATGCACTTCGCCGTTTTCATAAAGCCGATCAAAACCAATCACTTCCACCGCATCGCCTTTTTGGGCAAACGGCAGAAGTAGTTTTCCTTCGGCATCTCTTAAATTCACAGCGCTTCTCACATATAGCGTGTGCGTAGGAATAATCCCTTTGGAATCGGAAACGATATTGGCGCCCTCTTCCAAATATCCGATCTTGCCGCCACAAGAAATTTCGATCTTGCCATCGGCACCGGTGGAATATAAAATCTCTGTGCCGCGAATCAGTTTCCCCAAAGAAACCCCATCGGCATCAAAATA
Organism: Eubacteriales bacterium; assembly: GCA_045658765.1. Taxonomy (GTDB): domain Bacteria; phylum Bacillota; class Clostridia; order Oscillospirales; family SIG627; genus RGIG5579. Next base: position 507 of record JAZOVP010000005.1, on the reverse strand, counting down.
CGAGGCATCAGGATTTACCGTGGAAACAAAGCCCGTTTCCCATGTTTTGGAAATCTCTGCATCTTGAATCGGCTCTTCTTGGCTTGTGGTCCGATCTTGGGAATCTTTATCTTCGCCCTTTTTCAAATCAAAAGGATCCAAAAGCATCAATCCCCCCACCGCTGCCAAAACCAAAAAAATCGAAATCATCGCAAGGATCCATCGAATCCGTTTTGGTTTGGATTTTCTTTCGGGCAAAGGAATCTTCTCTGTTTTTTTCATAAAATCGCTCCAAATTTACTATCTAAACCTATTTTACAACAAAAATCAACTCCTTTCAACGCCTTTTGCATTTTTCCTCATAGTAAAATCTCCCTCAAGCAATCATAAAATAAAAATCCCCCCGTATAACGGGGGGTATTTCATTTTCGGGCATAGCCCTAAACGATACTGGCGACGCACAAGTGCGTTTTGGGATTGGCCAGCCAGCCATGCAACTGTTACTTACTACCCATAAATGGGTCCCGC
>JAZOVP010000004.1:0-21050 GCA_045658765.1 Eubacteriales bacterium | reverse complement strand
GCGGGGCAACCGGAAAAATAAGTATTGGCCACGGTGAGGTAATATCCTTCGGATGCACCAAGAGCAACAAGCTCATTTAAATAATAGTAGTTGGCACTGGAACCGATCATCAAAATTTTAAGTTCGCCATTTTGATAATCCATCTTACCAAGATCGTAATACATGGAAGATACCGTGTAGTAGTCGCCGTAGATCACGGTGCCATTGGTATATTCCACATAAGGGCGAAGAGAAATAAATTCTTCATAATCCTCGGCAGCCACATCGAATGCAATCGTGCCGTTTGCCGAATCCGTGCCGGTAATATCCATCGAAGAAATCTTTTCGGCATTGCCGATCACAGCATTTTTGCCGCCAAGATCGGAAGTTTTAGCTTTGAGTACCCCGATTTCTTTCACCAATTCGCTCTTTGCCGCCGCAATGATAGTGGATTTAAAGCTTCTTTCATCATCGGTATTTTCATCGGTGCGGAGGGTGCTGGTGATCGTGGGCTTTACGCCTTCTGCCTTTTCGCCCAAAAATTCGATCACATTCGGAGTAAAGGCACGGAGCGCCAAGCCATCCTCATCAAAAGCATTTCCTACAGTTGCCCCCGAAGGAAGCGAAACATTATTCGGCACACCAAAGATCCAATATAAGGGCTGCACTTCCATATAGCGAAGCGAAAGGGAGAAATACATTCTGTCTATTTCGCCGCTTGCAACTGCCTTGGGAAGATCGAGCGCAATTTCGTAGGTGGTACGGTAAAGGGGATGCTCGCCGAAATAATCGGTATAAGTGCCGGAATATTCGGTTTTTACGTAAAAGCTGCCTGCGGGATCCCAGATAGCAGATGCACCGTGCCCGATCGAAAGGGATGTAAGTGCATCCAGCATGGGCTGGGCTTCGCCGAAATCGGTGCTTGCATTCAGATCCACCGAATAAATTTCATCTTCTCTGGTATCTGCGGTAATATAAAAATAAATATTTTCCGCATCGTAGCTTGCCGAGATCACAAGTTCCTTTGGCAAATATTCGCTTGCGGGACTGGCAAGAACGGTGCCCGAAGCGTTGGTGGAAGAGAAAAATCCCATAGAAGAACTGTTGAATCTTCCGATTTCAGTGTAAGAGGAATCCTTCACACCGTCGATTTCAGGAGCGGTGTTGCAAAGATAGATCCCGCCGTGCTTCTGACCAAACGCTTCCATCGCATAGGGATAGGGGGCATTCGGAGCCGCCGAAACCGAAATCGGCGAAATTGCAGAAAACAGCGGCAACACAAGCGCAAACATCAATGCACTTGCCACAATTTTCCAAAACACTGATTTTTTCATAAGCAGATCCTTCTTCTTTGAAATTTTCTATCAAAAAAAGCACTTTTACCATAAGTAAAGGCGCAAGTGGGTACTATAATACACCTAGCATATCAATTTTATCATATTTTTCGTGAAAGTCAACAAAAAACGCCCTGTTTCCAAAAAAAAGGAGTGCCGAAAAACGGCACTCTTTTTTGGTTATTTTGCTTAAATTTCTTCTTTTCTTGCGGCAATAATTTTCTCTGCCACATTAGCGGGAGCTTCTTCATAATGATCAAAGTAATAAGTGAAGCTGCTTCTGCCTTGCGAAAGTGCTCTGAGCGCATGAACATAATCGCCCATTTCGGCTTCGGGCACTTCTGCTTCCACAATGCTCCAGCCGCGCTTTGCTTCATCCTGCTCCATACCCATAATTCTGCCACGGCGCTTATTCAGATCGCCGATCACATCGCCCATTTGGGAATCGGGAAGGAATACTTTGAGTTTTCCAACGGGTTCCAGAATCACGGGCGCGCACTGAGGAAGCCCTTCGCGGAAGGCAATGGCAGCCGCCATTTTAAATGCCATTTCCGAAGAGTCCACATCGTGATAAGAACCGTCAAACAGATTTGCGGCAAGTCCCACCACGGGGAAGCCCGCCAAAACACCCTTCGACATACATTCCTGCAAACCTTTTTCCACCGCGGGATGGAAATTCTTGGGCACAGAACCGCCAAAAATGGATTCGGTAAAGGTGAGCCCATCCCCTTCTCCGGGCGAGAATTCAATTTTCACATGGCCATACTGACCGTGGCCGCCCGATTGCTTCTTGTGCTTGCCTTCCACCTTGCAGGATTTACGGATGGTTTCGCGGTAGGCAATCTTCTTTTCGCCCAAAACCACTTCCACACCGTATCTTGCTTTCATTTTGGCAAGGGTAATATCAAGATGTGTGCCGCCAAGGCCCGAAAGAAGCATCTGGCTCGTTTCGCGGTTCACTTCGTATTGAAGAGTCATATCTTCTTCGAGGAGCTTGGTAACCGCAGAGGAAATCTTATCTTCATCCCCTTTTGCCTTGGGCGAAAGGGATTTGATATAAAACGGAAGCGGATAGCTTGCAGGAGCATATTCTGCCTCGCCCGTCCAGCTCAAGGTATCGCCCGTGGAAACAGAGCCGAGTTTGGATGCCATACCGAGATCGCCGCAGGCAAGCTCTGGCACCTCCACTTGATTCTTGCCCTTCACCGTATAGATTTTGCCAAGCTTTTCGCTATCGCCCGTGCGCGCATTCTTCAAGGTGAGATCCGCCTTCACCGTGCCGTTCATTACCTTGAAGAAACTCATCTTGCCAACAAAAGGATCGGCAATGGTTTTATAAATAAAGATAGCGGGCGCGCCTTCCGGCTGAATTTCGATTTCTGCTCCGGAGGGGGATTTTTCGCTTCCCTTTGCGCTATGGCGCGGGAAGGATTGGGAAATGAAGTTCATCAAAGTCCAAACGCCCCAAAGCTTGGTGGCGCATCCCGAGAAGCAAGGCACAATTTCGCCGTGGATGATGCCTTCGTGAACGGCATTATAGATTTCCATGTGGGTAATCTCTTCGCCGCCGAAGTATTTATTCATCAGTTCTTCATCGGTGCCTGCCACTGCTTCGAGCAGCATATCGCGGAATTCATTCACCGCCTCCATATTTTCTTCGGGAATGGGAAGCACGTGGTGAGTGCCCTTTTCATCGAAACTATGGGCTTCCATTTGCACCAAATCGATCGCGCCCTTCACTTCCCCATCGCGGATCATCGGAATGGTGATCGGGCAGATGCTGCGACCAAACATTTCATGCAAGGAATTCAAAATCTTTGCAAAACGCGCTTCGTTATCATCGAATTTATTGATAAAAATGGCTTTCGGAAGTCCCGATTCGGTGGCTTTATCCCAAGCAAGCTCAGTGCCCACTTCAATTCCCGCTTTGGCATCGATCACAATGATCGCACTATCAGAAACGCGCACCGCCTGCGAAACTTCGCCCGTGAATCCCGGATAGCCGGGGGTATCGAGAACATTGATTTTAATATCCTTCCACATCAAGGGTGCCTGAGAAGAAGAAACCGAGATTTTTCTGCGAATAGATTCGGGATCAAAATCAAACGAAGTATTTCCATCGGAAACCTTGCCAAGGCGATCCGATCCGCCTGCAAGATAAAGCATTGCTTCGGCAAGAGAGGTTTTGCCGGAGCCGGAATGCCCCAAAAGAACAAGGTTTCGAATTCGTTTCATATCAACGGTTGCCATAGAGTCCTCCTTTGCCCCAACTTTTGCCGGAGCGATAAAATTTATTCATAATTCTATTATAAACCATTCATAAAGCAAATGCAATCCTTTCTTTTCTTTGGAGGAGTATGCAAAAAAACAGAAATTTTTCTATCGTTTTTGTTGTTTTTGCACAAATCGGCTTAAAAACAGTGTCAAAATGCCTCGAATCCTGTTTTTTCGCTTTATGCAAAAAAAACCCCCTTTTTCTCAAAGGGGGTATTTTGATTTAACCGATGATATCTTTGATTACCTGCTTCATTTCGCTCCACTTCTCTTCCATACCGAGAACCAGCTTTTGCTGAGTGCGGAAACGAACCAGATTGTGTTCGGGATAAGCCGTTTTGAAATACACATCGCCCTGCAGATAATCTGCCAAGAAGCGCATGCCGCATTCAATCGTCATCATTTTAGCACCTTCGGGAAGGAGCATCATTTCACTTTCGGGAAGCGAACCGCCGCACCCCTCCAAAAAGCCCTTCACATAAGCGGTATAAAGGGTCATATCGAAATTCACTTTGGAAAGATCCTTTTCGTCTTCCGCGCCGGTGGAAGCACCAAAACGGATGGAATCACCAAAATCGGTTACGGAAAAGCCGGGCATCACCGTATCCAAATCGATCACGCAAAGTCCCTCGCGGGTTTTGGCATCGAGAAGCACATTGTTGCACTTGGTATCGTTGTGGCTCACGCGAAGGGGCAAAAGCCCTTCTTTATTGGCATCAAGCAAAACAGAATAGAATTCCACTCTTTCCTTGATGAATTCAATTTCTTTTTCCACTTCTTTTCTTCTGCCACACACATCCTCTTCCACTGCGCGGCAAAAATCGGCATAGCGCTTGGGGGTATTATGGAAATTGGGAATGGTTTCGGAAAGCTCCTCTGCGGGAAAATCGGCAAGATCGCGCTGGAATTTACCGAATGCCACCGCACACTGATAAAAATCTTCGGTGCTTTCGGGGCGCTCGAGGCAAAGAGAATCTTCCACAAATTCATAAAGGCGGAATGCACCGTCTTCCGTGGAAAGATACATATTTCCTTCTTTGGTGGGCACCAAGGTTAAAACAGAACGGGGATCGCTTCCCTTCTTGCCCAAGAAGGAGGTAACAGAAGAAATATTCTTCATCAGATTTTCCACATCGCGGAAAATGGAAGTATTGATTCTTTGGAGAATATAGCGGTGATAGGGCTTTGCAACTGCAAGATAGGTATCGTTGATATGGCCGTTGCCATATTTTTCGCAGCTTTCGATCTGCCCTTCGATTTGAAATTTTTCAAGCACGGAAAAAAGCGGATTCATAGAAAATCTCCTTTAAAAGTCTTTTTTTCAGTATAACAAAAAACGGAGGTTTTCGCAAGAGCAAAAACCTCCATAAATTGTGCAAAAACAGGATACTTAGAAGAAAATAATCAAAAGCTGAGAAACCAAAACCACCGCAATCAGAGCGATCGGATAGGTTGCCGCATAAGCGGAAGCCACATTTTCAGTGCCCGCCACGTGAATCAGAGTGCCGAGCGCGGGAGTGGAAGTCATACCGCCGGTGATCGAGCCAAGATTATTCAAAAGGGAAAGCTTGAGCACATATTTTGCAAAGAAGAAGCCGATGATCAAGGGAACGATCGTCATAATCACGCCATACACAAAATACATCACTTTGAAATTGGCAACAAATTCAATTCCGCCGGGGATTCCTGCGCCCACAAGGAAAAGAGTGAGGCCGAATTCGCGGAAGATCTTCAAGGTGGATTCCTTCGGCTTCATGCTGATCGGACCGATATGAGCAAGATAACCCACCACAAGAGAAACAATCAAAGTGCCGCCGGTGGTGCCGAGGGAGAAGAATTTTGCAATTTTAATACCGCCCAAAAGCACGCCTGCAATCGCGGCAAGGCCAAATGCGGCAATCCCGAATTCATCGAGCTCGATATATTTTTTGCGATCAATTTTTCCGCTCACAGAGCCGGAAGCGGTAAGGCGAGCTCTTTCTTGATCCATATTGGCTTTCACCATTTTGGGAACGAGCTGCACAAACAAAACCACGCCGATCACACCGAAAAGATAAGCAATTCCATGACCCACGGAAATCAAGCCCATATATTCTTCGGCAACCACTTCTTTTGCCGCCGAAAAAGCAGGGGTGGAAGTGAGCGAGCCGGAAAGAAGACCAACAACCATGGCGGTGAGCGCCTGAGGATCGAAATCTGCATTTCCGCCTTCCAACACTCTGCCAAGATAAATGCAGCCCACTGCAGCCAGACCGCCCGCAAGAATGATCACAAGACCAAGAAGGATATAGGATTTAAAATTCTTTTTAAAGTTTGCAAAGAAATTCGGGCCCGCAATAAAACCAACGGAAGTAACAAACAAAATGAGCCCCATTGATTCCACGATGCTCAGCGCACTATGCACAAACTCCTCTGCCTCGGGAAGATCGATTTTCATTCCCTTGGCAATGGTTTCACCCAAGAAATTGGGAAACAAAGCGCCAAACAAAAGCGCCACAATAAAAACGCCTGCCGTTCCCAAAGAGATTCCTTTGATGGTGATTCTGCCAAGAGCATACCCAATCGCAGTAACCGCGATGATCACAAGAAGCAGGGTTGCAATGTGGTTGATTCCAAACTGAAAGTTTTGCGAAAGAAAATTCATAATTTGTTGCACGAAAACGAGTCCTCAATTCTTTCATATTAATGACACACGCGCGCGCACACGCGTTTACAATCATACATTTTAAAGATTTGCAAAGGGAAAGTCAATATAAATCGAGAGGGTTTGGTATATCGGTTTTTTATGAGAATTATTCTTTTTTCGAATAGTTTATCCTTTTTTTATAAAAATCTTTTCTTTTTCAAAAAGGTGTGGTAAAATAAAGTCGAAAAATGAAAAAGGAGGGGATCTTGTGCAAAAACCCGAGCTTTTATGCCCTGTGGGAAGTATGGATTCGCTGGGTGCGGCGCTTCTCGGCGGAGCCGATGCCGTGTATTTCGGCGGAAAAGAATTCAATGCCCGAATGAATGCCAAAAACATGGATCGAAGCCAAATCCTTTCCGCAATCCGCCGCGCTCACGAAAAAGGGGTGCGGGTTTATATCACCTTAAACACCCTTTTAACCGATCGCAATTTGGCAGAAGCGCTTGATTTTGTTTCTTTTTTATACGAAGCCGGAAGCGATGCTCTGATTCTGGCGGATCTTGGCTTTTCGCAGATCGTTCGAGAAAATTTCCCCGATTTTGAGCTTCACGCCAGCACCCAAATGTCGGCGCATAGTTTGGGCGCCGCTGAATTTTTGAAAGAAAAGGGCTTTTCACGCGTGGTGTTAGCGCGCGAAATGGATCGCGAAAATCTATCCCTTATTTGCAAAAACTCCCCCATCGAAACCGAGCTTTTCGTGCATGGCGCCATTTGCGCAAGCGCATCGGGGCAGTGCCTGATGAGCAGTATGATCGGCGATCGAAGCGGAAACCGCGGCGAATGCGCCCAGCCCTGCCGCCTCCCCTATAATAAGGGAAATTATCTTTTGAGTTTTAAAGATCTTTGCCTTGCGGGGCACCTGAAAGAAATTCTCGATCTGCCCGTAAATTCCCTGAAAATTGAAGGGCGAATGAAAAGTCCCGAATATATTTATACTGCCGCCAAAACTTGGCGCACCCTTCTCGACGAAGGGCGAAACATCACCGAAAAAGAGCTTTCCTATCTTTCGAATGTTTTTTCCCGAAGCGGCTTTACCGATGGCTACTTTACCGCCAAAAAAACCGCCGATATGCTCGGCACCCGCACCGAGAAAGACAAAGCAAAAACCGAGCAAACCAAGGTTCGATTTTCCGACTCTAATCGAAGCGCACCTCCCATACTGAATCAGCGAAATCAAATTGCCCCTTCCCTTCCCGAAAAGCCCCCGAAAGAAAAAATCAGATTCCATCGTTCGGCTCGCTTTTCCCATCCCGATCAGATCACCGATACCGATTATTTTTCCGAAATTTATTTGCCTTTGGAATCCTTCCGCAAAGGCAAAGCAAACGGGATTATTCTCCCCGCCGTGATCTTCCCGAACGAAGAAGATAAAATTCGAAAAATGCTTGAAATTGCAAGGGAAAAGGGTGCCGAACACGCGATGGTTGGAAATCTTGGGCACATTCGTTTGCTCGAGGGACTCGGCTATCGTTTGCACGGCGATTTCCGCCTGAATATCACCAATAGTTTCACCTTGAATCAATTCCCCGATTTCGAAGATCTTTTGGTGAGCCCCGAATGTGTCGGCTCGCAGATCCGTGATTTGAGAGGAAAAAAATGCACGGTGGTTTACGGCAGAATTCCCGTGATGCTCCTCGAAAAAGATCCGGGGGTAAAAATCCTTTCGGATCGCAAAGGAATCCACTTCCCCGTCCTGCAGGAAAACGGGCGCTTTATCGTATATAATTCCGCCCCGTTCTACATGGCAGATAAAAAGAAAATCCTAAAGGAAAAAGGCATCGAAAATCAGCACTTCATTTTTTCCACCGAAACAAAAAAAGAAGTGGAAGAAATCATCTTCGCTCACGCAAAAGCCCTACCGCGCGAAAAAAATATCAAACGAATCAAATAAACAAGGAGAAAACGATGATCCGTCATTTGTTTATTTTAAACCCCGAAGCCGGCATCCACAATCCCGTTGCCGAAGCAACCCGCCTCATTAAGGAAGCCTTCATTTTAAACACCGATCGCAAAGATGAAAAATATGAGATCGTGCTCACCAAAAGAAAAGGCGATGCCACCGAAATCGTGCGCCGCGCTTGCCGCGAAAATTCCGATATTCTTCGCATTTATGCCTGCGGAGGCGATGGCACTCTGCACGAAGCCGCAAACGGAATGGTGGGCTTTGAAAACGTGTCTCTTTGCCCCGTTCCCGTGGGAAGCGGCAACGATTTTGTGCGCAATTTTGCAGGGCTTGAAAAAGAGGATTTTTTAAACATTTCCGAGCTCATCAAAGCCCCCGCTGTTTCTTGTGATCTTATGCGATGCGGTGATTTTTATGCACTCAATAATATTTCCGCAGGGCTCGATGCCACCGCCTGCAAATGGCAAAAAAAGATCAAAAAAGTTCCTTTTGTTTCGGGAGGCGCGGCCTATACACTCGCTTTGGGATATTCTTTTGTTTCCTCCATGAAAAACACCATCCGTTTTGAAATCGACGGAGAAGAACTTCTCGTGGGAGATGGCTTTGTAACCCTTGCAGTGCTTGGAAACGGAAGATTTTACGGCGGCGGATTTCAGGCAACTCCCCTTGCCGAACTTTCCGACGGTCTGATTGATTTTGCCACCGTGCCCACCATTTCCCGCGCAAAATTTCTAAAATACGTGGGCGATTACAAGGCAGGAAAACACCTCGAAACCATCCCCGAACTCATTTATAAAAAGTGCAAAAAGGTAAAAATGATTTCTCCCGAACCCATCCCCCTTCAGGTAGACGGCGAACTGTTTTTCATCCAAGATCCGGAAATCGAAATCGTGCCGAATGCCATTCAGCTGATCATACCAAAACAAAAAAACGCATAATCCACCAAAACAGGCAGTGATTTCACTGCCTGTTTTTTTCTTTTCCGCTCCAAAATCCGTTGACGAATTTTATCGCTTTATGATATAATAAATTGATTATATATAAATTTAAGGAACAGGCCCTTTATGGAACAAAAATACGTTTACATAGCCACGTTCGGCTGTCAGCAAAACGAGGCAGACAGTGAAACCCTTCTCGGCATCGCCGAAACGCGCGGCTTTTTGGCAACCGACGAGATTGAAAAGGCAGATCTGATTTTATTTAATACCTGTGCAGTGCGGGAGCATGCCGAGCTCAAAGCGCTTTCCACCACGGGTCAATTAAAGCATTTAAAAGAAAAAAAGAAAACCCTTAAAATCGGGCTTTGCGGCTGCATGGTTCAGCAGGAGCACCGAAAAGACGATATCAAAAATAAATATCCTTATGTGGATTTTGTGTTTGGCACCAATATGCTTCCCCGTTTCGGAGAAATTTTGGATCAAGCACTCGTTTCCAAAAAGCGCCTTTTCTTTGTGGAAGATTATAGCATAAATCCCGGCACCATTTGCGAAGGGCTTCCCGTGAAGCGCCGCTATCCCTATCGCGCCTTTGTTTCGGTGATGTATGGATGCAATAATTTCTGCACCTATTGCATTGTGCCATATGTGCGCGGAAGAGAGCGAAGCCGTGAGCCCGAAAAAATTGTGCACGAAGTGGAAAAATTGGTGCGCAGCGGTTGCCGCGAGATCACCCTTTTGGGGCAAAACGTGAATTCCTACGGCAAGGATTTAAAAACTCCCTGCACCTTTGGTCAGCTTTTGGAATTGCTTTGCAAAATCCCGGGCGATTTTGTTTTGAAATTTATGACCTCTCATCCCAAGGATGCCAATTTTGAACTGATCGATGTTCTTGCCGAAAACGAAAAATGCGAGCGGCATTTCCACCTTCCCCTCCAATCGGGAAGCAATCGGATTTTGGAAAAAATGAACCGCCGCTACACCGTGGAAACCTTCCTCTCGCTTTGCGAATATATGCGAAAAAAGATTCCCGATATTTCGATCACCACCGATATTATCGTGGGCTTTCCCGGCGAAACAAACGAAGATTTCGAAGCAACGCTTCGCGCCATGGAAGCTTGCCGATTCGATGGGGTGTTTAGCTTTGTTTATTCCCCCCGAAAAGGCACCCCCGCAGAAAAAATGCCCGATCGCATTGATCCCGAAATCACCAAAGAGCGCATGGCACGCCTTTTGGCTCTGCAAACGAAAATCCAAACCGAAAACAACGAAAAATACGTTGGAAAAACCGTTCGCGCACTCTGCGAAGGTGAAAGCAAAACCAGCCCCGATTTTCTTTCCGCAAGAAGCGATTCGGGGAAACTGATTCATTTTCCCAAACAAAAAGATGTTTTTGAGGGGGATTTTGTTACCCTCAGGATCAAAGAAGCAAAAGCAATTATGCTGTTAGGAGAAGTGGTTTTATGAGTCCGATGATGCTTCAATATTTTGAAATCAAAAAGCAGTACGAGGGTTTTCTGCTCTTTTACCGTTTGGGCGATTTCTATGAAATGTTTTTCGATGATGCACTCGTTGCCTCGAAAGAGCTCGATCTCACCCTCACAGGCAGAGATTGCGGGGAAGAAGAAAGAGCCCCGATGTGTGGAGTGCCCTTTCATTCCTGCGATGCCTATATCGCAAAACTGATTGAAAAAGGATATAAGGTTGCCATCTGCGAGCAAACACAAGATCCTTCCACCTGCAAGGGCATTGTTCCCCGCGAGGTGGTGCGCATCATTACCCCCGGCACCGTAACCCTCGGCGATGCGCTCGACGAAACGAAAAACAATTTTCTTGCCTCTGTTTGTATCGAAAATGAGAAAGCGGCTCTGGCATTTTATGATATTTCCGATTCTTCCATCCACGCCGTGGCCCTTGAGGGCGCAACGAAACATACCCTCTTCCGCCAAATCATCAATGAATTTGCAAAATTCTCCCCCAAGGAAATGATCGCAAATTGCTCGCAGGAAGAATGCGCCCCGCTTTGCGAATTTTTATCTCAAAACGAAGGTTGCGTGGCAAACTGCGGTCTCAAAGACCTCTTCTCTCCCGAAAATCTTTCGCTCATCAAAAAGCAATTTGGCAAAAAGCCGGAAGAGCTCGGCTTTACCGCCCAGGATTCCCTTTTGCCCGAAGCATGCGCCGCCCTGATTGCATATTTGAATACCACCCAAAAAACCGCGCTTTGCTCGCTGAATGAAATTAAAATCTATCAAAGCAGCGAATCGCTCTCCATTGATTCCAATTCCAGAAGGAATCTGGAACTTGTGGAAAACGCAAGAGGAAAAGAAAAGCGCGGATCTTTGCTTTGGGTGCTCGATAAAACCCGCACCAGCGTGGGTGCGCGGCTTATGCGCCGCTTTATTGAGCAGCCCCTCACCCATCCCGGAGCCATCGCAAAAAGGCAAAGCGGAGTCAGAGAATTTTATGAATCCCTGCCCTTGAAGGAAGGGGTGCGCGAAGCGCTTTCCCCCGTGCAAGATATTGAAAGAATCCTCTCCCGCATTGTATATAATAATTCCAATGCCAAGGATTTATTTGCCCTTGCCAATACCCTCTCTAATCTCCCGAAAATCACCTCGCTTCTTTCGGGTGCATCGGGCGAAGCCCTTTCGGAAATCTACTCGATTTTAAGCGAAAAGATTCTTCCCGAAACCATGCCGCTCACCGAGCTTCTTTTATCGGCAATCCGCCCCGATCCTCCCTTTTCCGTGCGCGAAGGCGGCTTTGTGAAAAAGGGCTATCATGCCGAGCTCGATGAGCTAAACGACATTATGACCGAAAGTCAAAGCTACCTTGCTAAAATCGAAACCGCAGAGCGCGAACTCACGGGCATTCCAAAGCTCAAAATCGGCTACAATCGAGTGTTTGGCTATTATTTTGAGGTTTCTCGTTTGCATACCGATAAAGTGCCCGAGCGCTATATCCGAAAGCAAACCCTCACCAATGCTGAGCGCTATATCACAAGCGAACTGAAGGATATGGAAAGCCGCATTTTAGGAGCAAAAGATCGCGCGATTGCACTCGAATACGAAATTTTCTGTTCCCTTTGCGCCACCGTAAAAAGCAAAGCCCCCATTTTGCAGGAAGCGGCAAAAATCATCGCCGAAACCGATGTGTATGCTTCTCTTGCGCATGTTGCTTTGGAAAATAATTATGTTTGCCCCACCGTGGATTTTTCGGATCGCCTGATGATCCGCGACGGCAGGCACCCTGTGGTTGAGCAAGTTTGCAAGGGATTTTTCGTGCCAAACGATGCGGATCTGGATACGGCAGATAACCGCATGGCAATCATCACAGGCCCGAATATGGCAGGTAAATCCACCTATATGCGTCAATGTGCAATCATTGTGATCATGGCGCAAATGGGTTCGTTTGTTCCCGCAAAGGAAGCGCAGATCGGCATTGTGGATAAAATCTTCACCCGCGTTGGCGCGAGCGATGATCTTTCCACCGGCAGATCCACCTTTATGCTCGAAATGAGCGAGGTGGCATACATTCTGGAAAACGCCACCAAAAAAAGCTTAATCATTTACGACGAAATCGGCAGAGGCACCTCCACCTACGACGGTATGAGCATCGCCCACGCGGTGGTGGAATATACCGCAGGTAAAAAATGCGGTGCCAAAACCTTATTTGCCACCCATTACCACGAGCTTTCCGAACTGGAAAGCAAAATGGACGGAGTGAAAAACTATAACATCGCCGCCAAAAAGAGGGGCGATAGCGTGATTTTCCTTCGCAAGATTGTTCCCGGCAGTGCCGATGATAGCTACGGCATCGAAGTTGCCCAGCTTGCGGGTGTGCCTGCGGAAGTGATTCGCAGAGCCAAAGAAACCCTTCGCGAGCTCGAAGAAAAAATGCCGCGCGAGAAAAAAGCACTCAAAGTTCAGGAAGAAGAGCTTCCCATGTTTTCCTCCATCAAAGATGATATCATCGATACCTTAAAGGGCCTGAATGTGGATACCCTCTCCCCCATCGAAGCGCTCGGAAAGCTTTATGAGCTTTCCCGCGAGGCAAAAAAACTCTAAAAAAAGAAAGGAGCTTTTATGGCAACCATCCATCTTTTGGATTCCCAAACTTCCAATCTAATCGCCGCAGGAGAAGTGGTGGAACGCCCTGCAAATGTGATAAAAGAACTTTTGGAAAATGCCATTGATGCCAAAAGCTCTGCCATCATAACCGAAATCGAAGGAGGCGGAATCGATCTGATCCGCATCACCGATAATGGATGCGGTATGGAAAAAGAGGATCTTCCCCTTTGTATTCGCCGCCATGCCACCTCGAAAATCAAAGATCAAAACGATCTTGCCGCCATTTCCACTTTGGGATTCCGCGGCGAGGCACTTGCCGCGATTTCTTCCACCTCGCGCTTTACCGTTTTATCCAAGAAAAAAGATTGTGAATTCGGTCATCAAATGTCGGTGGAAGGCGAAGAAATCCTTTCCATCGAAGAAGTGGGCTGTGCCGACGGCACCACCATTTTGGTGCGCGATCTCTTTTTCAATCAGCCCGCCAGAAGAAAATTCTTAAAGCGCGCGCAAACCGAAAGCGCCGCCATTTTGCAATATTTGCAAAGAATTGCCGTATCTCATCCCGAGATCGCCTTTAAGCACATTGCCGACGGAGCAGTAAAGCTTCAAACCGTGGGCAACGGAAAGCTTTCCGATTGCATTTATTCGGTTTACGGCAAGGAATTTTTCTCTTCCCTTGCCGAGCTTTCCTATGAAGCGGGTCCCTATCGACTGCACGGCTTTATCACCCGCCCCGAAATTGCAAGAAACAATCACTCCTATCAAAGCTTTTATATCAATTCCCGCTATGTAAAATCCCGCACCATGGGATTTGCTCTGGAAGATGCTTATAAAAGCTTTGTGAAAAGCGAAAAATTTCCCGGATGCGTGCTTTTTTTAACCGTGGATCCCGAAAAAGTAGATGTCAATGTGCATCCTGCAAAACTCGAAGTGCGATTCGACGATGAAAGAGGCGTATACGATGCGGTATATCAAGCGGTGAGAAAAACCCTTTTATCGCTTTCCAATCAGCTCGCAAAAGATGAATATCGCGCCGCTGTTTCCACCGCTCCCCAAAAAGTGCAGGAAATCCCCAAAATCGCAGAAACAAAAGAGCCCCCCAAAGCATCGTTTGAAGTGATCAGCGGAAATTTTGCAGAAAAGAAAACCGAACTTTCCCTCTTTGCTTCTGCACCAAGCCGTGGCAAGAGCCATCTGGTTTCATCAGAGCCGAAGAAGGTGGTGGTGGAAGAAGGATTTTTCTCTCAAGAAGAAAGAAAGCCCCTTGAAGAAAAAATCCCCGCAACTCCCTTCCCCGCCGAGGAAATTTCGGCAGAGCAAATTCGCATCCCCGAAGCCGAGGAAGAAAAGAAGAGCGAAAATCCCATCTGCCTTCTCGGCACTGTTCGCGGCACGGTTTTCCATTCCTTTATTCTCTATGAAACCGAAGAAAATCTTTATTTGATCGATAAGCACGCCGCCCATGAGCGCATTCTTTACGAAGCCCTCAAAAAGAAGCATAAATCCGATTCCGTTCAGCTTTTCCTCGAGCCCTTATTGCTTTCCCTCCCCGCAGTGGAAAGCGCGTGCCTTTCCGAGCATCAAAAGGAATTGGAAGAAGCGGGATTTTGCTTGGAGGAATTCGGCGAATCCAGTTTTCTTTTGCGCGGAATTCCCTTGGAATTCACCTCCCTTTCGGGCGATGGCATCCTTGAAATTTTAATGAGCGCGGCAAAGGAACTTCAGCTCGGCGGCAAGGCGGCAGGAGCAGCCGAAAAGAAATTCGATCGCACCCTTTATTCCATGGCATGCAAAGCCGCAGTGAAGGCAGGAATCCCCTCCACCGATGCCGATCATCAGTGGATCGTGGAAAAACTGCGCGAAATTGATCATATCACCGTTTGCCCCCACGGAAGACCCGTTTTGGTTTCCTTTACCAAAAAGCAAATTGAAAATCTGTTTTTAAGAACTTAAGAGGTAGTTATGGCAAAAATCACTTGGCCCGGCGGCACCCTTCTTTCTCCTCTGCCTGCGGTGCTCGTATCAAGCGGAAGCATGGAAAAGCCCAATGCCGCCACCGTGGCTTGGACCGGCATCGTAAATTCCGAACCGCCGATGACCTATATTTCCCTTCGCAAAAGCCGCCATTCGCATAAAATCATCTCTCAAACCGGCGAATTTGCAATCAATCTCACCACCGCAACACTGGCAAAAGCCACCGATGCCTGCGGAGTTTATACCGGCGCGAAAATGGATAAATTCAAAGCATATTCGCTCAAAGCCGAAAAGGCAAGCAAAATCAATGCTCCCTTGATCGCTCAAAGCCCCGTTTCTCTTGAATGCAAGGTAGTTGAGGTGAAAGAGCTCGGTTCTCACGATATGTTTCTTGCCGAAATCGTGGCAGTGAATGTGGAGGAAGAACTGATCGATGAGAAGGGAAAACTCGATTTAAGAAAAACCAATCTTATGGCTTATTCCCACGGAGATTACATTCAATTAGGGAAAAAAGTCGGATCTTTTGGCTTTGCCGTAAAAAAGAAGAAACGCAGATAAGGAAAAGCTTAAAATTGCGTTTTTACTCTTGACAAACCGCCCAAAATACCCTATAATCTTCTTTGTCCCCAATTTGGAGGGATATCGAAGTGGTCATAACGAGGCGGTCTTGAAAACCGTTTGGGAGCAATCCCACAAGGGTTCGAATCCCTTTCCCTCCGCCATTGAAAAAGACCACCGAGAGTGGTCTTTTTTCTTGATTAAAAAAGCCGAAACGATTTGGAGAAGTACCCAAGCAGGTCGAAGGGGACGGTTTGCTAAACCGTTAGGTCGGATTATTCTGGCGCCGGGGTTCAAATCCCCGCTTCTCCGCCAACAAAAAAGCCTGATTTGTCCATCGGACAAATCGGGCTTTTTTCAATGATGTTTGCCTTCAGCAAATGGTTATATCTATGCCAATGTTTTCTTCGGAAATGATTCCGCTTCGCCTGATGTTTTGAGTGAAAATCCCATCATTGAAACGCCACAAATTTTATGATATAATGAATTCGACAAATAAAAATTTCTCAGACAGAATGGGAGTTTGCTATGACTGTGAAAAAACGAATTGCTGCGTTTGCTGTCAGTATAGCGATCCTTTCGGCACTTGCTGTTTGGATGATTTGGGGTAACACAGCTCTTGAAGAAAACACATACACGATTGCGAGCGAAAAAATCCCCCAATCTTTTGACAACTACCGCATTGCTCATGTTTCGGATCTGCACAATGCAGAAATGGGAAAGAACAACGAAAATCTTCTTGCTATGTTGCAAGACGCGCAACCGGATATGATCGCCATTACCGGCGATTTGATTGACTCTAGGAACACCAATATTTCGGTTGCTTTGCAGTTTGCGGAGGAAGCTATAAAAATTGCCCCTTGCTATTATGTTTCCGGCAACCACGAGGCAAGGTTATCTGACTATGAAAAGCTCAATCGCGGACTTTTGGAACATGGAGTCGTTGTTTTGGAGAATGATAAAGTTGAGATCGACCACAATGGAGAAAAAATCATTGTGATGGGTGTGAACGATCCAAGTTTTGAAACAAACTATATATTTGGCGACTCTGTTTCCGTTATGCAACACAATCTTCAGCAGTTCACAAAGGCAGAGCCCTACACGATACTGCTCTCTCATAGACCTGAGTTGATGGAAGTTTATGCCGCTTATGGTGTTGACTTGGTATTGAGCGGGCATGCCCATGGCGGACAGTTTAGATTTCCGTTGTTGGGAGGGATCGTGGCTCCCAACCAAGGTATATTTCCCAAATATGATTCCGGACTGTTTAAAATGGAAAACACAACGATGGTTGTAAGCCGCGGGATCGGAAACAGCGTTATTCCGTTTCGCTTCAACAATCGTCCGGAAGTGATTTTGATCGAGTTGAGCACAGTTAATAAATAGGAAGTTCTTAAACGAGTTAGTCAGTGGTATACTTCCCTTCCCAAAAGGGATGATTGATGCTTTTATGACTTCTCCGCCAACAAAAGGCACCCAATCGGGTGCCTTTTTGTTTTGCTTTTTTCTTTTCGGGAAAGGCGGCGTCAAGAATCCCTCTTTGTTTCCGTTGCCCTTGTTACCGAGAGATCTTTGATCTTAATTTCACTGAAAAAAGGAAGCAAAACCACAAGGAGCAAAAGCGCAATCACAATCAAGTTTTCGCGCGTGAAATGGAAAAAACCAAGCGTGTCTGCGGTGATCGCAAAAAGCATTCCAAGTGGGATCACACCCCAGCAAATCATGCGCATGGCATCTCTCTTTTTTCTCTTTGAAGATCTCTTTTGTTTTTTCATGATTTTTACCTTCAAAAAATTTTTATTTTTTGATTGACAACGGAATTCTTTTTGGATATAATTTGCTTCAAGATCCCAAGTTCAACAAAAAACTTCCTTTCGATGACAATAAAATATCACAACATTTTCAGGATGTAAATTGTTCAAATTCGGGAAAAATCTGATC
Source organism: Eubacteriales bacterium (assembly GCA_045658765.1). GTDB lineage: Bacteria > Bacillota > Clostridia > Oscillospirales > SIG627 > RGIG5579. The sequence goes on along the minus strand of JAZOVP010000004.1, from coordinate 3,393 downwards.
AAAAGATGGTTGCTCTATCATAAAAATCGGGCAACAGGGTGATAAAATATGATAAAACAGCATTTAGCGACCCTAAAAAAGCAAGGAAACTTCTCTTGGAGCGAGCTTGCAGAAAAAAGCGGCCTTCCCGATCCCACCATTCGCAAAATCTTTTCCGGCGAAACGGCAGATCCCAGATTTGAAACCGTGGCTCGGCTTGTGATCGCGATGGGCGGTTCGCTCGATGAAATTGCAGGAAACAAAAAAGAAGAACCAAAAGAAATTTTAAAAGAAGAGCCAAAAGAAGAAAATAAAAAAGAACATGCTTCCGTGCAAGAAATCAAAGAAGTATATGAAGCGCGCATCGCCGAAATTAAAAATTCGGCAGCAGAGCATCTTGAATCTGTGAAAAAAGATAAGCGCTATCTTGCTCTTGCTTGCGCCTTTTTGGGGGCATTCACCATTCTTTGGCTTCTGATCGATCTTTTGATCGGAAGCGTTGGATGGTTTCGCTACTAATCTTTTCTTCTATCTATAAAATAAACGATCAATAAAAAAACAAGCACCTTTCGGTGCTTGTTTTTATTTGGTGGATTAATAACCAACCTTCTCCCAGCATTCGAAGGGAGCGGCGAGTTCTTCGCTGATGTAAACCTGGGTCTTCTTGGTCTGCAGCATGGTGCTGGGCAGATAAGGAGTGATAGGACCGTGGGTGCAAAGACGGGAGGTCATTCTCTGCCAAGAAGAGAAGGTTCCGCAGGTTGCAAGTGCGTGAACTTCAATTCTTTCCTTAGCGCGCATAACATCGAGAGGTCCGATGGTAGCAGCTTTGGGGGGAACATTTGCAATATCACCCGACTGACCGAAGGTACCATTCAGAGAGTTCTGCATGATGGTCATGGGGTGAAGAGTTACGATCTGAGCGGGCTGGTTGAGCCATTCTTCAATATCAGCGCTGCCGATGAATTCGGGAATGGGATCAACAAATGCCATGTGGCCTGCCCATCCGGGAGAGGTGGATGCAATATCAGCACCGGTGCCTTCGGTGATGTCATCAATGATCTTGGAGTAATCTTTGATGTTGGCATTGGTGGGGAAATGCACATTTTCCATGGGCATGCGGAGCTTAGGATCGATCTGATAATACAGATACTTGATCATAGAGTGAGCAAAGCCAGCTTCATAGGTGATGGGAGCGATGTTGCCATCCTGATCTGCCCATTCATCTTCTGCAACAAGGTGAACCTTGGAGCAATCTACCTGGAAGTAGTTAATCAGCTGTGCAAGAGGAATATAGGTATCGGGCTCGGGGTTGCCGAGGATCATGGTGAAGCTCTTGCCAGCTTCGCTTGCTGCCTTGAGGCGGGTGAAGAGGGTGGAAATCAGAACGGGATGGGGGTTCATCATTACCTTAACGGTAAATTCGGGATGCCACCAATCCTCTCTCTTTTCCAGATCGGTGCCGGAAAGGCTGCGAACATATTCGCAAACTTTCTTGTCCTTGAAAGGAACAAAGTCGGCGGGTTCAAAATTGAACTTGGTTGCGGGATCGACGATGAAATCTTTCATTTTGCAATTTCTCCTTTTAAAATTACTTTATTGATATTGACCTGATGGTCACAGATCACAAGATCAGCCACCGCGCCGCGGCGAATTTCACCACGGTCGGTAAAGCCCACAGCCCTTGCGGGGTTGTAGGAAGCATAGCGGAACACATCGGTGAGCGAAGCACCCGTGTGCACCATAAAGTTGCGGCAAGCCACATCAAGGGTGAGCTTGGAACCCGCGATTTCTCCTGCCCAGTCGAAGCAAAGATCGGTTACCCCGTCGTATCCCTCCGGAATCGGCCCGTCAAACACACAGGCATCGGAAATCAGAATGAGGCGATCGGGCCCTTTGATTTTGCGAATGAGGCGCTGGTTATAAGGATCCACATGAATTCCCATGGAATCCGAGATGAGTTCTGCGAAAATATCGGAATTATAATTTACCGTTTCGTCCACACAAGGGGTGCGGCATTCGGGATATTTTTCCAAGGTTCCGGTTGCATTCGTGTGGTGAGTGCCGATGCAAAGGCCATAAGGAATCAGTTTTTCAATCTGCTCGGGAGTGGCTTCGGAATGACCCACGGTAAAGCGAACATCGGGATTTTCTTTTTTGCAATCGATCACAAACTGCTCGATGTTTTCCCTTTCGGGGGCAAGCGCCCACACGCGCACATCCTTGCCGCCTTGCTTGATAATATCCAAATAATCTTCGGGATTGCAGGGAGCGCACCAAGGATTGTTTTCACGGTCGGCACCAAATTTCGGATTCATATAAGGGCCTTCCATATAAAAGCCGCCAAAGTTGGGAAGATCTCCGTTTTCCACAGCAAGCTGAATATCCTTCGTTGCCTTCAGAAAATCGGCTTTGTTCATGCTGAAATATACCACGGGAAGCACTGTGGTAACCCCGTGCTCTAAAATAATCTTTCCCGCTTCTTTGGGATTTTCATAAAACCAATGAGTGCCCGCGGCGTGGGTATGAATATCCACGAATCCGGGGCCAACATATTGCCCCTTGGCATCCAGAATTTCGGCATCGGAAGGAATTTCGATCTTCTTTCCGAAATCCAAAATTTTGCCATCTTCCAAAAGAATGGTGGCACCGGGGATCAGATGATCCCGCATAATAAGAGTGGCATTTTGAATGGCTAGCATATCGCGCTCTCCTTATTAAGAATTTTGAAGCACGCCGTTTAAAACGACTTTATCCACCTTCATCATATGATCACAAATCACAAGATCCGCCTTCAAGCCCTTGCGGATTTCACCGCGATCGGTAAAGCCCACTGCGCGAGCGGGATTATACGAAGCAAAGCGGAACACATCCACAATGGAAGCGCCGGTATGGATCATGAAATTGCGGCAAGCCAGATCGAGCGTGAGCTTGGAGCCGGCAATATCAACAATATCGCCCACAATTTCAAACAAAAGATCATCCACCTCTTCATATCCGGGAGGATTGGGCTTCGGATTGGAAGCGGAAGAACCGCTATCGGAAATCAAAATGATGCGATCATCGCCCTTGATCTTGCGAATGAGGCGAAGATTATAAGGATCCACATGAATCCCTTGCGAATCGCAAATCAGCTCGGCATAAAGATCGGAATTATAGTTCACGGCTTCATCCACGCAAGGAGTGCGACATTCGGGATATTTTTCCAAGGTGCCGGTTGCGTTGGTATGATGAGTGCCGAGTTTCAATCCGTAAGGAATCAGTTTTTCAATATCCTCGGGAGTCGCTTCCGAATGACCCACGGCAAAAATTGCTTTGGGATTGATTTTGAGCACATCCAAAACAAAATCTTCAATATGCTCACGCTCGGGAGCGGTAACCCAAACTCTCACATTTTCGCCCGCAAAGCGAATT
>JAZOVP010000003.1:0-6181 GCA_045658765.1 Eubacteriales bacterium | reverse complement strand
TTATGCACTTCCCGAAGTTGCTGTTCGGTTACTTCGCCGGGCGCACCCATCATCAGATCTTGTGCGTTTCCGTTGAGCGGGAATGCAATCACGTCGCGAATGGTTTCTTCTTCGGCAATCAGCATCACCATTCTGTCAACCCCGGGAGCCATACCGGCATGAGGGGGAGCACCAAAGGAAAATGCAGTATAAAGAGCGCCGAATTTTGCTTTGAGATCTTCTTCACCGTAGCCGGCAATCTCAAACGCTTTCTTCATAATTTCGGGGTTGTGGTTTCTCACAGCACCGGAAGAAAGTTCCACGCCGTTGCAAACAATGTCATACTGATAAGCAAAAATTTCCAAAGGATCTTTGTTTAAAAGTGCATCCATGCCGCCCTGAGGCATCGAGAAGGGATTGTGAGTAAAGTCGATTGCACCGGTTTCTTCGTTCTTTTCATACATCGGGAAGTCCACAATATAGCAAAATTCGAAGGAATCGTTTTTGATGAGTCCGAGCTCATTTGCAATCCAGGTTCTCATTTCACCTGCCAAACGATTGATCACAGAAGCAGCATCGCTGATGAAGAATAAGCTTTCGCCTTCTTTAATTCCAACAAGAGCGGTGAGCTCTGCTTTCTGCTCCTCGGTCAAGAATTTTGCGATCGGACCTTTATATTCGCCCTCTTCCAAGGTGATATAGCCGATACCGAATTTCATGCCGATGCTTCGGGAATAAGTGTCAATTGCTTTTTCAAACGCCTTCTTGCCGTCTCCGTCGCCATCTTTTTTCACAAGGTAGTTTGCAACAATACCGCGAACAAGCTTGTTTTTGAAGGGGATTGTTCTGCCGTTGATGGTCAAAAATTCGTGCTTGGCAAAAAAGTCGGTCAGATCTTGAATCAAAAGGGGATTGCGAAGGTCGGGCTTATCGGTGCCGTATTTGAGCATGGCATCCGCAAAGGTGATGCGGCGGAAGGGGGGCTCGGAAACCTTCTTATCGGAAAATTCCTTGAAGGTGTTATAGATCACCTTTTCTGCAACTTCAAACACATCTTCCTGAGTGGCAAAGCTCATTTCAAAGTCGAGCTGATAGAATTCTCCGGGAGAGCGGTCCTGACGAGCATCCTCGTCGCGGAAGCAAGGTGCAATCTGGAAATAGCGGTCAAAGCCGGAAGCCATCAAAAGCTGCTTAAACTGCTGAGGTGCCTGAGGAAGGGCATAAAATTTGCCTTTGTGCTTGCGGCTGGGCACCAAATAGTCTCTTGCGCCTTCAGGAGAAGATGCGGTAAGAATGGGGGTTTGAATTTCCATAAAGCCCATATCTTCCATCTGGCGGCGAAGGAAGCTCACAATCTTGGAGCGAAGCACGATGTTGTCGTGAATCTTTCTGTTTCTGAGGTCAAGATAGCGATATTTGAGTCGAACTTCTTCTCTGGTTTGGGTGGAAGAATCGATTTCAAAGGGAAGGCCGAGCATGCAAGGACCGAGCACTTCGATTCTTTCGGCTTTCACTTCGATCAAACCTGTGTCGATTTTTGCATTCACGGTTTCCTCGTCGCGCTTGGTAACCTCGCCCTCAACAAGAATTACCGTTTCCTTGGGCATTCCCGCGATCATTTTATCGTCGGAAAGCACAACCTGAGTGATGCCGTAGTGATCGCGCAGGTCAACAAAAAGCACCCCGCCGTGATCGCGAACGGTATCGATCCAACCGGTCAAGGTAACTTTCTCACCGATGTGTTCAGATCTTAAATCGTTGCAAGTATGAGTTCTAAGCATAATTTCCTCCCAATTTATCATTTGGTATTATATGTATTATTTCTCGTTTTTATTGGGCAAAAAACAAAAAGCCCTTCGCCCCAAGCTTGGGACGAAAGGCAAATCTTCCGCGATACCACCCAAATTGATCGAAAAACGATCCTCTTCATTGCATCCTTACGGGATGAGCGTGCGGTTCTAATCACCCGAGGGTTTTCTTCCGCAGACTCCGGAGTGTTTTTCGCAAAACGCCGATGCTGTATTTCCACCGCCAACAGCTCTCTGAATTCGGTTGAGTTTTGTTACTCTCTCCTTCATGGTCTAAAATATTATATCACGGGCAAAATAAGGTGTCAAGAGGCAGTTTTGATCTTTTTTAATCCTCTGAATTTGAATTTTTAAAAGCAAAAATACGTTGACCAAAGTAGTTCAGAAACACAAAAAGTCCCATTCCCACCAGCATTGCAAGGTTTTCGTTTAAGCTTGTGTTCAGTCCCGAAAAAAGATATGCCGTGAGGGGCTTTGCGATTCCGTATGCTATGGCATAGCAAAGAATGATATTTACCGTAAAGCGAAGAATCGGCTTGAATCCACGCTCGGTGTTTTTGAAGGTGAAATATTTATTTAAAAAGTAGCTTAAAATGCTTCCCAAGATATAATTTGCTGCCGAGGAGATCCAGTATCCAAGGTGCAAAAGGTTATAAAAGCCAAACATCACCGCACTACCGAAAAGGGTGTTCACACAGCCCACAAAAACGAATTTTAAAAACGTTTTGTCAAAGAACTTTCGTATCAAAAAAATTCTCCCTTTCTTTTATTCCTGAAATTTCACAACAATCAAGTCTCCGATTTCGCGAATTGAGCCGTAATCGGGATAGAGCGGCATTTCAGCAAATTCCTCGGTTTTCTTGATCTCTTCGATTTCTGCTTCACCTGCAAATAAAAGTTCAGCACCAATGTAACTTTTGATGAAGTCGTTTCGGGTATAGGAATTCACATTGATTCCGTGAGTTCCTGCAATATCCGTGGCAATCGCATCAAATTCGGTATGGAAATGCAGACCATTTCCGGCAAGACCAACAAAGGCAATTTTGTCATTGGTATCGTATCCGGGCGTTGATTTGATTTGGGTAACAATCGTGCTGTAATATCCATACATATTTTCATAACACAAATGCATTCTCAAATACACGGTGTTTGCGATATAAATGTTGATCACAATCACAAGAAGCATACCCCAAGTGATCACTTCTTTAGAGATAAAATCAATGATTTTGGCAAAACTCGTATCAGAAAAATCACAATGATCGATCAGGATCGCGAAGGCCGCGTAAACCCCGATAAAACTATATAACACAAGAGTGTGGATGGAGTTTTCGGGGGAAATTAAAAACATACAGTTGATACTCAAAGGGATCAGAGCCACAATCAAAAGGGAAAGAAGCTTTTTCGATCCTTTTTGTTTCAGCCAAAAAACAAAGAAAACAATCGCAGAAAAAAGACCCATCAAAAGATGTGCGATTCTTGAGGTTCGGGTGGTAATAAGCGCAAATTTTCTTTCCAAAAGAATATCCAGAAAGCCCGAATAAGCAGAAATGAGTTTTTCAAGGATCGAACCGCCTGCTTGGCTTCCCGCGCTGGCATAGGAATTCAATTCAGTTCCGGTAATATGGAGTAAAATCTGCATAATACCATAATAAGCGCCAACGGAAACAGCAAGGCCAAAGAGCATCCAAAGCCCTTCTTTCAAAAGCTTGGAAAAACTTTTTTCCGTAAACAAAACCTCGCCCAAAAGGTAAATAAGAAGGAGCGTGGAGGCAACGGAAATGTAGGATTGATAAATTCCCGCGGAAATGGTAAGTGCAATGATTCCACAAACCTTGCAGTACCATTCTTTTCTCACAAAAAGGAAAAAGAAAAGCGTGGAAAGTAGGAAAGCGAGTGCATAGGAAGATGCGGTAAACATATAGGAAAAGGTTCCGATCAAGGAAGGGAACGACATCACAAGCCCCGAAAGAAGGGCCTGCAACAGATGATTTTTAATTTTAAGAGTATGAATCATGAGCACGGAAGAAATGGAAATCAGCGCGATGGTGATGATGCCGTAGATCCAAGGCATGGAATAATTCGGAAAGAGATAAGGCGTAAAATCAAGAGCCCATCTGCCCGAATCAAGTCCGGATCCCTTCGCAAAGAGTCCAATCACTTCATCGTGATTAATAAGCTTGTTTGTGAAAGCAAAAACATAAGATAAAAGCCCCACGATCAGCGAAGCAAGAAGGGAATATCGATACTCCGAAAGCAAAGAGCGACTTTTTCTAATTGTTTTTTCAAGGGAAGATCGTTTTATTGTGTTGGTTTGCATAATTTCGCCTTTCCGATTTCTTTTTTTGCATTATAACACATCGCCCTTTCGTTTTCAACAAAAAAATCAATTTCGAAGAAAAGAGGGGAGTGATTTTAGAAAAATCTTGAATTTGTATCAAAATATGCGAATTATGTAAAAAAATATTGATTTTTGGTATTTACCTTTTCGGAAAAATGAGGTATAATCTTTTTGTTTGAAAATAAATGGTAAGGAGATTCATTATGAAACTTTCACCCCTTCAAATTGCAAGATATCAATACAATCCCAAACTCCCCGGCATGCTTCGCGGCGGAATTTCCGAAATCTGCGTTGCTGACGGTGCGCCCACCGAAAGCGTTGCCGATCAGGAAAAGATCAAAGCTCTTTTCCCCAACACCTATGGCAAAAATGAAATCAGCTTCGCCAAAGGTAAAAACACTTCCGAAGCCAAAAAGCAGGTGGTTGGTGTTATCCTTTCCGGCGGTCAGGCACCCGGCGGCCACAATGTAATCTGCGGTCTTTATGATGCTCTCAAAGCCACCGATAAGGAAAATGTTCTCTATGGCTTCAAAGGCGGCCCCAGCGGTCTTTTGGAAGATGATTATCTTATCTTCGACGATGATTATATCAATCAGTTCAGAAATACCGGCGGCTTCGATATTATCGGCTCCGGCAGAACCAAGCTGGAAACCGAAGAGCAGTTTGCTATGGCTGCAGAAGTTTGCAAGAAGCACGGCATCACCGCGATTGTAATCATCGGCGGCGACGATTCCAATACCAACGCAGCAGTTTTGGCAGAATACTTTGCCGCTCATAATACCGGCGTTCAGGTGATTGGTTGCCCCAAAACCATCGATGGCGACTTGAAAAACGAAGACATTGAATGCTCCTTTGGCTTCGACACCGCAACCAAAACCTTCAGCGAAATGATCGGAAACATCGAACGCGATGCAAACTCCGCTAAAAAATATTGGCATTTCATTAAGGTAATGGGTCGTTCCGCTTCCCACGTTGCACTCGAATGTGCACTCGAAACTCAGCCCAACATTTGCCTGATCGGCGAAGAAGTTGCCGCAAAGAAAATGTCTTTGGCTCAGCTTTCCGATTATATTGCCGATTCCGTTGCTCAGCGTGCCGCAAAGGGCTGGAATTTCGGTGTTGCTATCATTCCCGAAGGTATTGTGGAATTCGTTCCCGAATTTTCCGTTCTCATTGCCGAAATCAATGAACTTCTTGCAGGCGAAAAAACCGAAGAGTTTAATGCACTTCCCACTTGGGCTGATAAATATGCCTTCATCGAAAAAGGCCTCACCGCCGAATCGATGGCAGTGTTTGCCATTCTTCCCGTTAGCATTCAGCAGCAGCTCTTCTTGGAACGCGATCCCCACGGCAATGTTCAGGTATCTCTTATCGAATCCGAAAAGCTCTTCTCCGAGCTTGTAAAGGATAATCTTGCCGCTCGCAAAGCTGCAGGCACCTATAAGGGCAAGTTCATGCCCATCCATCACTTCTTCGGTTATGAAGGAAGATGTGCATTCCCCTCCAATTTCGATGCCGATTACTGCTATTCCTTGGGCTATAATGCCTTTATGCTCATCCAGTATGGCTATACCGGTTATCTTTCCAAGGTTTCCAATCTCTCCCGCCCCGCAGAAGAGTGGGTTGCGGGCGGTATGCCCATCACCAAAATGATGAACATCGAAAGAAGAAACGGCAAAGATAAGCCCGTTATTCGCAAAGCACTTGTTGAACTCGATAGCAAGCCCTTTTTGTTCTTCGAAGAGCGCAGAGAAGAATGGAAAGTGGAAACTTGCTATACCTATCCCGGCGCCATCCAGTATTTCGGACCTTCCGAAGTTTGCGATATCACCACCAGAACCCTCGCTCTCGAAAAAGGTGTAAACTAATTTCTTATCAAAAAAAGGATTGGAAGATTTGCTTCCAATCCTTTTTTGTTATCAATTATAATTTTCTTTCCTTTGATTGCCAAGCGATCTTGCCATTCACAATCGTGTATCTCACCGAGGAAGCAATTTCAAAAGGATCCCCGTCAAAAATGGCAATATCGGCATCTTTTCCTGCTTTTAAACTGCCA
>JAZOVP010000002.1:0-2928 GCA_045658765.1 Eubacteriales bacterium | reverse complement strand
TCAAAGCCACAACAGCCGCAATCAAAAGAAATCCGATGAAAATCACAAAGCCAACAATCCCCATCGCAATTCCGATTCCAAAAATGCCGAAGGCATCAAATAAAAATTCCCAGAAAGGGGATAAAAATTCTGCCATAACTGTTCTCCTTTAAAGTTATCTTCAATTTATTCCTTTTATCAATCGAACGGTATTTTCTATGCAAATCTTATCCATTTGATTATATCATATCCCCGCAACTTTTTCCACCATTATTGTATAATAATGCGCCGAAGGCAGAATTCATAAGGATTTGAACCCTTTTCCCCCGTTTTTTGCCCATTGGACTTGAAAGATCAAATTTATGATTTTACTGTAAAAGGAGAGGAAATCCCCTCTCCTTTTGTTATGCCCTTTTTCAAAGTACTGTTTATGGGACATGTGGGCGGATATAATGAGATCAGAAAAAAGAAGGAAGCCCTGTTTATAATGAAAGGAGAAAAACGATGAGAAAACAGAAAAAATACCATTCCTATCAAAAAACTAGCCGTCCCGGTCGTCGGTTGGGTCTTTTTCTCGGTGGAGTGGCATTCGGGTTGATTCGCGGCATCTTTTTCAAAAATAAATATTGATAACAAATTTGCATATGAGGTGAAAAATGGGGTTATTTGTTTTATTAGCCGCGTTATTTGAAACAATAGGCGATACAATCAAAGAAAGTGCAGAGAACCGTCGTGCTCTTGAAGAACAACGGCGTTACGAAGATATAGACTGGGATAATATTGCATTTGTAACCTTTGATGGCGCTGTACCTGCATATCGGATCGAAGAGGAAGAAGAATTTGATATTGTTGCCTCTGTTTTTTTAACACAGCAAGACGGATGGCAGCATTATGAAACAAAAACGCTGGAATACGAAGTTCCCGATGGGGAAGATTATTGCTTCACCATCAGATACAAAAACGGTACAGAAATCTACCGAAAATTTCATGAATCCTCTGAGATTGCGCAAAAGCTTTTGGGTTTCAAAAACAAGGTCCCCGGCACAGTAGAAATAACCTATGCCGATGGAACAAAGAAGGTTTTCAAATTTGATGATATGCCCCAATCCGATCTCGAAGATGAATTTGAAGAAGAGCCCCACGCTCCCAAATTTCAGCCCAAGCCCAAGAAAGAGCGCTTTGCGGTGATTGATTTTGAAACCACCGGATTAAATTATAATTTCCGCCGCCCTCCTATGGACGAAATTCTCTCTGTTGCCATCATTGATCAAGATGGAAACACCCTTCTTGATACCTTATGCGATACGGTTCATATCAAGTCTTGGTATGAAGCTCAGTGCATCCATGGCATTTCCCCCCGAATGGTTAAAGGGTATCCCACCTTTCCGGAAATTATGCCGAAGGTGATTGAAATTCTCTCTTCCTATGATTATGTGATTGCCTATAACGTTCCCTTTGAAAAATCTTTTTTAGAAAATTACGTGCGGCTTTATACCCCTACCGATTTTTCTGTGTGCAAAGTGCGATGGGGGGAAGATCCCATGGCAATGTTTATGGACCATATGAATTCCAGAAAATTTTTAAAACTGGAAACTGCCGCCCGCAACTTTGGCTACAAATACCACGCCCACAACGCTTTGGAAGATGCCAAAGCCACCTTGTTTGTGTATAACACTCTTCGCAGAAAAGGATCTTGAAGGAAGAAAAAATTGGCTGCTATTGCATCCACAAATATTACGATAAAGAACCCGACTGCCCCATCAAAAAGCATTTGATTAAATTAAAAACTCCCCACCCCTTGCTCGGTGGGGGGTTGGGTTTAAGAGTTCTTAAGCAGCTTCAGCGATTTTGTTTAAATCGTTCTGCAACATACAGAAGTTAACGATGCCAAGTCCAACAAGACCCAAAATAAGATAAATCACAGAATTGTCATTGTGGGCAATGCCTTTTGCTGCACAGCCTTCAGCAAACTTTTTCTCTGCAAGAAAGAATCCGAGGAAGGGCAAGAAAAGCATACAAACGATTTCCAAAAGACCGCTGTCATTCGCATCTTTCACAGATACGGCTTCACGAGCGAGCATAATGGTCCAATAAATGCCGTAAATTCCACAGGTTACCAGGGTAAGGATAATTGCTGCTACAATGCTTCTTGATTTGATTTTCATAAGAATGCCTCCTAATTTTTGATAGTTTTATTTTATAGTTTTCGACAAGAAATGTCAACCTTTTTATTGTTATATTGCTTAATTTGTGCTATTCTTTTGGGGGGTGAATTACCATGAAACAAAACAAACGATGGCTTTTTATCTTTTTATTGTCATCAATCATGATTGCAATCGGCTTGCTTCTCGCGTTTTTTATGACAAAGGGACTCAAAATTTTCTGCCCTGTATATAAGTTAACGGGATTTATGTGCCCGGGTTGCGGAAACACTAGAGCCACCCTTGCTCTTTTACGCTTTGATTTTAAGTCGTTGCTGGGCTTCAACTTGCTATATCCCATTGAAATGCTTTATATTGCTCGGGTTTATATTTTATGCTCAAAGAATTTTATCAAGAGCGGTCAGTTTCACTATCACTCCCGCCCCGATTGGATTGATATCGCCTGCCTTTTTGCAATCCTAATTTGGACGGTAGTGCGAAATATAATTGCTATTTAGTTGCACAGAATGATAAAACTCCCCACCGATTGCTCGGTGGGGAGTTATTATTGGGTTAAACCCCTCCCCTTACTCCAAAGCGCTGAGGATGAGGGGAATCTTTCGTGGATCTTGAACTCTTGAATTTAATAAATTCTTTTCATATAAAACGCTTCTTTTGATTGGAGCGAACTCTAATTTTTGCTCAAATCCCACACAGACACTCAGTTTTTGCTGGGTATCTGTATTTTTGTTGGTATATGACAATTTCTGCAAAAAGCATATCATTTTTAGCTTTTTGTTGGCAAAAC
>JAZOVP010000001.1:0-17770 GCA_045658765.1 Eubacteriales bacterium | reverse complement strand
GTGGAAAAGGCAAAAGAATTCATTCCCGAAGAGATCATTAAGAAAGATGTTTCGGCTCGCAAGGCAGTGGAACTGATCAAAGAAGCCGCTGAAATCACCGAAACCGCAGAAGCCGCAAAGAAAGCTCCTGCAAAGAAAGCCACCGCAGCAAAGGCAGAAGGCGAAAAGAAACCCGCCGCTAAAAAAGCTCCTGCAAAGAAAGCTGAAGGCGAAGCAAAGCCCGCTGCAAAGAAAGCACCCGCAAAAAAAGCTCCTGCAAAAAAAGCAGAAGAAAAATAAGTATTCCCCACGGGAGGTTTTGACACATGGCACTCGTTCCAATGGTGGTCGAACAGACCGGACATTCCGAGAGAAGCTACGACATTTATTCCCGCCTTTTAAACGACAGAGTGGTATTTCTCTGCGATGAGGTAAACGATACCACGGCAAGTCTTGTGGTAGCGCAGCTTCTGTATTTGGAAGCTCAGGATCCCGAAAAAGATATTCACCTTTATATCAACAGCCCCGGCGGATCGGTTTCTGCCGGCATGGCCATTTTCGACACAATGAATTACATCAAATGCGATGTATCCACCATTTGTATCGGTATGGCGGCAAGCATGGGAGCATTTCTCCTTGCTGCCGGAGCCAAAGGCAAGCGCATTGCTTTGCCCCACAGCGAAATTATGATCCATCAGCCCTTAGGGGGAATGCAGGGTCAGGCAAGTGATATTAAAATTCATTCCGATCACATTCTCAGAACCCGCGAAACCTTAAATAAAATTCTGGCTGAAAACACCGGCAAAAAGCTTTCTCAGATCGAAAAAGATACCGATCGCGATAATTTCCTTACCGCAAAAGAAGCTTTGGAATACGGTTTGATCGATAAGGTGATCGAAAAAAGAGCGTGAACTTTTTCCGCCAAAAAGAAAGCATATCGGGCAAGTTTTGGCTTGCCCGATATTTTTATCTGATTATTTCAAGGGAGTTTTTATGTCTAATCAAAAAAGCGTTCCCACTTGTTCTTTCTGTTCCAGAACCCAAGAGCAGGCAAATCTTCTTGTTCCCGGTCCGAAAGGCATTTATATTTGCGATAACTGCATCGGACTTTGCCACGAGCTGGTGGAAGAATATTTGGGCGAAGAAAACAAAAAAGAAAAGAAAACCAAAGAATTTAAACTCGAGCATCTCCCCCGCCCCTCCGAAATCAAGAAAGAGCTTGATTTATATGTGGTGGGTCAGGATGAAGCAAAAAAAGCGCTTTCGGTGGCGGTTTATAATCACTACAAGCGCTTGATGCAAAATGAGGAAGACGGGGTTGAGATTCAGAAAAGCAATGTTTTGCTGATCGGTGCCACAGGATGCGGAAAAACATATTTGGCACAAACCCTTGCCAAAACCTTGAAAGTTCCCTTTGCCATTGCCGATGCCACCACACTCACCGAAGCGGGATATGTTGGCGAGGATGTGGAAAACATTCTTCTGCGCCTCATTCAATCGGCAGATTTTGATGTGGAAAAGGCAGAAAAAGGCATCATTTATATCGACGAGATCGATAAAATTGCAAGAAAGAGCGAAAACCGCTCGATCACAAGAGATGTTTCGGGCGAAGGGGTGCAGCAGGCACTTTTGAAGATTTTGGAAGGCACGGTTGCAAATGTTCCCCCGCAAGGCGGCAGAAAACATCCCAATCAGGAATTTATCAAAATCGATACCAAAAACATTCTCTTTCTCTGCGGCGGCGCATTTGATGGTATGGAAAAAATCATTGAAAAGCGCGCAGGCAAGCAGATGATCGGATTTTTGGATCAAAATACCGAAAAGCAAAAGAGCGAACTTTCGATCAAAGATGTGATTCCTCACGATCTGATCAAATTCGGAATCATTCCCGAGCTGGTGGGCAGAATTCCCGTGATTGTGCCGCTGGATCCTTTGGATGAAGACAGCTTGGTTCGCATTCTCACCGAGCCGAAAAATGCTTTGGTTCGTCAATATCGCAAGCTTTTCAGTTTTGATGAAATTGAACTTGAATTTGAAGATGAGGCATTCCTTGAAATTGCACGGATGGCCAAAGAGCAAAACACCGGTGCTCGCGGACTGCGCGCAATTATGGAAAGCTTTTTGCAGAAGATTATGTTTGAAATTCCGGATCGAAGAGATGTGGAAAAGGTTGTGATCACAAAAGAAGTTGTGGTAAACGGCGAAAATCCCAAGCTCATCCTTCGCAAACAAAACAAAGCAGTTTAAAAAAATTCCCACGGCATTTGCCGTGGGAATTTTCTTTATTTTTTTATTCTGCTTTCGGAAGCACCGCAACGGAGAAGGTTTCTTCCACATCAGATCCCATCACAAGAATCGAATACTCGCGCGGGGTGGCAGTTTCTGATACGGGAATGAGAACAAACCATCCGTTTTGGATTTTCATTTTTTGGATTTTTCCTGCAGGGAAGCTTGGGGTTACCGCAATCTCTTCCGATGAGGAATTCAAAATGGTGAGGGTGATATATTCTCCCGCCGAAACTTCTGTGCGGTCGAGCGAACAAGAGGTGGGAATATCATAGAAAATATCGTAGGTATAGGTGAGGCCGCCATGATATTCTTCGTGCAGATCTTCATACCAATCACACTTCACGGTTAGGGTGAGCTTTTCATCGGTTGCTCTTTCGATGAGGGGCATTTCTTCGGGCTTACCCGTGAAAAGCACTTCCCCATCTTCCTTTTGAAGAAGCACATTGCAAAAATCGGGATCAAGAGAAAAACGGAAACTGAGCTTTTCCCCTTGCGGGAGAATCACGCGATTTTCGGTTTTTTCTTTCACTTTACTGGAGGAAGAATCGGAATTGGCTTTTTTATAAATCCAATTTCCTTCCACGGTTTTGGCTGAATAGGTGCTTCCACCTTGATAGAAGGTGAGGGTTGGTCTGGAAGCAAAACTCAAGGCAAAGCCGCCCACCAAGGGATGAGCAAGGAGCTTTTCGGCATCGGATTCGGAAAGAAGATAAATGGTGCCTTCCGGATCGGTATACACGCAGTTATGCACCGAATCGCTCAAATAAAAGCGATAGGTGATCTGATTTCCCAATTTATGAAATACCACTTCAAGCTTGCGGTATTGAAACAAAGGATCGACAGTTTTTTCGATTTCGGAGCCGCCGGTGGCAAGAGAAACGAAAAAATCAATCTCTTCTTTTTCTTTCACTTCATCTTTTTCTTCTTCGTGAATCAAGGTGAGGGCGGTAACTGTTCCTTTTTTAAGATCGGAATCCATATTTTGATACACGATAAAAAGGGTTACCAAAATCGGAACGACAAAGAGAAACAGCGCGGCAAAAATCCATATTTTTTTCTTGCTTTTTTTCTGATCCATTGGATTTCCTTTCTTTTATCGGGAGGGGAGCACTTTCCCCATCAAATTCATTTCATCATTTTCCAAAACAAAAATGGGCTCATATTTCGGATTGAGGGATACCAAAGAAGTGGCACCTTCGCGAGAAGAATACATTTTGCAAAGGGATTCGCCATTTAACACAAAAATTCCGATTTCGCCGTTTTTGATTTCCTTTGCAGCCGACACAAACACAAGATCGCCATCGGAAAAAAGCGGCTCCATACTATCGCCCGAAACGCGAAGCACAAAATCTGCGCCTTCCGGAACTTCATCTGCAGAAAAGGATTCGAATTCTTTTTCTTCCGAAAGAATAGGAAGCCCCTTTCCCGCGGCGGCGGGAGCGACGAATAAGGGAAGCGTGATTTGATCGGATTTTTTGATAAAATCGGCTTCTTTTTCAAGCAGGGACAAAACCGTGTTTTTCCCTCTGGAATCTAAAAGCGAATAGAGTTTGAGCACTCTTTTTTCTTCGGAATCGATATTTTCTTCCTCTTCATCGAAAACAAGCTCCTCAACCGAAGTGCCCAGAGCTCGGGCAATGCGAAACACGGTGGCAAGACGGGCGGTATCGGTTTCCCTTTTGAGCATGCTATCGAGCGTGGTATAGGCAATGCCCGCATCTTTGGCCAGTTCTGCCTTGGTCATTTTATTTTCCGAAAGCTTTTCTTTTACTTTTTGGGCAAAGGACATATCATTTCCCCTCTTCCCTTTTTGATGGTAATATTGTATCACATTTCGTAAAAAATGTAAAGGTTTTTACTATTTTTCATAAATTGTGAGGTTTTTTGTTTTTTCACGGAGAAAAATGGCGGAAAATAAACAGGCGAAAGCCATACCAATTTTGTTTCTCTTCCATAACAGATTTTTCTATTGCTTCCAAATTTGATCTTTTTTTCACTTTTTTCCCAAAAAACGCATTGATCTATAACTTTATCTATAACAATTTTAATTATGTATCATAAAAAAATATTATAGTTGTTGAGAAAAACACTTGCTTTTTTATAATAGGAATGATAAAATTGATTCAATTAGGATTTTTGGAATCCCAAAAAACGAATAACAAAAAGAAAGGCGAAATTTGCGTTAAGCAAAAGGTGCAAAAAATGGCTGCGAAAGCAAAAAAGCTCGTTGTGAATCCGCTCTGGTGCAAGGGCTGCGGAGTATGTGCCGCATTTTGTCCCAAAGGGGTGCTTGCTCTGGAAGGCGATAAGATTGCGATCAAAGAAATCGAGAAATGTATTTATTGCGGTATGTGTGAACTCAGATGCCCCGATTATGCAATTTATTTAGAGGAGGCAAAATAAAAATGAAGAAAATCAAATTGATGCAGGGAAACCAGGCATGCGTGGAAGGCGCAATCGCGGCAGGTTGCCGTTTTTATGCCGGTTATCCGATCACTCCCTCTACTGAAATTGCAGAAGGATGTGCTGTTCGCATGCCCCAAGTTGGCGGACGCTTTATTCAGATGGAAGATGAAATTGCCGGTTGTGCTGCTGCCATCGGTGCAAGTGCCGCAGGAGTAAAATCCATGACCGCAACCTCCGGCCCCGGTTTTTCTCTCAAGCAAGAAAACCTCGGTTATGCTTGCCTCACTGAAATTCCTTTTGTGCTGGTTGATGTCCAAAGAGCAGGCCCTTCCACGGGTCTTCCCACTTCCCCCTCTCAGGGCGATGTGATGCAGGCAAAATGGGGTACTCACGGAGATCACCCCGTGATCGCGCTCGCTCCCGCCACGGTGGAAGAATGCTATACCAAGTGCATTCGCGCTTTCAATCTTTCTGAAAAATATCGCACTCCCGTTATCTTTTTGATGGATGAGATTGTTGGCCACTTGCGTGAAAGCATTGAAATTCCCGAAGAGGGCGCTTTTGAAGTGCTCACCAGAAGCATTCCCAAGGATCCGGCAAATGCCGAAAACGCATATCACTGCGAAGAAGGCCAGACCGTGCCTGTGAACGCTCCTTTTGGCTATGGCCAGAGATATAATGTTACCGGCTTGATCCATGCAGAAGACGGCTTCCCCACCAACTCCACCGTGATTGCGGAAAAGCAGGTGAAGCGACTTTTGGATAAGATCGACAATAACCTCGACGATATTTTAGAATGGGAAGAGGGCTTCCTTGAAGATGCCGAAACCGTGGTGGTTTGCTACGGCGGCACTGCAAGAAGTGTGTATAGCGCAGTGGAAGAAATGAGAAATGCCGGTGAAAAGGTTGGTTTCTTCCGCCCGATCACTGTTTGGCCCTTCCCTGCAAAGAGAATGGAAGAAATTTCCAAGAAGGCAAAGAAGATCGTTGTGGCAGAACACAACAACGGTCAGATCCTTTTGGAAGTAGAACGCGTGATTAAAAATAATTGCAAGCTCGGATTTATTGGCAAGGTGAACGGTACTGTTATCACCCCCGATGAAATCATCGCAGCGGTAAAGGAGGCATAATATGGCATCCAAACTGGTTGAAACTTATTTTCGCGGGGATCATCTTCCCCATATTTGGTGCCCCGGTTGCGGACACGGCGTTTTGATGCGCGATGTGGCGCAAGCAGTAGACAATCTTGGAATCGATCGCGATAAGGTGGTTTTGGTTTCGGGTATCGGCTGTTCTTCGAGAGCGGCAGGTTATATGGATTTCAATACCATGCACACCACCCACGGCAGAGCGCTCGCTTTTGCAACGGGAATTAAAATGGCTCGTCCCGAGCTTGAAGTAATCTGCATTATGGGCGACGGCGATGCCAGTGCCATCGGCGGAAACCATCTGATCCATGCGGCTCGCCGCAACATCGGCATTACTGCCATCATTTTCAACAACAACATCTACGGTATGACCGGCGGTCAGTATTCCCCCACCACTCCCTACGGAGAAAAGGGCACCACCGCTCCCTATGGCAACATCGACCGCGATTTTGATATTCCCAAAGTTGCCGAAGCCGCAGGTGCAACCTATACCGCACGCGGATCCGCTTTTGATGCCGTTCGCACCACAAAGCTCATTGAAGAAGGCATTCGCCACAAGGGCTTTTCCGTGATTGAATGTGCTTCCATCTGCCCCACCTATTACGGTAGAAAAAACAAAAAAGGCGGCGTGGTGGATATGTATCGCTGGCAGAAGGAAAACAGTGTAACCGTGGAAAAAGCCAAAACGATGAGCGCAGAAGAACTCAAAGGCAAGCTCGTGATCGGCGAACTGAGCCGTTCGGAATTTCCGGAACTGACCGAGCAGTATCAAGCCATCATCGATAAATTTGCAAAATAAGGAGGTGCCGAACATGAGTAAAATGGAAATTCGTCTTGCCGGAACCGGCGGACAGGGCCTTATCACAGGCACCATCATTCTGGCAGAAGCCGGAATTTTTGAAGATAAATTCGTGGCACAATCCCAATCTTACGGCCCTGAAGCAAGAGGCGGTATGTGCAAGGGTGAAGTGATCATTTCCGATGAAAAGATCGGCTTTACCAAAGTTACCAAACCTACTTTTGTGATGGCGCTTTCGCAGCCCTCTTTTCATCAATACTGCTATGGGCTGGATGAAAACTGCTTTGTTTTGGTTGACGAGAGCATTGAAGTTCCCGCTGACTACAATCACAAAAATTTCAAAAAACTCCCCATTTTAAAAACCGCACGCGAAACCGTGGGCAAAATGCAAACGGTGAATATTGTTTCCGTTGGTGCTATCAATGAAATTTTGAAACTTTCTTCCGCAGAAAATTTGGAAAAAGCTGTTTTGATGCACATTCCCAAAGGAACGGAAGAATTGAACTTGAAAGCCCTTCAGGAAGGCGCAAAAATCGCAAAGTAAAGAAAGAGAGAACATCATGAAGATCCATGAGTATCAGGCAAGTGCACTGTTTTCTTCCTTTGGCATTCCCTGCCCCAAAGGATTTTTAGCCGAAACGGCAGAAGAAGCGGTGGAAGCCGCAAAGAAGATCGGAGAATATCCGATCGTGATCAAAGCGCAGATCCACTCCGGCGGAAGAGGAAAAGCCGGCGGTGTGAAGCTTTGCAAAACCGAAGAAGAAGTGAAAACTCTTTCGGAAGAACTGATTGGAAAAACCCTTTATACCCATCAAACCGGTCCCGAAGGAAAATTGGTTCGCAAAATTTTTGTTACGGCAGGCAGTAAAATCAAAAAGGAATACTATGTTTCGATGACGGTAGATGCCGCAAGCGCCGCGATCGTGATGATCGCATCTGCAGAGGGCGGCACGGAAATCGAAGAACTTTCCAAAAATCATCCCGAAAAGATTCTGCAAATGCGAATTGATCCCACCATCGGCTATAAGGATTACAACGGATGGGAAATGGCTGAGCGCCTTGGACTTTCGGGCGATAAGGCAAAGGCATTTGTGAAGATTGCAAGAGGAATGTATCGCCTGTTTGTGGCAAAGGATTGCTCTTTGGTGGAAATCAACCCCTTGATCGAAACCGAAGACGGCGAACTTTTTGCCATCGACGCGAAAGTGAACTTTGATGACAATGCCCTTTTCCGCCACGCAGATATTCTGGAGCTTCGCGATTTGAATGAAGAAGATCCCAAAGAGATCGAGGCCTCCAAATACGATTTGAACTATGTTTCGCTCGACGGCTCTGTTGGCTGTATGGTGAACGGTGCAGGTCTTGCGATGGCAACGATGGACATTATCAAAACCTTCGGCGGAGAGCCCGCAAACTTCTTGGATGTTGGCGGTTCGGCTACCACCGAAAAAGTGAAAGCGGCATTTGAAATTCTTCTTTCCGATGCCAATGTGAAAGCCATTCTTGTGAATATTTTCGGTGGCATTATGAAATGCGACATCATCGCGCAAGGCATTGTGGAAGCAGCAAAATCAATGGAAATTCGCGTGCCGGTTGTGGTTCGTCTTGATGGAACGGGCGCCGATAAAGGAAGAGAAATTCTGGGAAATTCCGGTCTTTCTCTGATTCCTGCCGAAACGTTTGCAGAAGCTGCCAAAAAAGCAGTTGAGCTTGCGGCAAAGGCATAAAGGAGGCAAAAAAATGATTCTTGTAAATGAAAACACCAAAGTAATCGTGCAAGGAATCACCGGTTCTCAAGGAAGATTCCACACCGAACAGATGCTCCAATACGGCACGAAGATCGTGGCCGGTACCACCCCCGGAAAAGGCGGTCAGGAAGTGCTTGGAGTGCCGGTATTCAACACCGTAAAAGAAGCAAAAGAAAAAACAGGCGCAAATTGCTCTGTGATCTATATTCCTCCGGCATTTGCCGCAGACGGAATTTTGGAAGCGGTAGATGCGGGAATCGAGCTTGTGGTTTGCATTACCGAAGGAATTCCCGTTTTGGATATGATGCGCGTGAAAAATTATATGGAAGGCAAAAACACCCGTTTGATCGGGCCTAACTGCCCCGGTCTGATTTCCCCCGGCGCTTGCAAGGTGGGAATTCTCCCCGGATTTATCCATGTGCCCGGGCATGTTGGCGTTATGAGCCGCAGCGGAACCCTTACTTATGAAGCAGTGCATCAGCTCACCGCAAGAAACATCGGTCAATCGACTGCAGTGGGCATTGGCGGCGATCCCATTCGCGGAAGCGGATTTATCGACATTTTGAAAATGTTTAACGAAGATCCCGAAACCTATGCTGTTGTGATGATCGGTGAAATCGGCGGAAGCGGCGAAGAAGAGGCCGCAGAATGGATCAAAGAAAACATGACCAAGCCCGTGGTTTCCTTCATCGGCGGAAAAACCGCTCCGAAGGGCAAGCGTATGGGCCATGCAGGTGCTATTATTTCCGGCGGAAAAGGCACTCAGGCAGGCAAAGTGAAAGCGCTTGAAGAAGCAGGCGTTATGGTTGCTCCCACCCCCGACAAGATCGGCGATACCTTGGTGGAAGCCATCAAAAAAGCAGGCATTTACGAAAAGTGCCTGATCGGTTAAACAAAAAAAACACCGCAGAAATTTCTGCGGTGTTTCTTTTTTTGATTTATTTTTCGTTGTTGATCTCTTCTTTGATGATATAAAGAGGTCTATTTTTAATTTCGGCATACATTTTGGCAAGGTACTGCCCCACAATGCCGATACAAAGAAGCTGAATTCCCGAAAGGAGAAGAACCAGCGAACAGAGGGTGGGAAAGCCCGCAACGGGATCGCCGAAAATGAGGGTTTTGAGCACCACAACAAACATCATCAGAATCGAAATGAGAAAGAGCACAATTCCGATCACGGAAGATAAAATCAGCGGCTTATCGGAAAAGCCAACAATGCCATCAAAGGCATAGGAAAGAAGCGACCAGAAATTCCACTTGGATTTGCCTGCCGCTCTTTCTTCGACTTCATAGGGCATATAATAGGTTTTGAAACCAACCCAAGAGAAAATTCCTTTCGAGAAGCGGCATTTTTCGGGAAGAGAGAGAATGGCATCCGCCATTTTTCGGGAAAGAAGGCGAAAATCACTGGCGGAACGATAGAATTCGATGCTGGTGATTTTATTGATGAGCTTATAGAAACCATTTTTAAAGAAGCTCAAAACTCTTCCTTCATTGCGAATGGCCTGATAGGCGGCCACGCAATCATATTCGGGATGATCGGCAAGAATTTCAAGCATATCGGCAATATACTTGGGATTCTGCTGAAGATCGGCATCGATCACGGCAATATAATCGCCCTTTGCGGCGCGAAGCCCTGCAAGAAGCCCCGCTTCTTTGCCGAAATTGCGCGAGAAACTGATCACGCGGATAGAAGTATCTGCTTCCTCGGCTAATTTTTTGAGTTCATTTAAAGTTCCGTCGCGGCTACCGTCGTCCACAAAGACAAGCTCGGTATGCCCCATTAAGGGCGCAAGGGATTCTTTGGTTTTTTCATAAAACAGACGAATGTTTTCTTCTTCGTCGTAGCAAGGAACAACAATGGAAAGAAGCATATCAGATTCCTTTCTTTATTTATAATCCATTCTTTGGAACCATTATATTCCATCCTTGAAAAAAAGTCAAACCAAAAGAAAAAAGGATTGAAAAATTCCCCTTTTTATGATAAAATTTTTCTAGTTTTAAAAAGGAGAAAAACAATGGAACTTGTTGTGATCACTGCACTAGGGGTTGGCGGTGCCACCCTTGTTGGTGCGATTTTTGGATTTCTTTTTAAAAAGATTAGCCACAAATTCAGCGATATCACGCTTTCTTTTGCCGCCGGGGTGATGCTTGCGGCAGCGGTGGTGGGGCTGATTCTTCCCTCTCTTGAACTTGGCGGAAAATATGCTATTCTCACCACGGTTGTTGGCATTTTTGCGGGCGCATTTTCGGTGAATATCATTGATAAGATCGTGCCTCATCTGCATAAAATGGGAGACGGCGCGGAAGAAAAGCACCCCGAACACCAGAAAAACCTAAATAAAGTATTGCTTTTTGTGATCGCCATTGGGATTCACAATCTCCCCGAAGGAATTGCCGCAGGGGTGGGATTCGGCACGGGAAACACCTCCGATGCCTTCACGATCGCACTTGCCATCGCGCTTCAAAATATTCCCGAAGGCATGGTGATCATTTCTCCGATGCTGGCGGCGGGAATGACTCAAAAGAAAACCCTTTTCATTGCCGCGCTCACGGGGCTGGTGGAAGTGGTGGGAACTTTTTTGGGCTATTTTGCCGTGAGCATTTCCACTGCAGTTTTGCCTTTTGCACTTGCTTTTGCGGGCGGCACGATGCTTTATGTGATCAGCGATGAAATGATCCCCGAAACCCATGCGCACGGCTCGGAGCGAGGAGCCACCTATGCGCTTCTTTTGGGCTTTTGCACGATGCTCTCTTTTGATGTGCTTTTGGGATAAAATCAAAGTAAAATCTTGACAGTTTTCTCAAAATTCGATAAAATATAGGCGAATTTTATTAAAAAGTAAGAAAAAAAGAAGAAAGGATCTTTATGACCAGTATTTCTGAATTCTGGAATCAGATGACAGCCAATCCCCTGCTTTTTCTCGCCGTTGCGATGACGCTCGGGGTGATTCTGGTAAACGGATGGACCGATGCGCCCAATGCCATCGCTACTTGCGTGGTAACCAGATGTATGCCTCCGAAAGCGGCTATTTTGATGGCGGCGGTGTTTAATTTTCTTGGCGTTTTTGTGATGACTCTTGTGAATGCCACCGTGGCGGAAACCATTACCAAAATGGTGGATTTTGGAAGCGACTCCAAAGCCGCTATCATTGCCCTTTCTGCGGCGATGTTTGCCATTGTGCTTTGGGCAACCCTTGCTTGGGTGTTTGGGATTCCCACCAGCGAAAGCCATGCACTCATCGCAGGGCTCACGGGAAGCGCGATTGCACTGCACGGAAGCTGGGGCGCAGTGAACCCCGATGAATGGATTAAAGTGGTATATGGAATTGCAACTTCCGTGATCCTTGGCTTTGGGCTTGGATGGCTTGTTTGTAAATTTGTTACTCGCGCCTTTTATCATGTGGAACGAAAGAAAACCGAGCCGGTATTCAAATATGCGCAAATCGGCGGCGCGGCTTATTCTGCCTTTATGCACGGCGCGCAAGACGGTCAGAAATTTATGGGCATTATCATTTTATGCCTTTTTATGTCGAAAGGAGAATCCATTCCGAAGGATTTGGCTCCGGCGCCTTGGATTATGATCCTTTGCGCAGTGATTATGGCACTCGGTACTGCCATCGGCGGAAAGAAGATCATCAAATCCGTTGGTATGGATATGGTGAAACTTGAAAAATACCAAGGATTTTCGGCAGACCTTGCCGCTTCCACTTCCCTGCTTCTTTGCTCATTTTTGAGTTTGCCTGTTTCCACCACCCATGCAAAAACCACCGCGATTATGGGTGTTGGTGCAGTGAAGAGCATTAAGGCAATCAATTTGGGTGTGGTAAAGGAAATGGTGCTCACCTGGATTCTCACCTTCCCCGGATGCGGACTCGTGGGCTTTTTGATGACCAAATTATTTATGTATTTGTTTATGTAACGGAAAGGAAATGAAATTATGGCAAAAGGCGATAAATTTTATTTTGAAAACTTTAAAGCAACCACCGAGCTTTCCAAGAAAGCGGCACTTTATTTGGTGGAATGTCTTGAAAATTACGATCCCGAAAAAATCGAATTGATGCTCAAAAACATGCACGAGATTGAAACTGCCGCCGACGGCAAAAAGCATGAAATGAGCGAAGCTTTGGTGAAGGCATTTGTTACCCCTGTTGACCGCGAAGACCTTGCCATGCTCAGCCACAATCTGGATCAGGTAACCGATCAGATCGAAGAAATTTTGCAGAAATTCTATATTTACAACATTCAATCGGTTCAGCCCGGAATTCTTGAATTTGCAAAGAAGATCGTGAAATCCTGCGAACTGCTTTGCGAATTGATGGAAGAATTTGAAAACTTCAAGAGATCCAAAAAAATTCGCTCTTTGATCATTCAGCTCAATGATGTGGAAGAAGAATGCGATCAGATCTATCTGAATTCCCTTCGCGAGATCACAAAGAATCCCGCCGATGCCTATACCGCCATTTCCTTCTGCAAGATTTACGACTGCTTTGAATCTTGCGCCGACGCTTGCGAACACGCGAGCGATTGCGTGGAAACGGTGATTATGAAAAACACCTAAAATTAAAAACAAAAAATGCGGAGTGAAATTCACTCCGCTTTCTTTTTTGCCAAAAAGAGTGTTGACTTTGTTCAATTTTGCATATATAATATCAATGAATGAACAAGAAATGGCAAAAATCGTTGATTTTTCACACAATTTATTTAAATTTGATCAAAAGAGGAACAAAAAATGAATCAAAACACACTCTCCAGAAAGCATTTGGAAATTTTGGCTTATCTGGAAGGATGCAGCGAAAAGAAAACTCAAAGAGAAATTGCAAAAGAAGCTTCTCTTTCAGTTGGCTCGATCAGCAAAATCATCACCGATCTCAAGGGCGCAGGATTTTTGGAAAACGGAGAAGTGACCGGGAAAGGTTATGAAGCGCTCGAACCCTATCGCGTGAAAAGAGCCATCTTCATTGCCGCGGGCTTCGGTTCGCGCCTTGTGCCCATCACTCTCAACACCCCCAAGCCCCTTGTGCGAGTGAACGGAGTTCGCATGATCGATACCCTGCTTGATGCGGTGATCGCAGCAGGGATTGAAGAAATTTATATTGTGCGCGGATATTTGGGTGAGCAGTTTGATCAACTTTTATACAAATATCCCATGATCCGCTTTATTGAAAACCCCCTTTTCAATGAGGCAAACAACATTTCTTCCGCAATGCTGGCAAGAGAACTTTTGCAAAACGCTTATATTTTGGAGGCGGATTTGGTGCTTTCCAATCCGAATCTGATTCAAAAATATCAATTTGTTTCGAATTATTTGGGAGTATACACCGATAAAACCGATGATTGGTGCCTCGAAACCAAAAACCGCATCGTAACCAAAGTGAAAATCGGCGGGGAAAACTGCCATCACATGTATGGAATTTCTTATTGGACCGAAGAAGACGGAAAGAAACTTTTCGATGATATCAAAGCGGTTTATGAAATGCCAGGTGGCAAGGAACGCTATTGGGATCAGGTTCCGCTCGAATATTGCCTGAATCACTACCATGTGGAAGTGCGCCCATGCACATTTGACGACATTGTGGAAATCGACAGCTACAGCGACTTGAAAAAAATCGATTCCACCTATGCTTAATTTACGGAGGAAAAAAACGATGAAAACAATGAAGAAAATTTTGGCATTCACCCTTTTATTTGCGCTTATTTTGACTGTGTTTGCAGGTTGTGGCGAACAGAAGGAAAAGATTCTGATTTACACCAGTTCCGAAGACTATGCAGTGGAAGATATGTCGAAGCGCTTGAAGGAGCAATTCCCCAATTACGACATCACCTTGGAATACATGTCGACCGGCAACCACGCGGCAAAGCTGATGGCAGAACAAGGATCCACCAAATGCGACATCACCTATGATTTGGAATACGCTTATCTTTCCCAGCTTGATGAAAAGGGCCTTTTGGCAGATCTTTCCCATTACGACAAGAGCATCTATTCAGAAGATACGGTGGAAAGTGAAAACTACATCATTCAATGCCGCAACGGCGGTGCCATCATTTTAAACACCGAAACCTTGAAGAAGAAAAATCTTCCCGAACCCACCTCCTACGAAGATTTATTGAAGCCCGAATACAAAGGGCTGATCTCGATGCCCAATCCCAAATCTTCGGGTACGGGATATATGTTTGTGAAATCCCTTGTGAACGCTTGGGGCGAAAAGAAAGCCCTTGCCTATTTTGATAAACTCACCGAAAATATTCTCCAGTATACCTCTTCCGGCTCCGGACCGGTAAATGCTTTGATGCAGGGAGAAGCGGCGATCGGGCTCGGTATGACCTCGCAAGCAGTGATGAAGATCAACGAAGGCGCTCCTTTGAAGGTTGTTTTCTTTGAAGAAGGCGCTCCCTTTACCCTTTATGGTCAGGCAATTCTGAAAGGCAAAGAAACGCGCGAATGCGTGAAGGAAGTGTTTGATTTTCTGATCAACACCTACAATTTGGAACAAAACGAAAAATTCTTGCCCGAACAGATCTATAAAGATAAAACCTTTACCATGAAGAATTATCCCGAAAACATTCTTTACGCCGATATGAAAAACAACACAATCGAAGCAAAGAACAAACTGCTCGATCAGTGGAAATACTGATCTTCAAGAGGAAAAGCGATGCAAAAAACAAAACTTATCGCCAAAAATCTGGAAATGGTTTTTGACGGAAAACAAACCTTAAACAAAGTTAACTTTGAAGTTTGCGACGGAGAATTTCTTTCCATTCTGGGTCCCTCCGGTTGCGGAAAAACCACCATTTTGCGCATTCTGATCGGTCTGCTCAAGCCCACGGGCGGAACCGTGGTAAAGGATGGGGTGGATATCACCAATGCCGTGCCGTGCGACCGCGGGATGGGCATTGTGTTTCAGAATTTTGCCCTGTTTGAAAATATGACTGTTTTGCAAAATGTGGAATACGCACTCAAAATCCGAAAGGAAAACAAATCCAAGACAGGGCGCCGCGTAGTGCGCGAGAAGGCGCATGCCATCATTGAAAATATGAATCTCGGAGAGCATGTAAACAAACGCCCGTGCGAGCTTTCGGGCGGTCAGCAGCAAAGAGTTGCCATCGCAAGAACGCTTGTATTAAACCCCGATATTGTGCTTTTTGACGAGCCGATGTCGGCTCTTGATGTTGCCACTCGCCTTTCCCTTCGCGCAGAACTCAAGCGCATTCAAGAAGAATTCGGCACCACGATGATCTATATCACCCACGATCAGGAAGAGGCCTTTGCCATGTCGGATCGCATTATGGTGATGAAAGAAGCAACCATCGAACAGATCGACACTCCCGAAAACATCGTTCAAAATCCTGCAAACGATTATGTGAAATCTTTTGTTTTGGAAAATCTGCAAACCAAAATTGATTCTCTTTCGAAGTATGTGAAGGCATAGGTATGAAAAAATTTCTCCTTTCTAAAATCAACCGAGCCGACTGTGTGAAGATTCCGCTTGCAATCGTTTTCATCACGCTGGTATTTTTGCCGCTGATCCGTATGTTTTCCTATATGGATGCCGAAAGCATTCGGCGCGTGGTGGATTCGCCTGTATTTTTGACCGCGATTCAAAATTCACTCGTTTCCTCGGTTTTCAGCACGATCATCACGGTGGTGCTCGCATTTTTCCTTGCTCTTTGCATTGAGCGCACCGCCATTCGTTTCAAAAGTATTTTTGGAATCTTTTTTACCCTTCCGATGCTCATCCCTTCGATTTCCAGTGGAATGGGACTGATTATTTTATTCGGAAACAACGGTATTTTAACCCGCTTTTTTGGATTGGAATCCAGCGCGATCTACGGACTGGGCGGAATTGTGCTCGGTTCGGTGATGTATGCCTTTCCCGTGGCATATTTGATGCTATCCGATATTATTCACTATGAAGACGGTTCTCCCTATGAAGCGGCGAAGGTGCTTGGCATTTCCAAGTGGCGCCAATTTACCGCAATTATGCTCCCCTATTTAAGAAAGCCCCTCATTTCGGTGTTTTTCTCCACCTTCACACTAATTATCACCGATTATGGTGTGCCTTTGATGGTGGGCGGGAAATATACCACTGTGGCGGCGGTGATGTATCAGGAAGTAATCGGTCAGCTCGATTTCGGAAAAGGAACCGTTTACGGTGCTTTGCTCCTGATTCCCGCGGTGATTGCTTTCATCATCGACCTTTTGAATAAAGATAAAGGAAACGCGGGCTATATCACCAAGCCCCTTCCCCCTGCAAAAAACAAGCTTTTGCTTTTCTTCTCATATCTCTTTTGCGGCGCGGTTACTGTTTTCACTCTGCTTCCGATCGCGGCGTTTGCGATTTTGTCGATTGCGAAAAATTACCCCACAGATCTTACCTTCACCTTTGAAAACGTGATAAAAACATTTGATCTGAACGCGGGCGATTACCTGATCAATTCTATTTTGATTGCTTTGGGAACAGCGCTTTGCGGCACGGTGATCGCATTTTTCACCGCGTATATGTCGGCCAGAATGAAATCGAGAACCTCGCATCTTTTGCACCTTGCATCGATGACCTCTGCTGCAATTCCCGGGGTGGTGCTCGGTCTTTCGTATGTACTTACTTTCCAGATCACACCCGTTTACGGCACCGTGATCATTCTGATTTTGGTAAACCTTGTGCACTTTATTTCTTCCCCGTATTTGATGATGTATAATTCCCTTTCCAAGCTCAACGAAAACATTGAGGGAGTGGCGCACACGATGGGAATTGGGCGACTTCACATTATAAAAGATGTGTTTGTGCCGCAATGCAAAACCACTTTAATGGAAATGTTTTCTTACTTCTTTGTGAACTGTATGATGACCATTTCCGCGGTTTCCTTCCTTGCCTCCACCACGAACAAGCCCATTTCGCTGATGATCAATCAGTTTGAGGCGCAGATGCAATTTGAATGCGCCGCAGTGGTTTCTCTTTTGATTTTGGGAGTGAACATTCTCATCAAAGGAACGGTTTTTGTGCTACGCAAAAAAGCCCCGAAAAAAGGATAATACTTTTGCCCTTGCAAATTCGATTTGCAAGGGCTTTCTTTTGCTTTTTCAGCCCCTTTTCCAAAATTGACAAAAACAGGAATATGGTGTAAAATAAAATGATCATAATACAATAGGGATTTTTTGCGATTTTGCTGAATCAATAAGCGAAAAAACAGAGTTCCCTGCCCGTTTTGATCAAAACTTTATCCCTTTTGTTTTTATAGGTGGTTGCCATGAAAAAAATTGTTTCCGATAAGGCCTTTCGCATTGAACTGATTGCCTTTTTATTTCTTCAAATTTTCATTGATATGTATCGAGTGTTTTTTGAATCCTCGGTGCAGATTTTCGGAATTTCTTTACCGGAGCTTGTGAACTTTCTCTTTTTCGG